>CAYMAF010000098.1:0-10266 GCA_964388365.1 uncultured Gammaproteobacteria bacterium | reverse complement strand
CGATGTGCACCGGCAACCTCGGCCGCGAGGGCGTCGGCGTGAACCCGCTGCGCGGTCAGAACAACGTGCAGGGCTCATGCGACATGGGCTCGTTTCCGCACGAGCTGCCGGGCTATCGGCATGTCTCCGATGCGAACGTGCGCAAGACGTTCGAGCAGGACTGGAACGTCAAGATCGACCCGGAGCCGGGGCTGCGCATCCCGAACATGTTCGACGCGGCGATCGCCGGCACGTTCAAAGGCTTGTACGTACAAGGCGAGGACGTCGCGCAGTCGGATCCAGATCTGAACCACGTCGCGAAGGCGCTCTCGTCGCTCGAGTGCATGGTCGTGCAGGATCTGTTCCTGAACGAGACGGCGAAGTTCGCGCATGTCTTCCTGCCGGGCTCGTCGTTCCTCGAGAAGAACGGCACGTTCACGAACGCGGAGCGCCGCATCTCGCCGGTCCGGAAGGTCATGGAGCCGCTCGCGGGCTACGAGGACTGGGAAGTCACGCAGCTCTTGTCGAACGCGATGGGCTACCCGATGAGCTACTCGCACCCGCGCGAGATCATGGACGAGATCGCGCGGCTGACGCCGACGTTCGCTGGCGTCACGTACGAGAAGCTCGACGAGCTCGGCAGCATTCAGTGGCCGTGCAACGACGAGGCGCCGGAAGGCACGCCGACGATGCATATCGACGAGTTCGTGCGCGGCAAGGGGCTGTTCCGCGTGACGCCTTACGTCCCGACCGACGAGCGGACGAACTCGAAGTATCCGCTGCTTCTGACGACCGGCCGGATCCTGAGCCAGTACAACGTCGGCGCCCAGACGAGGCGTACCGCGAACGTCGCGTGGCATGACGAGGACGTGCTCGAGATCCATCCGCACGACGCCGAGCAGCGCGGCATTCAGACGGGCGACTGGGTGGGCCTGAAGAGCCGCGCCGGCGAAACCGTGCTGAGAGCGCTGATCACCGATCGCGTGATGCCGGGCGTCGTGTACACGACGTTCCATCATCCGGAGTCGGGCGCGAACGTCGTGACGACGGACAACTCCGATTGGGCGACGAACTGCCCCGAGTACAAGGTCACGGCCGTGCAGGCCTACAAGGTGACCAAGCTCTCGGACTGGCAGGAGCGGTTCAAGTCGTTTACGGAGGAGCAGCTCGAGCATCTGCGCAAAGCCCGCGCAGGCTCCGAGGAAGCGGTCGGCTGACGGAGACGTTTGCATCGGTATGGACGTGAACAAGCTGGTCAGAATGGCGAACCAGATCGCGGTGAATCTCGACGACGGCAAGGACCCCGAGAAGGCCGTGCAGGCGACGCTCGATCACTTCAAGCGCTTCTGGACGCCGGCGATGCGACGGCAGATCGTCGACCACTACCGCCAGGGTAGCAACGGCGAGGAGGTCATCGAGCTTTCGCTGATCGCGGCGCAGGCCGTCGCACGGCTCGCCGAAGAGCAGGTCGCGGCCTGACCGGAGGCGAAGCGGACGCGAGGCTTATCGAGATGGCGGCCAGTCTGGACGACGCGGTGCGCCGCCAGAGCGTGCGGCATTTCGAGATCCGCCGCGTCGGCGTGAACGCCGACGCGGCGGCCGTCGAGAACGATGTCGTCGCGACGGAAGAGCCGCTCGAGATCCGGCTCGGCTACTTCGTCGACGGCGAGCACCGCGAGCGCAGCATTTCGGTGACGATGCGCACGCCGGGCAAGGATCTCGAGCTCGCCGCCGGCTTCCTGTACACCGAAGGCATCGTCCGCGGCCCGGAAGACATCGCGTCGGTTGGGCCGTGCGGCCCGCCGGCCGCCGACGGCCTCGTCAACGTCGTGCGGGTCGAGATCGCGCGCGGCGTGCCGGTCGATCTCGACCGGCTCGAGCGCCACTTCTACACGTCGTCGAGTTGCGGGGTCTGCGGCAAGTCATCGCTCGAGGCGGTCAAGGTGCAGAGCCGCTACGAGATTGCGAGGGTGCCGTTTGCGATTCGGCGCGAGGCGCTCGGCGGCCTGCCGGACGCGCTCCGCCGCGAGCAGGCCGTATTCGATCAGACCGGAGGGCTGCACGCATCGGGGCTGTTCGACTCGATGGGACGGATCGCGCTCGTTCGCGAGGACGTCGGCCGCCACAACGCGCTCGACAAGCTGATCGGCAATCGGCTCATGGCCGGGGCGCTGCCGCTCGGCGGGCACGGCATCGTCGTCAGTGGCCGCGCGAGCTTCGAGCTGATGCAGAAGGCGATGATGGCCGGCTGCCCGTTGCTCGCGGCCGTCGGCGCCCCGTCCTCGCTCGCCGTGCAGCTCGCCGAGGAGTTCGGCATCACGCTCGTCGGCTTCCTGAAGCGAGACCGATTCAATATCTACACGCGGCCCGATCGCGTGATCTAGCGCCCCACGGCCGACACTCCCCACGGCCGACACTCCTCGACACGAAGCCGTGCCGATACTTACCGGGGCACGGGTCTTGCACCGCGAGCGCATGTGCGAGAACCAGGAGAACGGCATGGCCCAAGCGACCCCGCCCAAGGAGCATCTCTTCGACGTGCTTCGAGATTTCGATCACGCGATGCTCGTGACTCGCTCTCTCGACGGTCATATCCACGCGCGGCCGATGGCCGTCGCGGAGCTCGAGCCCGACGCCGACGCGTATTTCGTCACCGCGATCGACTCGCCGAAGGTCGCGGAGATCGAGGCCGACCCGCGCGCGACGCTGACGTTTCAGGGCTCGAAGCGATTTGCGACGCTGTGCGGCACGGTCCGCGTCGTCCGCGACCGCGCGCTGCTCGATCGGCTGTGGAAGGACGCGTGGAAAGTCTGGTTTCCTCGAGGCAAGGACGATCCCGAAGTCTCGCTGCTGAAGTTCGATGCCGAGCATGGCGAGGTCTGGGACAGCGCCGGCGTCGAAGGCATCAAGTACGGGCTCGAGGCGATCAAGGCGTACGCGAAAGGCGAGCGGATCGACCCGGCCGGGACGGGGCACGAGCGCATCGACCTTTGAGCCCGGGGCCGGGCTCTGCGAGAATTGCGGCCCCGCCGTTCCGGGCGCGCGAGCCAAGCCGCTCGCGCCGCCGCGGGCGCGGCTGGAGGCCGCTTTGTCACGCATCACCGAGATCGAATACCACGAGGATTCCTCGCGGCGCTTCGCTGCGCTGCTCGGCAGCCCGTGGCACGTGTTCCTCGACAGCGGTTTCCCCGGCAGCGACGCGGGACGGTTCGATATCCTCGCCGCGGAGCCGTACGCGACGCTGACGACGCACGGAGCCGAATCCGAGATTCGGACGCGGGGCGGCGTCGAGCGCTCGAGCGAGGATCCGCTAGCGCTGCTGAAGCGGCTGCTCGGCGAGCCTTCGCCGCGCGCCGCGGCGCTGCCTCGGCATTTACCGTTCGCCGGCGGCGCGATCGGCTATCTCGCTTACGACCTCGGCCGGCGCTTCGAGCGCCTGCCTTCGATCGCCATCGACGACGTCGGCACGCCGGACGCCGCCTTCGGCCTCTACGACTGGGCGGTGATCGTCGATCACGCCGAGCGGCGTGCGTGGCTCGTCGGCGCCGGCCGCGACGAGTGCACGTTCGACGAGTGGGACCGCCTCGTCGAGCGGGTGTCGGCGTGCGGACCGACGGACGCGCCGGGGGCCGGAACGCCGCCTGCTTTCGCCGTGACGTCGAACGTGCGCTCGAGCTTCGACGCGGACAGCTACCGCGCGGCATTCGAGCGCGTGAAGGCGCATATCCGTGCCGGCGACTGCTATCAGGTGAATCTGACGCGGCGTTTCGACGCCGACGTCGTCGGTTCGTCGTGGCCCGCGTACCTCGAGCTCAGGCGCTTGAGCCCCGCGCCGTTCTCCGCGTATCTCGGGCTGCCCGAGCTCGACGTACTGTCGTCGTCGCCGGAACGCTTCCTCAAGGTCGCCGGCAGGCACGTCGAGACGAAGCCGATCAAGGGCACGCGTCCCCGCTCCGCGGATCCCGCGCGCGACGCCGCGCTCGCGGCCGAGCTTCGCGCGAGCGCGAAGGACCGCGCCGAGAACGTGATGATCGTCGATCTGCTGCGCAACGATCTCGGCAAAGTCTGCGAAGCCGGCAGCGTCACCGTCGAGAAGCTGTTCGACATCGAGAGCTTCGCGAACGTCCATCATCTCGTCAGCACGGTCGTCGGGCGGCTGCGCGCGGACGCTCATTCGCTCGATCTCGTGCGCGCCGCGTTCCCCGGCGGCTCGATCACCGGCGCGCCGAAGGTGCGCGCGATGGAGATCATCGAGACCCTCGAGCCCGAGCGCCGCGGCGTCTATTGCGGCTCGATCGGCTATATCGGCTTCGACGGCGATATGGACCTCAACATCGCGATCCGCACGCTCGTCAGACGCGGCGGGCGAATCTACGCATGGGCCGGCGGCGGTCTCGTCTGGGATTCGGTCGCGGAAGAGGAATACCAGGAAGGGCTCGACAAGGCCAAGGCCCTGCTCGCGGTCCTCGGCGCGCCGTCGTTCGGCTGACGGCGCGGTTTCGCCGCGGTCAGCCCGGGGGCAGCAGGTGCGCCCAGCCGCGGTATGCGGCGACGTGCGCGACCGCATCGTGCACGCGGATCACGTCGACGCCCTGCGCGCAGAGCTGCAGCGACGCGCCGATCGTGAAGAGATCGCGCTCTCGGACGTCCTGCCGGGTCAGCCCGGCCATGAACGATTTGCGCGAATGCCCGATCAGGCAGCGCAGGCCGGTGCCGTGGAAGCGGCGCACGCTGCGCAGGATCTCGAGCGACTGCAGCGGGTTCTTGCCGAAGCCGATTCCCGGATCGAAGACGATACGCCGCAGATCGATCCCCGCCGCTTGCCACGCGTCGCGTCGCGCGTCGAGCCAGCGCAGCAGCTCGTCGACCGGATCGCAATCGGGCGGCAGCGTGAGCGCACGGTCCGCCGGCACCGTGAGGCTGTGCATCGCGACGAAATCCGCGTCGCATCCGGCCGCGACCTCGAGCATCTCCGGCGACGAGAGCCCGGCGACGTCGTTGATGATCTCGGCGCCGAGGTCGAGCGCGCGGCGCGCGACGTCCGCGTGATAGGTGTCGATACTGATCCGCGGCGCGAGCGGCACTTGCCGGAGCTTCTCGACGAGCCGTTCGAGGATCGGCGCGAGCCGCGCCCATTCCTCGTCGGACGATAGCGGCCGGGCGCCGGGGCGCGTCGATTCGGCGCCGACGTCGACGATCTGCACGCCTGCGTCGATCATCGCATCGACCTTGCGCTCGACGGCCGCCCACGTCGCCGTCTCGCCGCCGTCGGAGAACGAATCGGGCGTCACGTTCACGATGCCCATCCACAGCGGGATCCGATGAGCGAGCTCCTGCGAGAGCTCGAGCACCGTCCTGCCGCCGAGCCCAGGCACGCGGAGCGCGGCATCGAGCGCGACGAGGGGCGCGAGCACGAAGCTCCGCTCCGCGATGCCGGGATGCGGCACGACGAGCCTTTCGGTGCGGATCTGCTCGTTACCCCACAGCAGGATGTCGAGATCGAGCGGCCGCGGCGCCCAGCGGGCGGTCGCGTCCCGTCCGGCATCGGCCTCGATCGCTTTCAGGCGGTCGAGCGTCTCCTCGGGCGAGAGCGCCGTCCGGCAGCGGATCGCCGCGTTCAGGAACGGCCGGTTCCATTCGGGAGGCGCGCCGTCGGGCAGCAGCGCCGGCGATTCGACGACCGGCGATACCGCAAGCACGTCGATCCCCGCGGCCGGCAGCGCCGCGAGCGCCCGCGCGATATGCGCGCGGCGGTCACCGAGATTCGATCCGACTCCGAGGTACAGCGTCATGCGGGTATTCGGCGGGGGCGACAGCGCAGCGGCCACTTCATACAATGATCGGCACACGATTACAACGTCAACCCAGAGGAAGCGATCGATGAAAGCGAAAGCGGCGGTGGCGTGGGAAGCGGGGAAGCCGTTGTCCATCGAGGAGGTGGATATCGAGGGGCCGAAGGCCGGCGAAGTGCTCGTGAGGCTCGTTGCGACCGGCGTTTGCCATACCGACGCGTTCACGCTGTCCGGCGACGATCCGGAGGGCGCGTTCCCGGTGATTCTCGGTCATGAAGGCGGCGGTATCGTCGAGGAGGTCGGCGAGGGCGTGAAGAGCGTCGCGGTCGGCGATCACGTGATTCCGCTCTATACGCCCGAATGCGGGCAATGCAAATTTTGCACGTCCGGGAAGACGAATCTCTGCCAAGCGATCCGCGTCACGCAAGGGCAGGGGCTGATGCCGGACGGAACGAGCCGGTTCTCGATCAAAGGTCAGCGCATCTTGCACTTCATGGGCACGTCGACGTTCTCGGAGTACACGGTGCTGCCCGAGATCGCGGTCGCGAAAATCAACAAGGAGGCGCCGCTCGAGAAGGTGTGCCTGCTCGGCTGCGGCATCACGACGGGCATCGGCGCGGTGCTGCACACCGCGAAGGTCGAGCCGGGCTCGACCGTCGCGGTCTTCGGCTTGGGCGGCGTCGGGCTCTCGGTGATTCAGGGTGCGGTGATGGCGAAGGCGTCGCGCATCATCGCGATCGACATCAATCCCGAGAAGGAGGAGATGGCCCGCCAGCTCGGCGCGACCGACTTCGTGAATCCGAACGATTACGACCGGCCGATCCAGGAGGTCATCGTCGACATGACGGACGGCGGCGTCGATTACTCGTTCGAAGCCGTCGGCAACGTCAAGCTGATGCGCGCGGCGCTCGAGTGCTGCCACAAGGGGTGGGGGGAGTCGACGATCATCGGTGTCGCCGGCGCCGGCCAGGAAATCTGCACGCGGCCGTTCCAGCTCGTCACGGGCCGCGTCTGGCGCGGCAGCGCTTTCGGCGGCGTCAAGGGGCGCAGCCAGCTTCCGGGCATGGTCGATCAATACATGCGGGGCGAGATCGCGATCGATCCGTTCATCACGCACGAAATGGGCCTCGAGGATATCAACAAGGCCTTCGACCTGATGCACGAAGGAAAGAGCATCCGCTCGATCATCCGCTATTGACCCGGTATTCCTACCGCGCGGGGCCCGCGAACGCGGGCTCTGCGCGGCGGGCCGCCGAGGCGCGCTCCGCGACTTCTCGATCAGTACCGCCAGTTCACCGAGACGCCCGCGTAGACGTTGCGCCGCGGACCGGGCTCGAAGAACCTGGAGTTCCCGTCATTGATCCTGACGTTCGCGTTGTACGACTCGTCGAACAGATTGTTGACGCCGATATACGGCATCACGATCAGTGAGCCGGTCGTGTGCTCGTAACCGAGCCGCAGGTTCGACAGTGTGTACGCGTCGTTGACGACCGTGTTCGCGTTGTTCACGAACTGATCGTCGACGTAGAGCGCGTCCAACGAGGCGAACCAGCCGCGCGGGTGCCACCAGCTCAGCTCGCCGAAGACGAGGTGCTTCGGGGTGCCCGGGATCATGTTACCGTCGTACGCGCCGCCGAGATCGGCGAACCGGTCGAACTCGAAGTCCGAGTACGTGTACGCGAACGTCGCCTGAAAACCGTCGAGCGGCTGCGTGACGAACGAGAGCTCGAGCCCATCGCGGCTAGAGCGTCCCGCGTTCTGGTAGTAAACCCTTCCGGTCTCGCCGGGCAGCGAGAACGGGATCAGCTCGTCGTCGACGTTGATCGAGAACAACGCGAGGTCGTAGCGGTGCCGGTTCCCGATCAGGCCGCGGATACCGACCTCGAAGTTCTCGGCTTCCTGCGGCTCGAGCAGCGGATTGAACCCGCCGCCGCCGCTCGGGTTCGCGAACTCCGTCGTCGACGGGGTCTCGAATGCCGTCGAGTACGTCGCGTAAGCGCTCAAGCTCGGCGAGACGATGTAAGTGAGCCCGACCATCGGGCTCGTGCCGTCGAGCCTGCGGCGCCCCGAATCGTCGCCGTTCGACAAGAACCGGTCGGTGACCTCGTACTCGATCTCGTCGAGCCTGAGGCCCATCGTCAGGGTCAAGCTCTCGTTGATCGAGAGCTCGTTCTGCAGGAACAGGCCCACACTGCGGAAGCTCTCGTTCTGATCGAACACCATGTCGCCGCGCTCGCCGCCTACGTTGAAGAAACGTCGGCGATCGTCGTCCTGGTCGTCGTAGTCGATGCCGACGACGAGCCGGTTCGGACGATCGAGCCAGAAGCCGTCGTAGGTATAGCTCACGCCGCCGCCGGCATAGAACCGCTCGAAGTGCACGATGCCGCCGCTCGCGCCCGGAATCGGCAAGGCGTTCTCGAAATCGCGCCAGACGTAGTAATTGCGCACTGAAAGGGAATGACCGTCGCCGAGCGGCGTCGTGTAGACGAAACCGATACGCTGCTGATCGAGCGCTTCGCCGGTGCGGAATTCCTGCGCCCTCGGATGCGACGCCCGCGGATTCTGCGCGACCTCCGCCGCGGTCAATCCGCCCGGATCGTCCGAGACCGGCTGATCCGTGAGGTTCACGACGGCAAGGAGCTCGCGATCTTCGCCGAGATCGACCGTGAAGCGGCCCGTGAGCTGCCGATTCTCGAAACGGCTGTGCTCGCGGTAGCCGTCGTACTCGGTATTGGAGACGTTCAGAAGATAGCCGACGCGCTCTCCGCTGCCTCCGGCTTTGAGCTGGACGCGCTGGTAGCCGTACCGGCCGGCCGACGCGTGCACCTCGGCGAAGGGTTCGCTTGGCGGCGGCTCGGTCGTCAAGCTGATCACGCCGCCGGACGCGTTGCCATAGAGCGAGGAGCTCGGGCCCCGAATGACCTCGATCTGCTCCGTCGCGCCGAGATCGATGCCGTCGACCGAGCCTTGGCCGTCCGGCAATGTTTCCGGGATACCGTCGACGAGGATCTTGACCCCGCGGATACCGAAGTTCGAACGCGCTCCGAAGCCGCGGATCGACACGCGTAGATCCTGCGCGAAGTTGAACCGGTTCTGCATGAAGAGGCCGGGCACGCGCGATAGCGACTCGTCGAGCCCGAGCTGCTGACGGGCGATCTGGATGTCGTCCTTCGAGACGACGCTGATCGCCGCAGGAACCTCGTCGAGCGTCGTCTCGAGACGCGTCGAGCGAACGATGATCTCCTCGAGCGGCGGCAGCGCCGGCCGCGGTGCGCCGATGCCGTTGCGCTCCTGGGTGTGGGCCGGAAGCGACAAAAGCGCCGCGGAAATCGCGGCGGCCAAAGCATAGCGGGACGACATCTTGGTCATGAGCTTGCCCAGTCCGTTGCGCCGACACACAAACGCATTATGATCGCCGATCCCACACCAGGCGCGCAAATGCGGGGCGCTCGCTGCACGGCCCCCGCCGGCGCGTTAGACTTTCCTGCGCCGGCCTTGCCCGGCCCCTCCGCACGTTGCATCCCGGAGCGCCGATGGATTGGATCTCCTTATCCGAGCTGACCGCCCTCGTGCAGGTCATCGTCGTCGATTTGGTGTTGGCCGGAGACAACGCCGTCGTGATCGGGATGGCCGTCGCGGGCCTGCCGCGCGAGCAGCGGGCGCGGGCGATGATCATCGGCATCGCGGCCGCGACGCTGCTCAGGATCCTGTTCGCATCGATCACCGTGCAGCTGCTGCAGATCATCGGGCTGCTGCTCGCCGGCGGGCTGTTGCTGTTGTGGGTCTCGTGGAAGCTGTGGCGGGAGCTGCAGGCGGCGCGGCACGAGCGCAAGCTGCGCAGCGCGGCGGCGAGCGATCCGTCGGCCGCCGCCGAGGACGCGCTCCCGCCGGCGAAGACGCTGCGGCAGGCGGCCGTGCAGATCATCGTTGCGGACGTCTCGATGTCGCTCGATAACGTGCTCGCGGTCGCGGGCGTCGCGCGCGAGCACGCGTGGGTGCTCGTCTTCGGCCTTGCGCTGTCCGTCGCGCTGATGGCGTTCGCCGCGGTGCTCGTCGCGCGGCTGCTGCAGCGCCACTATTGGATCGGCTACGTCGGCCTCGCGCTGATCTTCTACGTCGCGCTGAAGATGATCTTCGACGGCGCCGTCGAGATCTACGAGGCCGCGAACGGGGCCGTATAGGGTCTCCGCCGCACGGGGCAGGGAGCACGGGACGACGCGGATGCTCGAGCACGATCGCCCGAAAGTCTTGATCTATCGGCCGGTCGACGAGAGCGGCGAATCGCACCGCCGGCTCGCCGACGCGGGCTGCACCGTCGTCGCCGCCGAGCTCGATCTCGATCGGCCGCGGTTCCTCGCCGCCGCGCCCGATGCCGCGGCGCTCGTCGGCGCGACGTTCCGCGGCGGCATCATCGATCGCGGTGTTCTTCAGTCGTTCCCGCGGCTGCGCATCGTCGCGAAGTACACGATCGGCGTCGACGACGTCGACGTCGACG
>CAYMAF010000097.1:0-10327 GCA_964388365.1 uncultured Gammaproteobacteria bacterium | reverse complement strand
GCGGCCGGCGTCGCGCACGGCACGTCGTTCAACGTCACGGGGAGGGCGCTCGTCGAGCAGATGCTCGCCGCCGACGGCGTCGAGAGGCGGAAGCTAGGCTTCGAGACGAAGCTCGCCGCGGTCGAGCCTCCGCTGCTCGGCGGCCGCAGCGCGCTCAGCGTGAAGTTCGAGCGCAGGCTCGACGCCGACGGCCCGAGCACATCGTCGCTCGCGTACGATCACGCGTGGGCGCCGAGCGATGCCGCGTCGATCGGTCTCAACGTGAAGATGCGGCGCGATGCGGACGAGCTCGAGCCGTCGGTCGATCTGACCTGGTCGGCGCGCTTCTGAGCCGACTAAGCGGTCGGGTGCGTCAAGCCGCGCGCTCGGCTTCGCCGCCCGAGCCGAGCGCCTCGGCGATCGCCGCGATCAGCTGGCGCAGCGTGCCGGCGAGAAGCGCGATCTCGGCGTCGAGCCGGGCGAGCGGATCCTCCTCGGCCTCGTCGCGCTCGTCGGAGCCGAGCAGCTTCAGCTTGCCGATGCCGCCTTGGTGGTCGAGCACGCAGCTCACGACGTTGCCGAACTCGACGCCGAGATGCGTGAGCCGCATCCCGTCCTTCACGTGCTTGCGAACCGCGGGGTCGGCGAGGTCCATGTCCGAGCAGCGCACCGTGGCTTTCGTATCCGACGGATCCTGCATCTTGCACTCGCGCCCGAGCACGAAGCCGCGGGGCGCATCGCCGTTGAAGATGCGCATCAGCAGATCGCCGAAGGGCCGCTTGAACTCGAGCGGCACGACGTCGAGGCTGCCGAGCGGGGCGCGCAGATGGTCCAGGAAGCGCTCCGCGCGGGGCGCGGACAGCGTGTCGACGGCGATCAGACGCTCGCTCCCGAGCACGAGCGCCTGAGTGCGCTCGGATTTCAGCAGCGCCTTCGGCATCAGCTCGTCGCGCGTCTGCTGCTTGAGCCGCCGCTTCTCGCGCCGGCTCGGCTCCTCGTGCGTTCGCGCGCGGTACTCCTCGAGCCGGACCTCGAGCGCGTCCTCGACCGCGGCCGCCGGCAGCAGCCGCGATTGCGTGCGCAGCCTGATCAGGTCCGCGCCGGTGACGCGCCGCGCGAGCAGCGGATCGGCGTCGCCGGCCGGCGGCTCCCATCCGGAGCTGCGCTCGGCATACGCGCCGCACGGGCGAAACGCTGCGGCGGCGAGCCGCTCGGAGAGCGCCTGCTCGTCGTCGGGCCATTCGCTGTTCAGTCGATAGAGGCGGACGCTGCGGAACATGATCGGACCGATGGATTCGACGGGGCCGGCAGTATCGGCGTTCGCCGCGGCCGTGTCACTCTTGAAAAACCGGGCACGACGCGCTCACGAGCGCCGAGTTGAATGTGAGCCGCGCGGCTGCCATCCTTGCGCGGCACCGTCGAAGTGCCCGTACTGCTCGAATCACGTGATGAACCAGCGCATCGAAACGAAGCTCAGCGTCAACCTGAACAAAGTGGCTTTGCTGCGTAATCAGCGGGACGTCGGTTATCCGAGCGTCACCGGAGCGGCGCGGCTCGTGATCGCGTCCGGCGCGCACGGGATCACGGTGCACCCGCGTCCGGACGAGCGGCACATCCGCAGAAGCGACGTCTACGAGCTCGCCGCGTTGCTGCGCGATGAGCACGCGGGACGGATCGAGTTCAATATCGAAGGCAATCCGACCGAGTCTTTTGTCGAGCTCTTGCTCGACGTGCGGCCCGATCAGGCGACGCTCGTGCCGGATGCGCCGGATCAGCGCACGTCCGATCACGGCTGGGATTTCGGGGCGCATGGAGAGTTCTTGAAGCCCGTCGTCGAGCGGCTGCGGGACGCCGGCATCCGCGTCTCGCTGTTCGTCGATCCCGAGCTCGAAGCCGTCCGCGGCGCGTCCGCGGCCGGCAGCGATCGGATCGAGCTCTATACCGAGCCGTATGCCGCCGCGTACGCGCGCGGACGGTACGCAGAGATGCTCGAGACGTACGCGGAGTGCGCCCGCGAAGCCGATCGTCTCGGTCTCGGCGTCAATGCCGGGCACGATCTCACGCTCGAGAATTTGCCGGCGCTGCGCGACGCGCTACCGATGCTCGCGGAGGTCAGCATCGGCCACGCGATCACGGCCGATGCGCTGCGGATCGGCTTCCCGGGCGCGGTCGAAGCGTATCTCGCGGCGCTGAGGTAAACCGCGGCGCCGAATCTCGGCGCGCGCGCTCAGCGTCGGTAGATGAACTCGATCCGCCGCAGCCGGCCCTGGTCGAAGGTCAGATACGCCGGGAACTGCCCGCCGCAGCGCTCGTAGACCCAATGCTCGACGACGGCCGTGCCGACGACATAGCTGCCGCCGCGGCGGCCGAGCGCGCGGATCGGCACGGCGGTGCTCTCGCGCGCGTCGGGCTCCCCGCACCGCGCAAGCACCTCGGGAATCGTCTGCCCGGTCTGGACGATCGAGCCGTTGCAGCGGAACAGCTCGCGCGCGTCGGCGGAGCCGGCGAAGACGACGGCGAACGCGAAAGCGGCGATGGACGGCACGTGGACTCGCATTGCAGTCAGCTCCTGCTCGCTTGACACCCGCTGCCCGCCGAGCTTGTCATAGGCGGACGGCGAAGAATGCCTGCCCTCGAGGATCGACGATGCTCGTGACGTTCAAGACCAAAGCATACGCGAACATCACGATGTTCGGCGACGTCGCCGTGCAGCTGATTCGGATGATGGGCCACAGCGGCGCGGTGCCGGGCGTGATCCTCGCCGACGACGTGCCCGACGCGCTCGATCGGCTGAAAGCGGCGATCGACGAGGAGAAGCGGCGGGCCCCGGCCGAGCCCGTGGAACCGGACGACGAGGACGACGAGGACGGCGAGCCGCCCGTGAGCCTCGCAAACCGGGCGCTGCCCCTGATCGAGCTGCTCGAAGCCGCTGCGAAACGGCGCGTGAACGTCATGTGGGAGCGCTGAAGCCCGCGGTTCGTTCGTGGGCAGAAGCGGCCGCGCATCGGGGGGGAATCGGGGGGGAGACGATTTCGAGCGAATGGCGGCCGCCCCTGCCCGCGGAAGCCGGAGCAAGGATCATGCCATTCGCCGGGAATGCGTGTTTGCGGCGCTTCGCGGGCTTTCCGGGGCCGGGCGTGGCCGTCGCCTGCACCGGGCCGAGGCACGCCGCGGCGTTCGCCGCACGCCCGGCGCGCATCGCAGGCTACGGTGAGGGCGGCTGCGGCTCGCTCTCTTCCGGCGCGATCATTTCGAGCACCGACTGCGACGTGCGCGACAGCATCACGAACGGCTCCTGAGCCTCGGGCGGAGGCGCGCTGCGCATGCGCATGCGCGCGACGATGAACACTGCGAGCGCGGCCTGCAGCGACGAAAGCAGCACGAGATAGGCGGACGCGCCGGCGAGTTGAATCAAGAGACCCGCAAGCAGCGGGCCGACGACCGCGCCGATGCCATAAACGAGCAGCAAGCCGCTCGCCGTCGCGACGAACTCGCTCGCGTCGGCGAAATCGTTCGCGTGCGCGACGCAGAGCGGATAGAGGCTGAACGCGGCCCCGCCGTAAAGCAGCATCGTTGCGAACATTCCCGGCAGCGATCGCTCGAGCAGCACGGTCGCGAGCGCGGCGAACAGCGCGCCGCCGACCGCGACCGCGAGAATCACCGTGCGCCGGTCCCAAAGGTCCGACGCGTGCCCGATCGGCCATTGCAGCGCGACGCCGCCGATCAGCACGAGGCTCATGAACAGCGCGACCGACGCGGTATCGAGCCCGACTCGCTGCGCGAAGACCGGCCCGAGCGCGAAGAACGCGCCGGCGCCGAGGCCGGCGACGAGCGTGCCCGCGACGCCGAGGGGCGAGATGCGCAGTAGCCGGCCGAGATCGAGCTGCACGGACGAGATCGCCGCCGGATGCGGCACGCGTGTCAGCACGACCGGCACGAGACCGATCGACAGCAGTGCGCCGGCGAGGATGAACGCGGTCGAGAGCGACTCCGCGTCGAACAGAATCAGATACTGCCCCGCGGCGAGCGCGACGAGCGAGATCACCTGGTAGACCGCGAAGACCCGGCCGCGGGCGTCGTTCGTCGAGCGCTCGTTGAGCCAGCTCTCGATCACCATGTACAGGCCGACGACGCAGGCGCCGGTCACGAAGCGGAGCGCGGCCCAGACGGCCGGGTCGATCAGCAGCGGATGGAGCAGCACCGCCGAAGCCGCCGTCGCCGCGAATGCCGAGAACGCGCGCACGTGCCCCGCGCTCATCACGATCTTCGGGCAGACGTACGTGCCGAGCACGTAGCCGGCGAAATAGGCCGACATCACGATGCCGGTCAGCGTGCCGGGAAATCCGAGCCGATCGGCGTGGAGCGCGAGCGCGGTGCCGAGCAGGCCCGTGCCGGTCACGATCAGGCTCGTGCCGAGCAGCAGCGCGAACAGCGCTTTGACGACCGCGTTCACGCCGGGGCGAATCGCTGCCAGGCGATCAGGGCCCAGACCGTGCCGGCGAGCACGAGGCCGATCAGCACCGCCGCCGAGCCGAGATCCTTCGCGCGCCCCGCGAGCGGATGGCGCTCGGCGCCGACGCGGTCGACCGCCGCTTCGACGGCGGAGTTCAGGAGCTCGACGATCAGAACGAGCAGGCAAGAGCCGATCAGCAGCGCACGCTCCGCGGCGCTCCGGCCGATCCAGAATGCGAGCGGCACGAGCAGCGCGGCGAGAAGACATTCTTGGCGAAACGCCGCCTCGTGCCGCCATGCGGCGCGCAGGCCGGCGATCGAGTAGCGGGTCGCGTGCAGAATCCGGCGCAGCCCCGTCGAGCGGGCTGTCCCGGCGGCCAACTTCTCCCCGCTCATCGCGTCGCCTCGATCTCGGGGCGGCTCGCGGCCGCCGGCGCGACGCTCGCCGTCTCGCGCTCGGACGCGAGCCGCGGACGATCGAATGGGAAGCGCTCGTCGCGCACGCGCGGATCGGTCAGCGCGTTTTGCAGGAACTCGAGCAGGTCGCGTTCCATCGTCACGCTCATGTTGAAGGTATACGTGCTGCCGTCCGGCAGATCGTCTCGCTCGGCGGTCGGTGCGCCGGTCCGGTAAAAGCCGATCGCCTCGCCGAGGCTCGAGAACTGCCCGGTGTGCATGAAGCGCGGCCGGAGCCCCGCGTTCCGCAAGCTCGGCACTTTCATATCGCCGGCATCGTCGGGCCGGCCGGTGACGCGGGCACGGCCCGCGTCGTGGACCGAATGCCTGAGGCCGATGTTGAAGAACTCGTCGTTCGTGAAGAGCGGGGGCACGTGACACGCGGTGCACCGCAGCGTCTTGAATGCCTCCCAGCCGCGGCGCTCGCGCTCGCCGAGCGCATCGTCGTCGCCGTCCTGATAGCGGTCCCACGGGGTGCGGTCCGCGACCAGCGTGCGTTGGTACGTGCCGAGCGCGAACGCGATCCGCGCCGGCGTGATCTCGGGGCTGCCGAATGCGGCCGCGAACAGCGCCGGATAGTCGCGATGCGTCTCGATCGCGGCAAGGACGTCGGCGGGCCAGTCGGTCGCGAGCGCGAGCGGCCGCACACGCTCGAGCTTCTCCGTGAGCTCGGCCCACGTTCGCCCGCGGTGCGACATCTCCGCGTTGTCCATCAATGTCGCGACCGCCTGCGACTCGAGCGCGCCGTGCCGCTCGATCAGCACCTCGCCGGAGACGGGATCGCGAAAGACGCTGCTTGCGCGCCCATCCCAGAAAAGCTCGCTCGCCCACAGCGCGCCGAAGATCGAAGGCGCCGTGCGCGCGGTGACCTGCGGGCGGCGCCCGAAAACGGGATGCTCGACCGGACGGCCGTGCCGGTCGAGCGCCGCGATGCCGGGCGAGCCGAGCACGTCGTCGATCGTGCCCGGATCGGTGCCCGGATGGCGTCCGACGCGCGGATCCGCGCCGCCGCTCGCGGGCCGATGGCACGTGCCGCAGGCGACCGTGTCGTCGCTCGACAGCTGCTCGTCCCAGAACAGGATTTTGCCGAGCACGCGCTTCGGCTCGGTGATCGGATTCTCGATCGGCACCGGCACGCGGGGGACGGCGAGCGCGGCGAGGGGCAGGGCGAGCACGGCCGCGAGCCACGGGAGCGCAGGCCGGCGGCCGGCGAAGCGTCGCGACGGGCGTTCGATCCGAACGGGCATCGGCGAATTCTACCAACCCGTTGTCGCCGCGACGGCGTCGCGGGGACGGAGACGGCCGGGCCCGAGTGGGCCCGGCCAGCGGCTCAACGGCCGAACTCGGCGCGCAGGCCGATGCTCCAGCCGGTGTCGTCGTCGTTCAGGGTCAGGCCGAGCGTCGCGGCCACGTTGCTCGTGAAGTAGTACCGGCCGCCGAGCGTCAGGTACGTGTCGGAATCGTCGAGATCGACGTGGCGGATGCCGGCGTCGACCTCGATCGCGTCGTGCACGCGGGCGCGCAGGCCGACGCCGAGCGCGAAGCCGTCGTCGTCGATATCGGGGAGCCCCGGGCGCTCGAGCTCGGCGTTCACCCAGCTCAGGTCCGCGGTCAGATCGAGCTCCGGCTTCAGGCCGAAGCGTACGCCGGCGCCGATCGCATAGCTCGTCAAGTCGAAGCCGCGGCTGTAGTCGTACGAGTTGTACTCGGCCTGCAAGAAGACCGAATCGGTGATCAGCAGCGAGCCGCGCAGCCCGAGCCCGTCGCCGTCGATGCCGAATGCGTCGAGCTCGGAATCGAGGTAGTTGACCTCGACGAACGTGTAGTCGAAATCCTGCGCGACGGCCGACAGCGGCAGCAGCGCGCCGGCGAACAGCAGCGAGTGCAATCTCATCCTTTTGCTCCTTGACCCTAATGACTCCATTCGCCGCGCCCCGGGCCGTGCCGCGGGGGGCGGCGGAGCGCAATGTAGCGCGAAGGCAACTTCAAAGCCATTATTTCGATATAGATGCGGCAATTCCTGTGGTTCAGGTGTCGCAAGATCGCAACATAGACGTCGGGCGCGCGCTTCGTTTATCTTGGCTCGACGTACCGTCACCGGTTCTCGAATGAGACGCCGCTCGCCGTTCAAGCTCGCGCTCGCCGCGCTCCTGATGCTCGCGCTCGTCGTCGCGGAGGCGATGTCGGTCGTGCATTCGCTCGACGTCGACGAGCATGCGGCCGGCGAGGCGTGCAAGATCTGCATTTGCGTCGCCGGGCTCGGCGCGGGCGCCCCGTCGAAGGTGCCGCCGCCGGACGTTCCCCGCGTCGCGGTGCCCGGCCGCCTCTCGCGCGTCCTGGCGGTCGATCCTTCCCGCGTCGATAGGCCCTCCGCTCGGGGGCCGCCCGCCGTTTCCTGACGTCCGACCAAGATCCTCGCGCCGAACGGCCCGACCCGTCGGCCCGCGTCGCAGCGGGCCGACCACACGTTTTCGGAAACAGGGAACGGATCCATGCGAACCAGAAAATTGGCCCAAGCGGCCGGGACGGCGCTCGCGTTCGCGGCGCCTTCGCTGCTCGGAGCGCAGCCGGCCATCGAGGAAGTCCGCGTTGTTGCGACGCCGCACGATCTCGCGCCGACCGAGGTCGCGCAGTCGGTCACGGTGCTCGCCGGCGATCGGCTGCAGCGGAGCCTGCGCCGGACGCTCGGCGAGACGCTCGCCGGCGAGCTCGGCGTGAGCTCGACGTATTTCGGCAGCGGCGCGTCGCGGCCGGTGATCCGCGGGCTCGCCGGAGCGCGCGTCAAGATCATGGAAGACGGCGTCGAGGCGCTCGACGTCTCGAGCGTCAGCGCCGATCACGCCGTCGGCGTCGATCCCGTCGCCGCGCGCCAGATCGAGGTCTTCCGCGGCCCGACGACGCTGCTCTACGGCAGCGGGGCCGTCGGCGGCATCGTGAATACCGTGACGAACCGTGTCCCGCGGACGGTGCCCGACGACGGGATCGATGCGACGCTCGAGCTCGGCGCGGACTCCGCGGCTCGCGAGCGCAGGGGCGCGTTCGCGCTCGACGGCGGCCGCGGCAGCATCGCGTGGCATGCCGATGCCGCCCGCAGCCGCGCGGACGACTACGAGATTCCGGGCACGGCCGAACGCGACGCGGCCGGCGATCCCGAGGCCGTCGCGGGTATCGTGCCGAACAGCGACTACGACACTCGAAGCGCCGCCGTCGGCGCGGCGTGGCTCGGCGAGCGTTCGATGCTCGGCTTCGCGGTGCGCCGTTTCGCGACCGAGTACGGCGTGCCGCATCCGCACGCCGTGCACGACGCGGACGAGCACGTAGGGCACGGCAATGCGGAGCACGACCACGACGACGAGCACGCCGCGGCGGCGCACGGCGACGCCGTGCGGATCGATCTCGACGCGACGCGTATCGACCTGCGCGGCGAATGGCTGGGGTTAGCGCGGTTCCCGGGCATCGAGCTTCGGGTCGGCATCGGCGAGTACGAGCATCTCGAGATCGACGGCGGCACGGTCGCGACGCGTTTTCGCAGCGATGCGTACGAGGCCCGCGTCGAGGTCGAGCATGCGCCGTGGGGCGAGTGGAGCGGCGCGTTCGGCGCGCAGCTCGGCGCACGCGAGCTCGAGGCCGTCGGCGACGAGGCATTCATTCCGCCGGTCGACAGCCGCAGCGCGGGCGTTTTCGTGCTCGAGCACCGAGCTTTCGGGCCGTGGCGTGCGTCGCTCGGCGGGCGCGTCGAGCGCATGCGGCACGAGCCGCTCGGCGGCCCGGTCTATGCGAAGACCGCGTCGAGCGTCTCGGCCGCCGTGATCCGAGAGCTTCCGGTGGACGTCTCGATCTCCGTGAACGCCGCGTGGTCCGAGCGCGTGCCCGCGGCGGAGGAGCTGTACTCGAACGGTCCGCATCTCGCATCGAGCGCGTACGAGATCGGCGATCCGGCGCTCGGCGTCGAGACCGCGCGGCACGTCGACGTCGGCATTCGCCGCGCGCACGGCCGGATCACGTGGGCGCTGACGGCGTTTCGCACCGACTACGACGATTTCGTGTATCTCGCCGCGACCGGCGCCGAGGACACGTCGACCGGGTTGCCGATCTTCGCGCACGTGCAGCGCGACGCGACGCTCGCCGGCTTCGAGGCGGAGCTGTTCGCGAAGGTCGCGAAGGTCGGCGCCGGAGAAGTCGATCTGCGCCTCTACGTCGACGACGTTCGCGTCGAGCTCGGCAACGGCGAGCGCGCGCCGAGGATTCCGCCGCGGCGGCACGGGATTCGGTGGCAGTACCACGACGAGCGCGTCGTCGCCGGCATCGAGGCGGTCCGTTACGGCGACCAGCGGCGGGTCGCGCCGTTCGAGACCCCGACCGACGGCTATACGCTGCTCGGCTTCGACGTCAGCCTAAAGCTGCGCGGCGAAACGCGGCGGCCGCTCGCGCTCGTCGTCACGGGCACGAATCTGCTGAACGAGGACGCGCGCAAGGCGACGTCGATCGTCAAGGATCTCGCGCCGCTACCCGGCCGGAACTTCGCTGTCGGGCTGCGCGCGTCGCTGTGACGCCGGCGCGTCCGCCGCGGCGGCGGATCCCCGCCGGCACGCGCGCGGCGCGGCTCTGTATGCCGCGAGCCGGGGGTGCCCCGTTCACGCGCGCAGTCCGCTAGAATGGCGCCTCCCGCCGGCGCCGCCCCCGCGCGCCGAACGCACGGATGGATTGCGATCAGTAAAGAGGAAAGCTATGTCGGATATGCCGGCTCTGGCAGCCATCGACCCCGAGATTCACGGCCTGATCCTCGACGAGACACGGCGTCAACACGACTACATCAGGCTGATCCCGTCAGAGAACTATGCGTCGCAGGCCGTGATGGAAGCGACGGGCTCGATCCTGAACAACAAGTATTCCGAGGGGTATCCGGGCCGCCGCTACTATGAGGGCCAGGACTATATCGACCAGATCGAGACGATCGCGATCGAGCGGGCGAAAGCGCTGTTCGGCGTCAAGCACGCGAACGTGCAGCCATACTCCGGATCGCCGGCGAACCAGGCGGTCTATCTCGCGCTCGTGAAGCCCGGCGAGACGGTCATGGGGCTCGGCCTGCCGTTCGGCGGGCACCTCACGCATGGATGGAACGTGAACTTCTCGGGCATCCACTACCGTGCCGTTCAGTACGACGTCGATCCCGAGACTCACCTCGTCGATCTCGACCGCGTCGAATCGCTGGCGCGCGAGGCGAAGCCGAGGATCATCATCTGCGGCGGCACCGCGTATCCGCGGATCTGGGATTTCGAAGGCTTCGCGCGAATCGCGGAGGCGGTCGGCGCGATCCTCGTCGCCGACATCGCGCACATCGCGGGCCTCGTCGCGGCGGGCGTTCATCCGAGCCCGTTCCCGCACGCGCCGATCGCGACGACGACGACGCACAAGACGCTGCGCGGACCGCGCGGCGGCA
>CAYMAF010000096.1:0-10345 GCA_964388365.1 uncultured Gammaproteobacteria bacterium | reverse complement strand
AACGGTTTCTCCGAGCTCAACGATCCCGAGGACCAGGCCGAGCGCTTTCGCGCGCAGGCCGAGGCGAAGGCGCGCGGCGACGAGGAGGCGATGGCCTACGACGCGGACTATATCCGCGCCCTCGAGTACGGCATGCCTCCGGCCGGGGGCCTCGGCATCGGTATCGATCGGCTCGTGATGCTCTTGACCGACAGTGCGTCGATTCGCGACGTGCTGTTGTTCCCGCAGCTGAAGCCCGAGAGCTGAGCCGCGCGGCGCGCTGCCGGCGTGCGGCGCGCCCGAGCCCGGCTCGCGCGGCTCGAGACGAGGACGCTTCGTGACCGCAGACGCCGCGCAGACCACATCCGAGCAGGCGGAGAAGCGCACGCGCGACGGGCTCGTCGCGGGGCTCGTGGCGTACGTGCTCTGGGGCTTTTTCCCGATCTACTTCAAGATCATCGAGGCCGTGCCGCCGCTCGAGGTGCTCGCGCACCGGATCGTCTGGGCGGTGCCGTTCGGGCTGCCGATCATCCTCGCCCGACGACAGTGGCCGGACGTGAAGCAGGCGATCGCCGACCGGCGCAAGCTCGGTTTCCTCACGCTGTCGGCGCTGCTGATCGCGGTCAACTGGCTCGTCTATATCTGGGCGGTGCAGAACGACCTGATTTTCCAGGCGAGCCTCGGCTACTACATCAACCCGTTGATGTACGTCCTCGTCGGCGTCGCGTTTTTTCGCGAGCGGCTGCGCCCCGCGCAGACCGCGGCCGTGCTGCTCGCGACGGCCGGCGTTCTCGTGTTGACGATTCGCGGTGCGCAGTTTCCGGCCGTCGCGCTGACGCTCGCGACGTCGTTCACGATCTACGGCGTGATCCGCAGCCGCGTCGCGGTCGGCGGCATGCCGGGGCTCTTCATCGAGACGCTCGTGCTGTTCCCGATCGCCGCCGCGTACCTCGTGATGCTGACCCATGTCGATGGGGCGGCGTTCGGCACCGCGAATCCGGCGCTGTCGGGGACGCTGATGCTCGCCGGGCCCTTCACGGTCTTGCCGTTGTTGAGCTTCGCACTGGCCGCGAGGCGCCTGCGCCTGTCGACGATCGGCATCATGCAGTTCATCGCGCCGACGATGCAGTTCTTCCTCGGCCTCGCTTACGGGGAGCCGCTGACCGGCGCCCACGTCGTGTGTTTCGTGCTGATCTGGACCGCGGTCGCGATCTTCAGCGGCGATGCGTGGCGGGCCTCCGGCGCCGCGCGGCTACGGAGCTAGCCCGCCGGCCGACTACGCGCGCTACGAGGGCTCGCCCGGCAGTGGCGCCCGCTCGACCCGCGGCCCGTCGACCGCGCCGACGAGGACCGGCCCGTCGGCCGCGTCGAGCCGCACGACGGCGAGCAGCTCGATCCGGCCGTCCGCGGCCCGCGCGGCGCGCAGGACCTCGCCGATCGTCTCGCCGCGCTCGTCGAGCAACGGCGTATCGGGCGCCGGCGGCTCCGCGGTGATCCGGCCGACGTAGCGGCACACCCGGCGCTTGACCTCGCCGCGGTGATGCAGGCGCGTAATGACCTCCTGCCCTGGATAGCAGCCCTTCGTGAACGAGACCGCGTCGAGCCGGTCGAGGTTCAGCATCTGCGGGACGTAGCGCTCCGGAAGGGCGTGGACGCGCGGCAGGCCGAGGCGGATCTCGGCGAGGTCGATGCCTTCGGGCGATGCGGGCTCGAGCTTGCTGCCGATCTCGTCGAGCGCGGTGACGGGGCCGACGAGGCGCACGAGTGAAGGCCCGACTCGCAGCGCGAGCACCGAGCCCGTGCGCCGCGCATCGCCGGGCTCCGCGCCGATATCGATGCCGGCGCTCTCGAGGTCGGCGGCGGTCTCGCCGGCGATAGCGGCGACCGCGAGGCTTTCGTCGACCGAGAGCTCGATTCGGCTGCGTAGCACGTAAAGCCGCAGCTTCGCGAGCACGCTCTCGAGCCCGTCGCGCTCGGCGACGAGGACGAAGCCGTCCCCGGCGCGGGCGATGTCGAACACCGCCCGCACGCGCCCCTTCGCGTCGCTCCATGCGGCCCGGGCGAAGCGGGTCTCGTCGGCCGGGGGATTCTGCGCGAGTTGCCTGCGCAGGAAATCCTCCGCATCGGCGCCGCGGACGGCGACGACGGCGAGCGACGGAACTCTAGAGTACAGTGGGCGAACAGCTGGGGTCATCTCGGGTATAACGATTTTCATTACCGCACGCCGTCGGCGGCGGCGTGCGCGGAGACAGCGTTTCTGGCACACTCTAGCGATGCTTCGCGGAACCAAACAAGAGCCCGTCCAGCCGGAGCCCGCCTCGCGCGAAGATCAGCCACCGGCTGCAGGGAAGGCCGAGACCGTTCCGCGGGAGATCGGCGGACCGAAAGGGCCCGAGCCGACGCGTTTTGGGGATTGGGAGCGCGCAGGCCGCTGTATCGACTTCTGACTCGTCGTGAAGCCCGAGGTCACCGGTCTTGCCTTCGACGGGCCCCGTGCGGCTCGTCTTCACGCTGATTGATGGGAGAAGCGGGAATGCATCAGGCGGATCGGCCATTGTCGCCGCACCTGTCGGTGTACGGCTGGCGCATCACGAACACGCTATCGATTCTTCACCGCGCGACGGGGCTCGTGCTGACACTCACGGCGATCGGCCTCGCCTGGTGGCTGCTCGCCGTCGCGAGCGGCGGTGAGCGCTACGAGAATGCGGCCGCGCTACTCGGCAGCGGATGGATGAAGCTGCCGCTCGCCGCGGCCGTGTTTTGCTTCTTCTATCACCTGTCGAACGGCATTCGTCACTTGGTCTGGGATTTCGGATTCGGTTTCGATCGCCGGCAGATCCGCGCAAGCGGGTGGACCGTCGTCGCGGTCGCCGTCGCAGCCACCGTGATCTACGCATGGATCGCGATCATCTGAGGGGAAGGTCTTGAGTCTCGTCACGCCGTTGAATCGAGTCTTGGGGCTCGGCTCCGCCAAGGGCGGTGTCGAGCATTGGTGGGTGCAGCGCGTCAGCGCCGCGGCGCTCGTGCTCCTCGGCCTGTGGTTCGCGTTCTCGCTGGCCGCGCTCGACGACTTCGCGCATGCGACGGTCATCGAGTGGATCCGCGAGCCCGCGACGAGCGTGTTGCTGATCCTGACGGCGCTGACCGCGAGCTATCACTCGTACCTCGGCGTGCAGGTCGTGCTCGAGGACTATGTGCACGATGCGGGCGGCAAGGTCGTGCTGCTCGCGCTGTCGACGTTCGTCCACGTCGCGATCGCGGTCGCGAGCGCGTACGCGGTCCTCAGAATCGCATTCACGGCCGCGCCATGAGCCGCGAATACGAGTTCGTCGACCACACGTACGACGTGGTCGTCGTCGGGGCCGGGGGCGCGGGTCTGCGCGCGACGCTAGGTCTCGCGGAGCGGGGGCTGAAGACGGCGTCGCTGAGCAAGGTCTTTCCGACCCGCAGCCATACCGTCGCGGCGCAGGGCGGCATCAGCGCGGCGCTCGGCAACATGGGCGAGGACGACTGGCGCTGGCACATGTACGACACCGTGAAGGGGTCGGACTGGCTCGGCGACCAGGACGCGATCGAGTACATGTGCCGCGAGGCGCCCGCCGCGGTGATCGAGCTCGAGCACTACGGCGTGCCGTTCTCGCGCACCGAGGATGGCCGAATCTATCAGCGGCCGTTCGGCGGCATGACGACGCATTTCGGCAAGGGCACGGCGCAGCGCACGTGCGCGGCCGCCGACCGCACCGGCCACGCGATGCTGCACACGCTGTACCAGCAGTCGCTCAAGCACGACGCGGATTTCTTCATCGAGTTCTTCGCGATCGACCTGATCATGGAGGACGGCGCGTGCCGCGGCGTCGTCGCGCTCGAGCTCGCGACGGGGCGGCTGCACCGCTTCCGCGCGAGGGCGGTGATTCTCGCGACCGGCGGCTACGGGCGCGCGTACTTCTCGTGCACGTCCGCGCATATCTGCACCGGCGACGGCAACGCGATGGTGCTGCGCGCCGGCCTGCCGCTGCAGGATCTCGAGTTCGTGCAGTTCCACCCGACCGGCGTCTACGGGGCCGGCATGCTGATCACCGAAGGCGTGCGCGGCGAGGGCGGTTATCTCACGAACTCCGAGGGCGAGCGGTTCATGGAGCGGTACGCGCCGAACGCGAAGGATCTCGCGTCGCGCGACGTCGTCAGCCGCTCGATCACGATCGAGATCCGCGAAGGCCGCGGCGTCGGCAAGCACAAGGATCACGTGAACCTGCATCTCGAGCACCTCGGGCGGGACGTGATCGAGGAGCGCCTGCCGGGCATCGCGGAGACCGCGAGGATCTTCGCCGGCGTCGACGTGACGAAGCAGCCGATTCCGGTGCTGCCGACCGTGCACTACAACATGGGCGGCATCCCGACGAACTATCACGGCGAGGTGATCGCGAAGAACGAGCGCGGCGAGGAGCACATCGTGCCCGGGCTGTTCGCCGTCGGCGAGGCGGGCTGCGTCTCCGTGCACGGCGCGAACCGCCTCGGCTCGAACTCTCTGATCGATCTCGTCGTGTTCGGCCGCTCGGCCGCGTATCGCTGCGCCGAGCTGTTTCGCCCCGGCGAGCGGCAAGCGCCGCTTCGCCGGGATGCGGGCGAGGAGGCCGTCGCGCGCCTCGACAAGCTGCGCAACGCGAAGGGAAGCCTCCCGACCGCGAAGATCCGGCTGAACATGCAGCGCGTGATGCAGGATCATGCCGCGGTCTTCCGCACCGGCGAGTCGCTGCAGGAGGGCATCGACAAGCTCGAGCAAGTGTTCGCGTCGTTCGCCGAAGTCGGCGTCACCGACCGCACGCTCGTGTGGAATACCGATCTCGTCGAGACGATGGAGCTCGAGAACCTGCTGCTGCAGGCGATGGGCACGATCAGGTCCGCGCTGAACCGCACGGAGAGCCGCGGCGCGCAGGCGCGCGAGGACTATCCCGAGCGCGACGACGAGAACTGGCTGAAGCACACCCTCTGCTGGGTGAGCTCGGACGGCAGCGTCCGCTTCGACTATCGCCCGGTGCAGATGCAGACGCGCGAGGTCGATCCGATCCCGCCGAAACCAAGAACGTACTGACCTCGGCGCGAGCCGGCGGCGAACGATGGAGCACTAGACATGGCGAAGTTTCGTCTTCCGCGCAATTCGCAGATCAAGCCCGGGAAGGATCACGGCGGGCCGGAAGGCCCGAACGTGCGGACGTTCGAGATTTACCGCTACGATCCCCAGTCCGGCGAGAATCCGCGTGTCGACAAGTACCGCGTCGACATGAGTGACTGCGGGCCGATGGTTCTCGATGCGCTGATCAAGATCAAGAACGAGGTCGACCCGACGCTGACGTTTCGGCGCTCGTGCCGGGAAGGCATCTGCGGCTCGTGCTCGATGAACATCGACGGCGCGAACGGCCTCGCGTGCTTGAAGCCGGTCGAGGAGGTCAAGGGCGATACCGTCAAGATCTACCCGCTGCCGCATATGCCGGTCGTCAAGGATCTCGTGCCGGACTTGACGCACTTCTACGCGCAGTACGCGTCGATCGAGCCGTGGATGAAGACGAAGACGCCGCCGCCGTCGGACCACGAGCGTCTGCAATCGAAGGAAGATCAGGAGAAAATCAACACGCCGTCGGCGTGCATTCTCTGCGCGTGCTGCTCGGCCGCGTGCCCGAGCTATTGGTGGAATCCGGATCGCTATCTCGGACCTGCCGCGCTGCTGCAGGCCTATCGATGGCTCGTCGACAGCCGCGACGAGGCGACGGGCGAGCGGCTCGACGCGCTCGAGGATCCGTTCCGGCTCTACCGTTGTCATACGATCCTGAATTGCACGAAGGATTGCCCGAAGGACTTGAATCCGGGCAAGGCGATCGCCGAGATCAAGAAGATGCTCGTCGAGCGCCGCTATTAGCGGCAGGGACGCTGCCGCACGTGAAATGAGCACCGATCTTTCGCGGCTCCGCTGGAGAGCTCGCCGCGGCATGCGCGAGCTCGACGCGGTGCTTTCGCCTTTCGTCGAGCGGGAGCTCGAGAGCTTGAACGATGCCGATAAGGCGCGCTTCGATGCACTTTTGAATCTGTCCGATCCTGAGCTCTACGACTATCTTCTCCGGCGCCATGAGCCGGAAGATCGGGAGCTCACGCAGCTCATCGAGCGAATCCGTCGCGCCGTTTACGATTGATCCGGTGCCTTCGAGGCTCCTCGCCGGCTGGCACGTCGCGGTCCATGCGGTGGCCGCGACGTCGTTCCTGATCGCGGGGCTCGCGTGGCCGGTCAAGATCGTCGGAATCGCCGGCGTGCTCGCGCATTCGGTGCTGCGCCGTCCGCCGCGTGCGACGCCTCTGCGGCGCGGGGGCGACGGCACGTGGTCGCTGCCGGCGCGCGGCCTCGATCGGCTCTTGCTTCGCCCGGGCACGGCGGTCGGCCCGTTCTGGATCCGCTTGCGCCTCGGCGCTGCCGGCCGGCCGGTCTCGGTGCTGCTGCTCCGCGATCAGGTCGACGCCGAGACTTGGCGACGCCTCCAGGCGGAGTTGCGGCGCCTCGGCCCGGGTGGCACGGTTTGAGCACGACAGGCTTTCGCGTTTCGGCTTAGAATGAGTCTCGATGACGGTAAGGACGCGGGGCGTCCCGACGAGTCATTCGCCCGTTCCGACGGGGCGAACTTTTTGGTGAGGTATGCGGTCTACAGAAAGGCGTTTGATGGATTCCGACAACGCGCAGAAGTCGGGCAGCGGGGCCTCGGATCTCGCGCTGATCAAACGCGTTCAACAAGGTGACAGGTCGGCTTTCGACCTGTTGGTCGTCAAGTACCAGCACAAGATCCTGAAGCTGATCATGCGGTACGTCAGAGACCCGTCGGAGGCGATGGACGTCGCGCAAGAAGCCTTCCTGAAGGCCTATCGGGCCGCGCCGTCCTTCCGGGGCGAGAGCGCGTTCTATACCTGGCTGTATCGTATTGCGATCAATACCGCCAAGAACTATCTTGTCGCAGCCGGGCGACGCCCCGTCCAATTCGACGTGGATCTGCAGGACCCCGAGCAATACGAGGCGTTTTCGAAGCTCAAGGACTTGGATACGCCCGAAGGCTTGGCGTTGTCGGACGAGATACGCGAGGCGGTCAATGGAGCAATCGCCGATCTTCCCGACGATCTGCGCACCGCGATCCTGCTGCGCGAGATCGAAGGCATGAGCTACGAGGAGATCGCGCAGACGATGGAGTGCCCGGTCGGCACCGTCCGATCGAGGATATTCCGCGCGCGGGAAGCGATAGACAAACGTATCGGTCCGCTGCTTCAATAACGACGGCTATGAGCGAACAGATACACGATCAGGTATCGGCCTTCTTGGACGACGAGCTGTCCGCCGAAGAGTGTGCCTTCCTGGTTCGGCGGTTCGACAGGGATCCGGATGCCCGCAGCAAGCTCGTCCGCTACTCGCTCATCGGCTCGGCGCTCCGCGAGGAGCTGCTCTTGCCCGAGCCCGACATGCTCCGGCGCCGGATCCAATGCGCTCTGGACGGCACGGCGCTCCCGGCCAAGCCGGTCCCTGCGGCACTGCCGCCGGCCGCCGCAAGCGCGCGCTGGGCGAACCCGGCCGTCGGCCTCGGCATCGCGGCGAGCGTGGCCGTCGCGGCGCTGTTCACGATTCGCGCGATCAACGGTGACGACGGCGTCGCGGACTCGCCGGCCCGCGTGACGGCGTCGGCCGTTCCGAGCTACGTCGTGCCGAGCGACTCGCCCGAGCCCCGCGTGATCGCGCCCGTTCCGATCCGCCTGACGAATTACCTGCTGCATCACGGCGAGTACGCCCGCTTGAGCCGCACGTCGGTGCATACGAGCGTCGTCGGCGCTTCCGAGCTTCCCGTCCTGACCGATGCCGTCGTCGTCGACGACGCACCCGTTCAGCGTGAGCGTGAAGTGAGATGATCGCAAACGGCCGGGCCTGGGCTGGCGTCTGTTGCACGCTGCTCGCTTTCGTTTCGTTCGATGCTTCCGCCCAAGACGCCCGCTGGTGGCTCGACCGCATGAATCGCGCGGTCGTTGAGCTGAACTACGAAGGCACGTTCGTGCACGTGCTCGGCAACAACACCGAGACGATGCACATCATTCATCGTAATCACCGCGGCAGGATCAGCGAGCGGCTGGTCTCCCTCGACGGCGTCGGCCGCGAGATGATTCGCGAGGAAGATGTCGTCAGAGTCATCCTGCCGGATCGGCGGCTCGTGCTGCTCGAGACGCGCAAGGACTCGAGCCCGCTCGTGTCGGCGCTGCCGAACTACTCGGCCGAGCTCGAGCCGCATTACGAGTTCACGCTGCACGATACCGCGCGGGTCGCGAAGCGCCCGGTGCAGATCGTGCGTATCAAGCCGAAGGACGAGTATCGCTACGGCTACATGCTCTGGATCGACCGCGAGACGGCGATGCCGCTGAAGTCCGTGCTCCAGGACGAGCAAGGCGAGGTCATCGAGCAGATTCTGTTCACCCAGCTTCAGATCACCGATTTCATCCCCGCATCCGCGCTGCATCCGGCGATCGATACCGAAGGCTTCACGTTCTTGCGGGCTCCGGAGGAGCCGCAGGAGTCCGAGTTCACGCCGCCCGAATACCGCGCGTCGATGTTGCCGCGAGGTTTCCGGCTTTCGGCCGCGACACAAAGTGCGATCGCCGGCTCCGACTATCCCGTCGCGCACCTCGTGTATTCCGACGGTCTCGCGACCGTATCGGTGTTCATCGAGGATCCGAAGACGAGCGCCGAGGTGGCCGAGGGCTTCTCGCGGGTCGGCAGCACGAATGCGTACTCGCTGACGCTGAACGGCCGCAAAGTCACCGCGATCGGCGAAGTCCCGCGGCAGACGGTGCGCTCGATCGCGATGTCGCTGTCCGCGGAGTGAGTCGCCGCGCGCATTGCCTCGCCGCCGAGGCCGTCGTCGTGGCGGTCGAGCCCGACGGCACCGTCGAGCTCGAGCTCGATACGACGTCGCGCTGCGCCGGGTGCGCGGGAATGTGCGCGTGGGGACGCTCTCCGGGCCGCCTGAGAGGGAACTTCCGCGCGTCGATGCCGCTGACGCCGGGCGCGAGCGTGCGGGTCACGCTGCCGGCCGATCACGTGCTCGCGACCGGGCTGCTGCTGCACGGCGTGCCGCTCGGCGCGTTGCTCGTCGGCGGCGCGATCGGGGCCGCGGCGACCCAGACGGATCTCGGTACGCTGCTCGGCGCGCTCGGTGCGCTCGCGGCCGCGGTGCCGGCGTCCGCCAGGCTGCGTAAGCGCGCCGAGGCGAAGACGATGCTGCGCGCGTCGCTCGAGCCGGCCGGGAGACCGCCGGGCGCGAACGACGGCGCGCGAACCGAGACGAGCCCGACGGAACGGACAATACAATGACCAGGACCTTGACGTTATACAGCCGGCCGGGCTGCCATCTCTGCGAGGATCTCGAGGCGGAGCTGGCCGAGATGATCCAGGGCCGCCCGGTCGCCGTCGAGATCGTCGATATCAGCGACGATCCGGGGCTCGAGCGCCGCTACGGCGTGCGCATTCCGGTGCTCGCCGACGGCAAGACCGAGCTGTCAGGATATCCGCTCGACCGCGCGCGCATCTCGGACTGGCTCGCGTCCCTTGACTGACGGCGCCCGGCCGCATGCCCTGCGCCGCCCGGGCCCGACCGGGGCGACGCGCGCCGGGCCCGCTCGCCGCTATCGCGCCGGTATAATGCGCCGTTCGCCTGCGTCCGACTATTCATGGAACGAATTCGCAACTTTTCGATTATCGCGCACATCGACCACGGCAAGTCGACGCTCGCCGATCGCCTGATCCAGCTCTGCGGCGGCCTGACCGACCGCGAGATGGCCAACCAGGTGCTCGATTCGATGGATCTCGAGCGCGAGCGCGGCATCACGATCAAGGCGCAAAGCGTCGCGCTGCGCTATAAGGCGCGGGACGGCGAGACGTATTCGCTGAACCTGATCGATACCCCGGGCCACGTCGATTTCTCGTACGAAGTCTCGCGATCGCTCGCTGCTTGCGAAGGAGCGCTGCTCGTCGTCGACGCGAGCCAGGGCGTCGAGGCGCAAAGCGTCGCGAACTGCTACACGGCGATCGAGCAGGGACTCGAGGTGCTGCCGGTGATCAACAAGATCGACCTGCCGACGGCCGATCCCGACCGCGTGATCCGGCAGATCGAGGACATCATCGGCATCGAGGCGCAGGATGCGCTCAGGATCAGCGCGAAGACGGGCTTCGGCGTCGAGGACCTGCTCGAGCGCATCGTCGAGCGTATCCCGCCGCCGAAGGGCAGCTCCGGCGAGCCGCTCCAAGCGCTGATCATCGACTCGTGGTTCGACAGCTACGTCGGCGTCGTCTCGCTCGTGC
>CAYMAF010000095.1:0-10509 GCA_964388365.1 uncultured Gammaproteobacteria bacterium | reverse complement strand
CGAGCTACCGCAAGTCGATCGGCAAGCCGATGAACTATCCGCGGCCGGACCTGCGTTATACCGCAAACTTCCTGCACATGCTGTTCTCGCGACCGCACAAGCTGTACGAGCCCGACGACGTCGTCGTCGACGCGCTCGACCGGTTGCTGCTGCTGCACGCCGACCACGAGCAGAACTGCTCGACGTCGACCGTTCGGATGGTCGGCTCGTCGCACGCGAATCTGTATGCGTCCGTCGCGGCCGGCGTTTGCGCGCTGTGGGGACCGCTGCACGGCGGCGCGAACGTCGCCGTGATCGAGATGCTGACGCAGCTGCTCGAGAGCGGCGAGAAGCTCGAGAAGTTCATCGAGCGCGTGAAGCGCCGTGACGGGGGCGTCCGGCTGATGGGCTTCGGGCATCGGGTCTACAAGAACTTCGATCCCCGCGCGAAGATCATCAAGGCGGCTTGCGACGCGCTCCTCGAGAAGCTCGGCATCCACGACCCGCTGCTCGATCTCGCGGTCCGTCTCGAGGAGGTCGCGCTCTCGGATCCGTACTTCGTCGAGCGCAAGCTCTATCCGAACGTCGACTACTACAGCGGCATCATCATGCGCGCGATCGGCATCCCGACGAACATGTTCACCGTGATGTTCGCGATCGGCCGTCTGCCGGGCTGGATCGCGCACTGGCGAGAGGTGCGGATCGGAGATTCGCGGATCGATCGGCCGCGGCAGGTCTATGTCGGCGCGGCCGAGCGCGCGTACGTGCCGCTCGCCGAGCGCGGCTGACGCCGACCGGCCGCCGCGCCGCATGCGCATCCTGATGGTCTCGGCGGAGCTCGCTCCGCTCGCGAAGACCGGCGGCCTCGCGGACGCCGTCGCCGGCCTGTCGTCCGCGCTCGCGGACAAGGGTCACGACGTCCGCGTGCTGATGCCAGAGTATGCGGAGCCGAGCGGCGCGACCGTCTACGACGGCGGCGGCTTCACGGTCGCGCTCGCCGAGTCCGCGCCGGTGCCGGTCTATCGGATCGCGTCGCCCGAGATCGGCTCGGACGGCCGAATCTACGCCGGCGACGAGAGCGACGCGGCACGATTCTGGGCGTTCAGCCGGGCCGCGACCGAAGCCGCGGCCGCGCTCGCCTGGCGGCCCGACATCGTGCACTGCCACGACTGGCACGCGGCGCTCGTGCCGGCACTCGCGGCGCGGCAGCCGGCACTCGAAGGCGCCGGCACGGTGCTGACGCTGCACAACATCGGTTTCCAGGGAGCGTATCCGCGCAACGCGCTGCCCGAGGACGCCGCCGCGTTCTTCGCGTCGATCGGCGACGGCGCCGGCCGCGATTGGATCAACTTTCTCGAGACCGGTATCCGCCGCGCGAGCGCGGTCACGACCGTGAGCCCGACCTATGCCCGCGAGATCTCGACGCCCGAGCTCGGCATGGGCCTCGACGCGCTGCTTCGGGAACGCGGCGACGACTTCGTCGGCATCCTGAACGGCGTCGACTACAAGCAATGGAGCCCGGAAACCGATCCTTTCATCACGCCTCGCTTTCGCATCGGCGACGGCGACGGCAAGCGCCGCGTGAAGCGAGCCCTGGTCACGGAGCTCGGGCTCACCGACGACGCGCCGCTGATCGGTGCGGTCAGCCGCCTGTTCGAGCAAAAGGGCATCGACCTGCTGGTCGCCGCGCTCCCCGTGCTGCTCGAGCGCACGCGCGCCCGCTTCGCGGTGCTCGGCAGCGGCGATCCCGACCTCGAGTCCGCGTTGACGGCGGCGGCAAAAGCGCAGCCGGACCGCGTCGCGTTCCGCTGCGGCTACGACGAGGGACTCGCGCATCGGATCATCGCCGGCAGCGACTGCCTCGTCGTGCCGTCACGCTACGAGCCGTGCGGCCTGACCCAGCTCTATGCGCTGCGCTACGGCACTGTACCGATCGTGCGCAAGACCGGCGGGCTCGCGGACACCGTGACGCACTACGACCCGCACACCGGCGACGGCACGGGCAGCGTCTTCGAGCATGCCGACGTCACCGGCCTGATCTGGGGCATCACGACGGCGCTCGAATGGTATGCGTCCCCGACGGACTGGGAGCGGCTGCGCCGCAATGCCGAGCGGCTCGACTTCTCGTGGCGGCGGCAGAGCGAGCCTTACGAAGCGCTGTATTGGCGCATCGCGGAGCGCCGCGCGCGGCCTTCGACGCCGTCTTGACGGCCGGCCGGGCCGGCCGTACGTTGAAGTCCCGCCGCACCGCGCCCCGGGCGGGCGAGAGGCGCTGGCCGATGACCTCACCGCCGGTACGCTTCGTCACCGCGCCGGACGGCGTACGGCTCGCCTATGCCGTCTACGGTCACGGGCCGCCGCTCGTCTGGGCGGCGCATTGGCTGACGCACCTCGAGTTCGCGTGGGAAAGCCCCGTCTGGCGACACTTCGTCGAGTTCTTCACGCGGCACTTCACGCTCGTGCGCTACGACGAGCGCGGCTGCGGGCTGTCGGACTGGACGGACCGCGGCTTCGATCTCGAGAGCTGGGTCGCAGACCTCGCGCTGATCGTCGACACGCTCGGCATCGAGCGCTTCGACTTGCTTGGCATGTCTCAGGGCGGCCCGATCGCGATCGAGTACGCGGTTCGCCGGCCGGAGCAGGTCCGTAAGCTGATCCTGTCCGGCACGTTCGCGAGCGGCTCGTTCATCCCGCAATCGCAGCGAGAGGCGCTCGGCCAGCTGATCGAGCTCGGTTGGGGTCAAAGCAATCCCGCGTTCCGCCAGATCTTCACGTCGCTGTTCGTTCCGGATGCGACCGAAACACAGCGGAACGAGCTCAACGAGCTACAGAGACGCTCGACGAGCCCGGCGCTCGCCGCGAAGCTCTACCGAGCGATTCAGACGCTCGACGTCTCCGGTCGGCTCGCGCACGTCGCGGCACCGACGCTCGTGCTGCATTCGATCGGCGACGCCGCGATCCCATTCGAGCTGAGCCGCGCGCTCGCCGCCGGCATTCCGAACGCCCGTCTCGTGCCGCTGCCCGGCGACAACCATCTGCCGCTCGAAAGCACGCCCGCGTGGGCGCTCTTCTGCCGAGAGATCGCCGCGTTCACGGAGATCGACGCCGTCCGCGGCGGCGATACCGACGACGGCACGAGCGCGCGTGCGGCGCGTGCCGGCGCCGAGGCCGATGAAGCCGTGGAAGCGGCGCCGGCGGCGGCGAACGGCGCGTACCGCTTCGGCCGCTGCACCGTCGATCGCCGCGTCCGCGAGCTCCGGCGCGACGGCCGGATCGTGCCGATGGAGCACCGCGCGTTCGACATGCTGTTGTACCTGATCGAGCACCGCGACCGGGCGATATCGAAAGACGAGCTGCAGCAAGCGATCTGGCCGCGGATGATCCTGACCGACAGCGCGCTGACCCGTTGCGTGATGAAGGTTCGGCGCGCCGTCGGCGACGACCCGCAGCGCCAAGCCGTCATCAAGACGCTCCACGGGCACGGCTATCGCTTCGTCGCGCCGCTGCTGCAAGGCACGTCTCCCGAGGGCTGAGCGCTCCGCGCCGACGACTGACGCCGCCGATCCGTGCAGCGCCGGCGGCCCGGTCGAGCCTCGCCCGAGCGCGTCACATCCGTCGGCCGATTCGTCACGAAAGCGTCAGGCCGGCGTCACGACTTCGCCCCGCGCGCGGACGACACTGGTCCGCACTCGCCGATGACATCGCGAAAGCGCGCCAAGCCATCGGCGCCGCCGATTCGAAGGAGAGAGCCATGTTGCGGACAAGCGAGCGAATGACCTTCTGCGTGATCCTCGTTACGGTCGCCGTCGGGTACTTCGTGCCGATCGCCCGGCTCGCCGGAATCGCGATCTGATGCACGACGCGGAGAGCGGCACGTCCGGCGCCGCGAGATTCGCTCGCGGCGCCGGGCCGTCCGACGAGCGCGGGCTTGGCACTCAACTTGCTTGGATCGTGCTTCCGAGAAGGGCGGCAGTCGCCCCAAGGAGCGGATATGCACGACCGCAAGGAAGCGGGCCGCGGCCCGCGAATCGCCGCCGCGCTGATCGGCGCCGCGATGCTCGCGGGTCTCACCGCGTGCGAGCCCGGCACCGATCGCGCGCCCGCAGAGGAGCCCGGCCGCGACGTCCGGCCGGATCCGGAGCTCGGCGCTCAGCGCCGGGGCGCCGATATCGGCGTCGCCGGGCAGATCGCGGACCGCGAAGGCGATCCGGCGCGCAACGAGCCGGACGCCGACCCGGACGATCGAGAGCGATCGGCAAGCTCGGCCGAGGATTCGACGAGAATCGCGGCGCTGCCGTCGTCGCCCGTGCGCGCGCACGCCGCGATCGAGCCGACCGAGGGCCACGACGCGCGCGGCGAGGCGTCGTTCGTCGAGACGGACGATGGTCTCGATATCGTCGTGACGATGACCGGGCTGCCCCCAGGCCTGCACGGCATCCACGTGCACGAGCACGGCGACTGCTCGGGGCCCGCGGCCGAGGCGGCGGGCGATCACTTCAATCCCGAAGGGACGCCGCACGGCGCGCCGTCGGACGATCCATCGAAGCGCCATGCCGGCGATCTCGGCAATCTGTTCGCGGACGACGACGGCCGAGCCGAGCTGATGCTCACGATGTCGGATCTTTCGATCGCAGCCGGCCGAGGCGTCGCCGGCCGGGCGATCGTCGTGCACTCGGCCGAGGACGACTTCACGACGCAGCCTTCCGGCGATTCCGGCGACCGCGTCGCGTGCGGCGTGATCGAGGCGCGCGCGGCCGGTTGAGCGCCGCTCAAGCTTCCGGCGGCGACGCCTCCGCCGGAAGCCGGCCCGACGCCTCGGCGCGCCGCCGTGCGTCCGCGGCGAGCCGAGGATCGAGATCCGGCCACGCGAAACGCCAGCGCCAATTGCCTTCGGTCGTGCCCGGCCGGTTCATCCGCGCTTCGCTGCCGAGCCCGAGAAGATCCTGCAAGGGCAGGATCGCGAGCTGCGCCGGCGACGCATAGGCCGCATCGATCAGCGCGTCCGGCAGACGCGGCTCGGGCCCGAGCCATGCGTGCACACGCGCCCGCGTCGCGTCGTCGAGGCCCGCAAACCAGCCGACGACCGTGTCGTTGTCGTGGGTTCCGGTATAGACGACCGCGGCCGTTCGGTGACGCGTAGGCTCGTGAGGGTTGTCCGGGAGGCCGTCGAACGCGAACTGCAGCACGACCATGCCGGGCAGCTCGAAGCGGTCGCGGAGCGCACGCACCTCGTCGGTGATCAGACCGAGATCCTCGGCGACGAGCGGCACATCGCCGACGCGCGCCTTCAGCGTCTCGAGCAGCTTCTCGCCGGGCGCGCGCCGCCAGCGGCCTTCGCGCGCGGTCGACGCGCCGGCCGGCACCTCCCAATAGGCTTCGAGCGCGCGGAAATGATCGAGCCTCAGCAGGTCGAAGCGCTCGAGCTCGAGCTCGAGTCGCCTGATCCACCAGTCGAAACCCGAAGCCTCGTGCGCCTCCCACGCGTAGAGCGGATTGCCCCAGAGCTGACCGTCCTCGTTGAAGTAGTCGGGCGGCACACCGGCGACCGCGCTCGGCCGGCCGTCGGCACCGATCCGGAACAGGTGCGGCTCCCACCAGACCTCGACGCTGTTCAGGTCGACGTAGAACGGCAGATCGCCGAACAGATACACGCCCCGCGCGTTCGCGTAGCGCTTCAGCGAGAACCACGAGAGCTCGAACAGGTACTGGCGGAACGCGATCGAGCGGAACCGCTCGCGCTCCTTTGCGAGGAGCCGCCGCAACGCGCAACGCGAGCGGCGGCGCGCGTCGTCGGGCCATTCCCACCACGGCGCGTCGCCGAAGCGCCGCCGCAGCAGCTCGAACAGCCCGTACGGCAGGAGCCGCGCGCGGTCTTTGCGCACGAACGCCGCGAACGCGCGGCGCTGCGCCGGGCTCGCGAGGCGGGCGAACGAGCGATACGCCTCGAGCGGCTCGTCGCAGACCCCGTCGAGCGCGATGCCGCGCGGCAGCTCGTCGAGCTCGTCGAGCCGCTGCGGATCGATCAGGCGCGGATTGCCGGCGTACGCCGACTGCTGCCGGTACGGCGAGCCGTGAGCGTCGGTCGGGCCGAGCGGCAGCGTCTGCCAGACCGAGAAGCCGCCGGCGACGAGCCAGTCGACGAAACGCAGCGCGTCGTTGCCGAGGGTTCCGGATGCGCCGGGGCCGGGAAGCGACGTCGGGTGCAGCAGCACGCCGGCGCGCCGCCGGCCGAGCACCTCGCTCATCGCCGCGCAGGCCTCGTCAGGCTCGCGCGCCCGGCCGCGGGCCGCGCAGCATGTCTTTCGTGACGAGCACGACGCCGCCGTCGCTGACATGGAAGCGCCGCGCGTCGGCCTCCCGATCCCGGCCGATCACGACGCCGTCCGGGACGACGGTATCCTCGTCGATGATCGCGTGCTCGATATGGCAATCGCGGCCGATCGAAACGTTCGGCAGCACGACCGAGCGCGCGATCAGCGAGCGCTCGGCGACGCGGACGTTGAACGACAACAGCGAATCCCGCACGGTCGCGCCGCTGACGATGCATCCGCCCGAGACGATCGAGTTGACCGCGGCGCCGCGCCGGCCCTCCTCGTCGAAAACGAACTTCGCGCTCGGTACTTGCTCCTGGTAGGTCCAGATCGGCCACGCTTCGTCGTAGAGGTTGAGCTCCGGGTCGACGTCGACGAGCTCCATGTTCGCGCGGTAGTACGCATCGACCGTTCCGACGTCCCGCCAATACGCCTGAGCCTTCGTCTCGATATCCTGAAATGGATACGCGAAGACCCGTGCGGTCTCGATCGCCTCGGGGATCACGTCGCGGCCGAAATCGTGCCGGGAGGCCGCGCGCGCCGCGTCGCGCTCGAGCTGCTCGCGGAGGAACGCGGGCTCGACGACGTAGATGCCCATCGACACGAGCGCGATGCCCTCGCGGCCCGGCATCGAGCGTGGGTGCGCCGGCTTCTCGTCGAACCCGACGACGCGGTGAGCCGGATCGACGCTCATCACGCCGAACTCGTGCGCCTCGGACGTCGGCACTTGCACGCCGCCGATCGTCAGGTCCGCGCGGCTCTCCTTGTGGAACGCGATCAGCGGGCCGTAGTCCATTTTGTAGACGTGGTCGCCGGCGAGGATCAGCAGCGTCTCGGGCCGATGCTGATCGATGATATCGAGATTCTGGTAGACGGCGTCGGCCGTGCCGCGATACCAGAACTCGCCGAGCTGCTGCTGCGCCGGAACGATCTCGATGAACTCGCCGAGCTCGCCGTGCAGGTAGCCCCAGCCGCGGCCGATATGCTGGATCAGGGATTGGGCCTTGTACTGCGTCAGCACGAGGATCTGACGAATCCCCGAGTTCACGCAGTTCGACAATGAGAAATCGATGATCCGGTACTTGCCCCCGAACGGCGCCGCCGGCTTCGCGCGATTGTCGGTCAGCTGTCTGAGCCGCTGACCGCGCCCGCCCGCCATGATCACGGCCATCGTGCGGCGTGTCAGCTGGCTGACGACACGATGGACGAGCGGCGGCTTCATCGAACGGCGACTCCAATCATCGAGTCGAGTATACGTCGGCCGAAACAGACCGGTCGACGCGGCCGTTACCGGAACCTGCGCGCCGTTCGGCCGAACGAGACGGCCGCGGCGACGCGCGACTCACCGGGCGCGAGCCCGTCGAGCGTCCACGGCCCGACGGACCAGCGGACGAGCCGCAGCGTCGGCAGGCCAACCGCGGCGGTCATCCGGCGCACCTGACGGTTCCGGCCCTCGGTGATCGCGAGCTCGAGCCACGCCGTCGGCACGCGCTTGCGGAAGCGGATCGGCGGATCGCGAGGCCACAGCCACTCGGGCTCGGCGACTCGCTCGACGCGCGCGGGCCGAGTCGGGCCGTCGCGAAGCCGCACGCCGCGGCGAAGGGCCGCGAGCGCGGCGTCGCTCGGCTCGCCCTCGACCTGCGCGTAATAGACCTTCTCGGTCTTGAACCGCGGATGCGCGAGGCGCGCCTGAAGCGCGCCGTCGTCCGTCAGCACGAGCAAGCCCTCGCTGTCGTAGTCGAGCCGTCCGGCGGGGCGCATCCCCGGCGCGCTCAGGTAATCGGCGAGGCAGGCTTTGCCGTCGATTCGCGAGAACTGGGAGAGGACCCGAAAGGGCTTGTTGAACAGCAGCACCGAGGTCATGTGGCGTTCGGTCGTGCGCGATATCAGGCGGCTGCGGGCTGGCCCTCGAACACGGCGACCGCGCGGCCCGAGAGCACGTACGTCGACTCGCGGTGCACCGGCGCATCGCTCGGCGGGCGGATGTCGTCCGGCGGCGGCCGCGACGTATCGACGAGCCTTCGCCATTCGCCGTCCGGCAGCGGCAGATCCCGCGCATCGTCGGCCATGTTGATCATCACGTGCAGCGCGGGCTCGCCGTCGGCAAGACCCGCGAGCGTGAAGCCGAGCACCCGGGCATCCGGATCGTCCCAGCGCGGCGCGCCGAGCGCCTCGCCGTGCCAGCGGATGCCGCCGCGTCCGGCCGCGTTCGGGTCGATGAAACGCGTGCGCTGCAAGCTCGGATGGCGCTTACGGAGCGCGATCATCTCGCGGACGAATCGCAGCATCGCATCGCGACGCGGATCGGGGCTCCAATCGAGCCACGAGATCTCGTTGTCCTGACAATACGCGTTGTTGTTGCCGCGCTGGGTATGAAGCCGCTCGTCGCCGGCGAGGAGCATCGGGACCCCTTGGCTCAGCAGCAGCACGGCGACGAAGCTCCGCGCGCGCTGGTCGCGCAGCCGCAGGATCTCGGGATCGTCGGTCGGCCCTTCGACGCCAGTGTTCCACGAGAGATTGTGATTCGTGCCGTCGCGGTTGCCCTCGCCGTTCGCGTCGTTGTGCTTTTCGTCGTAGCTCACGAGGTCGTGCAGCGTGAATCCGTCGTGACACGTGACGAAGTTGATGCTGTTCGTCGGCCGCCGGCCGTTGCGGCCGTAGAGGTCGCTGCTGCCGGTGATGCGGGTCGCGACGTCGCCGAGCAGGCCGGGCTCGCCGCGGAGGAAACGGCGGATCGTATCGCGGTACTGACCGTTCCACTCGAGCCAGCGGTAACCCGGGAAGTCGCCGACCTGATAGAGCCCCGCGGCATCCCACGCCTCGGCGATCAGCTTCGCGCGGGCGAGCGCGTCGGAGAACTCCATGCTCCAGAGCACCGGCGCGTGGTACATCGGCTCGCCGTCCTCGCCGCGCGCTAGCACGCTCGCGAGATCGAGCCGGAAGCCATCGACGTGCATCTCGCGCACCCAGTACTCGAGGCAATTCAGCAAGAACCTCGCGACGAGCGGATGGTTCGCGTTGATCGTATTGCCGCAGCCGGTGAAGTCTCGATAGAGCGAGCGGTCCTCGGGGTCGAGGTGATAGAAGAACTCGTTACCGAATCCCTTGAACGAGATCACCGGCCCGTCCGCGCCGCCCTCGGCCGTGTGGTTCAGCACGACGTCGAGGATCACGCCGATACCCGCCCGGTGCAGCGCCTTCACGAGATCGCGAAACTCGTTGCGCGCGTCGCGGCCAGCGGCGTAATGCGGGTGCGGCGCGAAGAAGCCGTAAGGGCTATAGCCCCAGTAATTACGAAGTCCACGCGCCGCGGTGCCCGGCGGCACGTCCTGCACGTCGAACGCGAGCACCGGCAGAAGCTCGACGTCCGTGATCCCGAGCGAGACGAGGTACGGAATCTTCTCGATCAGCCCGCGGAACGTGCCGGGCGCTGAGACGCCCGACGACGGGTGCCGAGTGAAGCCTCTGACGTGCAGCTCGTAGATGATCGTCTTCTCGAGAGGCCGACCGCGGAGCGGCTCGTCGCCCTCCCAGTCGTAGCCGTCGGCGTCGACGATCTTTGCGCGGATCGCCGTCGCTCCGTGCCGCCGGTTCGCTTCCCGGTCCCACAGCACGTCGCTGACCTCGCGCGCCCACGGATCGAGCAGCTCGCGCGCCGCGTCGAAACGCAGGCCGCTATGCGGCTCGTGCGGCCCGTCGACGCGCCACGTGTAATACAAGCCGGGCCCGATATCGTGAACGAAGACGTGCCAGAAAAAGAACGTCCGGTTCTCGTCGGGGTCGAGCTCGATCACGGCGAGCGGCTTCGCCGCGCGCTCGTCGGCGTAGAGCACGAGCGACACGCCCGTCGCGCGCCGGCTATAAAGCGAAAAATTCACGCCGCCGGGGCCCGGGATCGCGCCGCCCGGAAGCCGCTTACCGGGGCTCGTACGAAACCGCTGCGCCATTCAGCGCGCCGACGTCAGAGCCATTTCATCAGCCCCAGCTCGTACGGATGCGACAGCAACGGATGCGACGGCACGGCGCGAACCTCGAACGACAGCGCGCCGGCCCACGGCGGCTGGAACTCGAGCCGATAGCGGCAGCCCCCGTCGCTCGCCTCGTGCGGCTCGAGCTGCCAGACCCCGGCCGTCTCGTCGCCGATATACGTGAGCCATCCGGCCCGGCGGCGATTGTCCGCGTACCCCTGCACCGGCACCGTGAGCTCCGAGCACAGCCG
>CAYMAF010000094.1:0-10510 GCA_964388365.1 uncultured Gammaproteobacteria bacterium | reverse complement strand
ACGAGATCGTCGGGTGGCTCGGCGACCGCCTGAAGATCAAGGTCGCCGCACCGCCGCAGGACGGCCGAGCGAACGATGCGCTCGAGGCGTATCTCGCCGAGCGGTTGGGCGTGCCGCGGCGGAAAGTGCGGGTCGCGGCCGGCCACGGCTCGACGAGCAAGATCGTCGAGATCGAAGGCCTCCTGCAGACCGAGCTCGTGTCGCGGCTCGAAGCGCTGCTTCGTTAGAAATTTCAAGCGCGCCGGCCCGCGGCTTGCGTGCCGCTCCCCGTTGCCCGAGACTTCGGAAGTTCCGGCGAGGGTGGAGATTCCTGCATGCGATTGAACGTCAACGGCCGATCTCACGATCTCGGCGACATCGATCCGACGACTCCGTTGCTATGGGTGCTGCGCGACACGCTCGGGCTCGTCGGCACGAAGTACGGCTGCGGAATCGGCGCGTGCAGCGCGTGCACGGTGCACGTGAACGGCATGCCAGTGCAGTCTTGTCAGCTTCCTGTGCAAGCGCTCGAAGGGCAGGCGATCACGACGATCGAAGGCATCGCCGGCGCCGACGGCACGTTGCACCCGGTGCAGCAGGCGTGGATCGACGAGGACGTCGCTCAGTGCGGTTATTGCCAGGCGGGCCAGATCATGAGCGCGGTCGCGCTGCTCGAACGCACGCCGCGGCCGACGGATGCCGACATCGAGACCGCGATGTCGCGCCACCTCTGCCGCTGCGGGACGTACAACCGGATTCGTAAGGCGATTCGCGTCGCCGCCGGGATGGCCGAGAAGACGGGGAGCGAGGCATGAGCGACAACGGCAACGGAGCGACAACGGTGGATGTCTATCTCCCCGAGTACCTGCGTCGGACGGCCGCGGGCCTTCGAGATGCCGCGCTGACCCGGCGCCGGTTCATCAAGGTCTCGGGCTTCGTCGGCGGCGGACTCGTGCTCGGCCTTTCGCTCGGCGCGCAACGCGCGTCCGCGCAGCGCGACGGGCACGGAGCGCACACTGAGGGCGACGCGCGATTCGCGCCGAATGCGTACGTGCAGATCAGGCCGGACGGCACGGTCGTGCTGTATGCGAAGAATCCGGACGTCGGGCAGGGCGTGAAGACGGCGTTGCCGATGATCGTCGCCGAGGAGCTCGACGCCGACTGGTCGCGGGTCCGCGTCGAGCAGGCGCCGATCAGCATGGAGCTGTACGGACCGCAGTTCGCCGGGGGCTCGCTGTCGGTGCCGATGAACTACGAGACGCTGCGCCGCGCGGGCGCGGTCGCGCGCACGATGCTCGTCGCGGCCGCGGCGGAGCGCCTGGGCGTGCCGGCCGACGAGCTCGCGACCGATGCGGGATTCGTCGTGCATGCGGCATCCGGGCGGCGGATCGGATACGGAGAGCTTGCCGAGGCCGCCGCGGCATTGCCGGTGCCGGACGCGGCGTCCGTGAAGCTGAAAGACCGAAAGGATTTCAAGCTGCTCGGCAAACGCATCACCGGTGTCGACAATCTCAAGATCGTGACCGGGCAGCCGATGTTCGGCATCGATCAGCGCGTCCCGGGCATGCGCTATGCGACCTTCACGAAGGCGCCGGCGATCGGCGCCCGCGCGGCCGCGGCGAATCTCGATCACGTGAAGTCGCTGCCCGGCATCGAGGACGCGTTCCTCGTCGAGCCGAGGGGCAACCCGATCGAGTTCAATCCGTCGTCGGACGCGGTGCTGTCGGGCGTCGCGATCATCGCTGATTCGACGTGGGCCGCGCTCAAGGCGAAACGCGAGCTCGAGGTCGAGTGGGACGAGTCCGGCGCGTCGCAGGAAAGCTGGTCGGACGCCGTCGCCGAAGCGCAGCGCCTCGCGCGAGGCGCTGCGCAGGCGACGCTGCGCGACACCGGCGACGTCGATGCCGCGTTCGCGCGCGCCGACCGGACGGTGGAGGCGTTCTATACGTATCCGTATCTCGCGCACGCGGATCTCGAGCCACAGAACTGCACGGTCTGGTGCAAGCCGGACGGAAGCGCCGAGATCTGGGCGCCGACGCAAACGCCGCAGGCCGCCGTCGAGGCGGTTGCCGCGTACCTCGGCGTCCCGCAAAGCGCAGTGACGCTGCATCAGCTTCGTGGAGGCGGGGGCTTCGGCCGGCGGCTCGCGAACGACAGCGTCGTCGAGGCGGCGGCGATCTCGAAGCGCGCCGGCGCACCCGTCAAGGTACAGTGGACACGCGAGGACGATTTCGCGTTCGACTTCTACCGGCCGGGCGGCTTTCACGCTTTCAAGGCGGCGGTCGCGGGCGGCCGGCTCACCGCGTGGCAGGACCACTTCATCACGTTCACGCATGGCGGCTCGATGCCGGCCGCGAGCGCGAATCTGTCGCCGGACGAGTTTCCCGCCGCGAAGGTCCCGAACGCGAGGATCCTGCAGTCGCTGCTTCCGTCGAGGATCCCGACCGGGCCGTGGCGGGCGCCCGGCTCGAACGCGATCGCGTTCGCGATCCAGTGCTTCTTGCACGAATGCGCGGTCGCGGCCGAGCGCGATCACGTCGAGTTCCTGCTCGAGGTCTTGGCGATGACGCCGCCTCCCGGCGAGGCCTCGGGGGCCGGCGGAGGCAGCGGGCCGGCGGGCATGGGCCGGCCCGGCCTGAACCCGGAGCGCGCGGCCGGCGTGATCCGGCTCGCGGCCGAGAAGGCCGGCTGGGGGCGGGCGCTGCCGTCGGGGCGCGGGCTCGGCCTCGCGTTCCACTTCAGCCACGGCGGACACTTCGCGGAGGTCGCCGAGGTGAGCGTCGATGCGAGCCGAAAGATCACCGTGCACAAGGTCTGGGTCGCCGGCGATATCGGCCCGATCGTGAACCTCTCCGGCGCCGAGAATCAGGTGCAGGGCTCCGTGATCGACGGCTTCAGCACGGCGATGGCGCTCGAGATCACGTTCGACAAGGGGCGTGCGGAGCAACGGAACTTCGATCGCTATCCGCTGCTAAGGATGAGCCACGCCCCCGAGGTCGAGGTCCACTTCGTTGACTCCGACTACCCGCCGACCGGTGTCGGCGAGCCGGCGCTGCCGCCTGCCGCGCCGGCGATCTGCAATGCGATCCACGCCGCGACCGGCCACCGCGTGCGCACCCTGCCGTTGACGCGCGAAGGCTTCAAGGTCTGAGCCCTCGGCGCGGCGGCGGCCGTCCGCCGCCGCGCCGTTCCCGTTGATCCCGACGCTTCACGCCGAGGGGGCGCGCACCCGCGTGCGCTTGAATACTCGGCGATCGCCCCAAAATTCAGGAGCGACGAGGAACCACTCAGGAGGGCGAAACATGAACCTGATTAGCTGGAGTCCGTTCAGAGAGCTGGACGATTTTTTCGATCGGTACACGCGGGAGCTCGCGCGGCTGCGCGGCGGCGTCGCAGGTGAGAGCATCGAGTGGCGCCCGACCGCGGACATCACCGAGAACGATAACGAGTACACGATCAAGGCCGATCTGCCGGAGGTCAAGAAGGACGATATCTCGATTCGGGTCGAGAACGGCGTGCTGACGCTGAGCGGCGAACGGCGCGTCGAGAAGGCCACCGACAACGAGAAGGAACATCGCCGCGAGACGTTCTACGGCCGCTTCTCGCGAAGCTTCTCGATCCCGGACGATGTCGACACCCAGAAGATCACGGCCGAGTGCCGCGACGGGGTGCTCAAGGTCCATCTGCCGAAGTCCGAAGCGAAGAAGCCGCGCGCGATCGAGGTCGAGGTCCACTGATCGCGCCGGCGCCGCGGGCCGCGCGGCTTGCCGCGATGCTCGACGATCCGGTGAGCCGTGCGGATCAGCGGTACTGAATTTCGCGCACGTGCTCGACGAGCGCGTCGACGCTCGTTCGCGCGCGCACCGCGTCGGGCTCGGCGTACGTTCCCCATCCGAAGATGCCGCCCCATACCGGCAGATCGGCGTCGCCGTGCGGACGCGGGATCGTCTCCCCCGTGAGCACGGCGCGCACTCGCGCTTCCGGAAACCGACCGCCGTTTCCGATCGTCAGCTTGCGCAAGCTCGGCACGTCGACGCGGAGCACTTCGCGCAGAGGTCCGTCGCCTTCGCCGCTCGCGCCGTGGCAAGGCGCGCAGCGGCTCGCATAGAGCTCTGCGCCGTCCGGCTCGGACGGCGGGGTGCACGCGGCCGCAGACGCGGCGAGCCCCGCGGCGACCAGGCGTATCGCGAGACGCTCAGCGGCTTTCACGCCGGGATTCGGTCGGTCCTGCGGCCGCATTCGCGTCCGTGCTCGTCGGCCGCGGCTCGGTGCCCGCGTCGAGAGCGGCCACTCGGCGCTCGAGCGCATCTACGATCTTGAGCTCGTCCGTGTCGCCCGTGCCTTCGGTGCGCAGCGTATCGATTGAGACCGGCTCGCCGAAGACGACGCGCAGCGCGCCTCCGATGCGCGGGCGTCGGCGCCGAGGCGGCCACGCTTCGTACGTTCCCGAGATACGAGCCGGCACGACGAGGCAGTTGCTTTCTTTCAGCAGCACGCCGACGCCCGGCCGAAACGGCAGCAGCTCCCCGGTTGGGGAACGGCGGCCTTCCGGGAACCAGACGACCGATGAGCCGCGATCGAGAAGCGCGCGGGCCGTGCCGATCGCGCCGGCGAGATCCTGATCCGGGTCGACGGGAAATACTCGGGTCGCGCGGCTCACGAAGCGGCTGATCGGGCCCGCGTACATCACGCCGACCCAGCCGGCCCAGTACGTCTCGCGCAGCACACCGCCGGGCAGCGCGGCCGCGATCACGAGCGGGTCGAGGTAGCTCAAATGGTTCGGCGTGATCGTTAGGCATCGGTCGGCCGGAAGCCGATCCGCGCCTTCGACGTCGAGCCGATAGAGCGTGCGCACCAGTAGCCTGTTGACCGCGTACAGCAGCGCGCCGATCGCACGCATCGGCAGCCGCTGACGGGGCGGGGCTGTCGCCTCGGCCGGTGCCGGTGTCGTGCCGGCCTCGGTCTCGGCGCGACGGACCTCGGTCATGAGATCCCGCAGCGACAGCACGCGGCTCACGGCGGCGGCCGGCAGCGAGACGCCGAAACGCTGCTCGAGCTCGAGCGTCAGCCCGACCCATCCGAGCGAATCGATCTGCAGATCGAGCTGCGGGCTCATGTCCAAGCCGAGCGCGCGGTCCGGATAACGCTCCTTCAGCCATTCCCAGACGGCTCGGGTCGTCGGCGTCGCTTCGATCAGTGCACGGTCGGCCTCGTCGAGCTCGATCGGCGCCTCCTCGAGCGTGCGCTTGTCGGCGTTCTCGAAAAGCTCCGGGAGCAGATGACGCCTGATCTTGCCAAGGCGCGTGCGAGGCAACGGCTCACGCACGACGCGAAAGTCGACGATTCGCTGATACGGCGGCAGGTCCGCCGCGCGAGTTTCGATCTCCTCTTTCAACAGGCGCAGCACGCCGAGGCCGCCGCGGCGGCGCACCTCGTCCTCGTCCGGCACGGCGAGCGCGACGAGCGCGCCGTTGCGTTCGAAGATGCCGATCTCGCGGAGCAGCGGCATCGCGTAGCACTGCTCGACTTCCTCGGGAAAGATGTTCTTGCCATCGGGTAGAACGATGACTTCCTTGCTGCGGCCGACGATGTGCAGGAAGCCCGCATCGTCGACGAAGCCGAGGTCGCCCGTGCGGAACCAGCCGTCCGCGGTGAACGCGCTGCGTGTCGCGTCGTCGTTCTGCCAGTAGCCCGCGAAAACGTTCGGGCCGCGAGCGAGGATCTCCCCGTGAGGGGCCTCGGGATCGCGGTCGATACGGATCTCGACGCCGGGGATCGGCCGCCCTTCGGTGCCGAGGCGACGTTTCCGAAGCGAGTTGAACGTGAGCACCGGCGAGGTCTCGGTCAGGCCGTAGCCGGTCAGCACGGTCCAGCCGAGCGATTCGAGGTTATCGGCGAGTCTCGGGTCCAGCTTCGCGCCGCCGCAGCCGAGAATCCGGAGTTTCGGTCCGACGGCGGCATGCACCGACCGGAACAGCAGCCGTCCGATCGGCATGCCCGTCAGGCGCGTCAAGCGTCGGCTGAGCGACAGCATTCGGCGGAACAGCCGCTCGCGGCGCGGGCCGCCAGCTTTCACGCGCGCGTCGATGCTTTGCCAGACCGCCTCATAGAGGCTCGGCACGCCGAGCATCGCGGTCGCTTCGGAGACTTTCGCGGCGCCGGTGATCTCCGGACCGGTGACGCCCGACGGAATGACCATTCTCGCGCCGAGGCCGAGCACGAGCAGCATGCCGACGGTGAACGGATACGTATGATGCAGCGGCAGCGGCATCAGCACGCGATCCCTGGGGCCGATCAGGCGGGCCTCGATCAGTGCTCGAGCGTCGGACACGAGATTGCGATGCGTCAGCGGGACGGCCTTCGGCGTGCCCGTCGTTCCCGACGTATAGAGCAGCGATGCGGTTTGCTCCGGCCGGACGCCGGCCGTGCGCTCGTCGAGCGACGCGGCGACGCTCGAATCGGGCAGCTCGAGCGCATCGAGCGAGGTCGCGCTGCCGGCCCCGATCAGGTGATACGCGTCGAGCGCGCTCGGCCCCGCGGCGAGCTCGTCGACGTGCTTGCGGGTCGTGAACGCATAGCGCGGCGCCGCATGACGGACGATGCCAACGAGCTGCTCGCGGCCGACCTGATCGTCGACGGGCACGGCGATCGCCCCGATCGAGACGATCGCGAAATAGGCCGCGACCCAATCGGGGCCGTTCGGCGCGCACAGGAGCACACGATCCCCGGGAGCGATGCCGCGAGCCGAGAGCGCGGCCGCCGTTCGCCGGACTCGCTCGTGCAGCGCGGCATAACTTACGATCTCCCCGCCGTTCGACGTGAAGACGTGAATCGCGGGCGCCTCGCCGCGCGCCGCGAACGAGGCGGCGAGTTCCGTCAACGTCTGCATAGGAGGGCAGTGTACCGGCTTCGGGGCCGGAGTGGACGGTCGCGGTCGGAACCCAGCCCGGCTGCAGCCAGGCGCTCGGCCCGGCATACTTACCGCCTTTCGAAACGGAGACCCCATGCAGCTCGAGTTTCTGGGCGCCGCCGGCAGCGTGACCGGCTCGTGCTACCTGCTACGCACGTCGCGGCACACGCTGCTGCTCGAGTGCGGGCAGATTCAGGGCAGCGCGGACGACGAGGAGCGCAACCGCGCGCCGTTTCCGGTGCCGATCGGCGAGATCGACGCGGTCGTGCTGAGCCATGCGCATATCGATCACTCCGGTCGGCTCCCGCTGCTTTACCGCGAGGGCTATCGCGGCCCGATCCATACGCACTCGGCGACCCGGGCGCTTTGCTCGATCATGCTCCGCGACTCGGCGTATCTGCACGAGAAGGATGCCGAGTGGGACAACGCGAAGCGCCGTCGGCAAGGCTTGCCGATGGTTGCGCCGCTTTACACGCAGCAAGACGCGCAGGCCGTGATGGCGCTGTTCCGCGGTCTCGAGTACGGCGAGCGGCGCGAGATTCTCCCGGGGATCGAGATTCGGCTGTCCGATGCAGGACATATCCTCGGCTCGGCGATCGTCGAGCTGTGGATCGAGGATCGGGGCCGCCGCACGAAGCTCGTGTTCAGCGGCGACCTCGGCTATCGCCACGCGCCGGTCATGGAGGATCCGACGACGATCGCCGACGCGGATCTCGTGCTGCTCGAGAGCACGTACGGAGATCGGAACCACCGTCCGTTCCAAGCGACGATCGCGGAGCTGCGCTCGATCTTCCTCGAGGCCGCTGAGAGCGGCGGCAACGTGCTGATCCCGGCGTTCGCCGTCGGCCGGACACAGGATCTGCTGTTCTTGATGGCCGAGCATTATGCCGACTGGCGTCTCGACCGTTGGCGCGTCTTTCTCGACAGCCCGATGGCGATCGAGGCAACCGGGATCTATTCGATCTACCGGCACCTTTATAAGGCCGAGCTTTTCAAGGATCGCCAGCATTGGCCCGTGCTGCCGAACTTCGAGGCGACGCCGACGTCGCAGGATTCGATGCGCCTGAACGAGCTCACGTCCGGCGCGATCATCATTGCCGGCAGCGGCATGTGCAACGGCGGCCGTATCCTGCACCACTTGAAGCACAATCTGTGGCGGCCGGAGTGCCATGTCGTGATCGTCGGCTACCAGGCGGAAGGGACGCTCGGTCGCCGGCTCGTCGATGGCGCCGAGCAAGTGCGGCTATGGCACGAGCCGATTCGCGTCAACGCTAAGATCCATACCGTCGGCGGGCTTTCAGCGCATGCCGATCAAAGCGAGCTCGTCGACTGGTATCGCCATTTCCGCGGCCGCCCGCCGGTCTGCCTCGTGCACGGTGAGGATCGCGCCCGCACGCCGCTCGCGGCCCGGCTCGAAGCCGAGCTCGGCGTCGGCGTGCGTCTGCCGCGCGTCGGCGAAGCGATCACGCTGCCCGCCGCGTGATCGCCGGATCCGTTACACGAGATACGCGTACGCGGCGGTCAGCAGCCCGACGAGACTCGCAAGAAACACGCTGTGCTTGAACGTGAACCGGAAGAGCTGGCCTTCCTGGCTGCGCGACATCCCGGTCGCCGCGACCGCGACCGCGAGACTCTGTAGCGAGATCATCTTGCCCATCACGCCGCCCGCGGAGTTCGCGGAGGCCATGATCGCCGGGTCGAACGAGAGCTGATTCGCCGTGACGACCTGCAAGTTGCCGAACAGCGCGTTCGCCGACGTGTCGCTGCCGCTCAGGAATACGCCGAGCCAGCCGAGCATCGCGCTGAAATACGGAAAGAGCCTTCCCGTCTCGGCGAACGCGAGGCCGAGCGTGACGGTCGCGCCCGAGTAGTTCATCAGGTACGCGACGGCGAGCACGGCCGCGATCGTCACGAGCGAGAAGAAGAGCTGCACGAACACCGAGCCGAGCAGACGCAGGTATCGCATCGGCGAGACGCGCAGAGCGATCGCCGCGAGGACCGTTGCGAACGCGCAGGCCGTGCCGGCGGCCGAGACCCAGTTCAGGTTGAACAGCGCGGGGTAGGGACCGGCGGCGTCGACGGCCGGCGGCACGCGCTCGACGAGCCCGTGCAAGCCCGGCCATTCGATTTGGGCGTAAGCGAACGGCAGACCGTTCATCCAGCGGATCGCCGACGGGCTTCCCCAGATCAGCACGAGCGCGACGAGAAACAGATAAGGCGACCACGCATGCAGCGTCTCGCCGGCGGAGCGCTTCTGCACCGTGATGACGGCCTCCGATTCGCCTTCGAGGCGAAAGTCGTCCGAAGGCTGCCAGAATTTGAACAGGACGACGAGGCCGGCGATCGCCGTCAGCGCGGCGACGATGTCGACGAGATGCGGGCCGACGAAGTTCGACACGATGAACTGCATCGACGCGAACGCGAGCCCGCAGACGGCCGCGGCCGGAAGCACGCCTTTCAATGCCTTCACGCCGCCCATCACGAGGATCAGGTAGGCCGGGATGAACACCGCGACCGGCGCGCATAGCCGCCCGACCCACGCGCTCAGAAGTCCCTCGTCGAGCCCGGTCACCTGGGCGAGCGTGACGACGGGGATGCCGATCGAGCCGAACGCGACCGGTGCGGTATTCGCGAGCAGGCAGATCGCGGCCGCGAAGAACGGCGAGAACCCGAGGCCGGTGAGCATCGCGGCCGCGACCGCGACCGGCGTGCCGAACCCGGCCGCGCCTTCGATGAACGCGCCGAGCGCGAAAGCGATCAGCATCGCCTGGAGGCGCCGGTCCGTCGTCAACCCGCCGATCGAATCCTTGATGATCTCGAACTTCCCGGTTTCGAGCGTGAGCCGGTAGAGGACGATCGCCCAGTACACGATCCAGCCGATCGGGAAGAGGCCGAACGCCGCGCCGAACGTCGTCGCGCTGACCGCGGCGCCCGCCGGCATCTCGTAGACGAAAAGCGCGACGACCAGCGTCGCCGCAAGGCCGGAAAGCGCGGAGATCCATGCGGGCTTGCGGAAGATCCCGAGCAGCAGCAGCAGCACGAAGATCGGTAATGCGGCCGCGAGCGCGGAAAGTGCGAGGCTATCCCCGAGCGGGACATAGTCTTGCTGCCACATTCGTGAGTCTCCCTTTGACGTTCTTGTTCGTTCCCCCGGAGCGCGCGCCGGCCGAGCCGGCGGAAGGATCGCAGCCCCCGCGATGAGCCCTTCGTCGAAGGGCGGTCAGAATATTCCGTAATCGACGATGTCGTCGAAATGCCCGGAGACGGTGAGCGTCACGGTGACCGGGAAATCGTTGTAGTTCAGCCAGTACCAGCCGTGCTCACCGTCGAACGGCGCAACCAGCGAGCCGTGCCCCCCGGACGTCTCCTGATGCTCGATATAGCGAACGAAGAAGTTCGGCCCCGCCTCGGGCGTATGCCCGTGAAAATCCGAATACACGGTGCCGCGGTCCGTGCTCCACGAGTAGAGTGCCGCTTGCGCCGTTCGAAGCACGAGCTTCACCTCCGTCTCCTGCTCGGGCGGAATCTCGATCTCGAGTGTCTCGCTCCGCGCCGCCTGCCGATGCGCCTGGTGCACGGCCGGATTCGGCAACGGCACCGGCTCGCCGTAGTCCGGTATCG
>CAYMAF010000093.1:0-10573 GCA_964388365.1 uncultured Gammaproteobacteria bacterium | reverse complement strand
GCGGGACCGCTGTGCACACGTCCCTGTGCGCTGCGTGCGCGCCGTCCTTGGCGCGCACGCTCCCTCAAAGCCCGATAGCGCCAAGCCCGGCCCGCCGCCGCGCCGCTGAGGGTCCTCGGGCTCGGCGCTATCAGGCTTTGCGGGACCGCTGTGCACACGTCCCTGTGCGCTGCGGGCGCGTCGTCCTTGGCGCGCACGCTCCCTCAAAGCCCGATAGCGCCAAGCCCGCCCCACCGCCGCGCCGCTGCCGAGCGCCAAGCCCGCCCCAGCGCTGCCAGCGCGACGGGTCCGACGCAACCCGCTGCCGGCCCTTTCGGCGGCGGGAAAAAGCAAGTAAAATTTCGCGCCTTGCGAGAGCGGTCCTCGGGGCCGCTCTTTGACTTTTCTGACGATCCGACGAGATCGAGGAACCAGGATTCGAAGCTTATGGTGAGGATACGTCTGTCGCGCGGCGGAGCGACGAAGCGCCCTTTTTATCACATCGTCGTCACGGACCGCCGTAACCGTCGCGATGGCCGATACATCGAGCGCCTCGGCTTCTACAATCCGATTGCGCAGGGCCAGGACAAGCCGCTCGAGATCGATCTCGAGCGCACGGACTATTGGATCAAGAACGGCGCGCAGCTCTCCGAGCGCGTCGAGCAGCTGATCAAGCAGTATCGGAAGTCCGCGGCCGCCTGACGCATCGGGACAAAGCCGCGGCCGTGGCGGTGGGTGCCGACGGCTCGAAGAGGGTCACGCTCGGCCGCATCGGCGGCCTGTTCGGCGTGAAGGGGTGGGTGAAAATCCTCTCCTATACCGAGCCGCGCGAGAATATCGTCGGCTATGCCGAATGGATTCTCGAGCACGACGGTGCGCTGCACCGCGTCGAGGTCGAGGCAGGGCGCCGGGCCGGGAAGCACGTCATCGCGAAGCTGCGCGGCATCGATGACCGCGACGAGGCGCGGCGCTGGCTCGGCGCGGAGATCAGCGTCGAGCGTGGCGCGCTGCCGCCGCTCGAGCCGGGCGAGTACTACTGGACGGATCTCGAGGGGCTCGCGGTCCGTAGCTTGCGCGGCGAGGCGCTCGGCGAGGTGGATTACTTGATGGCGACGGGAGCGAACGACGTGATCGTGCTGACCGGCGGCAGCGACCGGCTGATCCCGTTCGTGCCGCACGTCGTCCGCGAGGTCGATCTCGATGCCGGCGTGATCGTCGTCGATTGGGAGCCGAGCTGGTGGGAGCAGTGAGATGTACCGTTTCGGTGTCGTTTCGCTGTTTCCCGAGCTGATCGAGCCGGTCGTACGGTACGGCGTCGTCGGCCGGGCCCGCGAGCGCGGGCTGATCGCGCTCGAGCACATGTCGCCGCGCGAGTTCGCGTACGACCGGCACCGGACGGTCGACGATCGTCCGTACGGCGGCGGCCCCGGCATGGTGCTGAAATACGAGCCGATGCGGGACGCGATCCGTGCGCTGCGGGCCAGGATGCCGGCCGGCTGCCCGGAGTTCGTGTTGAGCGCTCAGGGCCGGCCGCTCGATCAGGCGCTCGTCGCGGAGCTCGCGCGGGCGCCGGGCGTGCTGCTGGTCGCGGGCCGATACGAAGGCATCGACGAGCGGATCGTCGAGGGCGAGGTACGCGAGGAGCTGTCGATCGGCGACTATGTCCTGTCCGGCGGTGAGCTCGCCGCGGCCGTCGTGGTCGACGCGGTCGCGCGGCTGCTGCCGGGCGTGCTCGGGCACGAGGATTCGTCGGCCGAGGATTCGTACAGCGCCGGGCTGCTCGACTGCCCGCAGTACACGCGGCCGGAGCACGTCGACGGCATGAGCGTGCCGGAGGTGCTGCTCACCGGCGATCACGGCGCGGTGAAGCGCTGGCGGCTCAAGCAGTCGTTGGGGCGGACCTGGCTGAAGCGGCCGGAGCTGCTCGAGGGACGGGCGCTGACGCCTGAGGAGGCGGAGCTGCTCGAGGAATTCAAGCACGAGGTCGGTGCCGTCCCGCGGAAGGTCGCGGGTCGATAGCGGCCGGTTCGAAAGGTAGAGGATCTGGCGATGGCGAATGTGATTGACGAGATCGAGCGCGAGCAACTGAAAACCGATATTCCGGACTTCGGACCGGGTGATACCGTCGTCGTGCAGGTGAGAGTCACCGAGGGCGATCGCGAGCGGTTGCAGGCCTACGAGGGCGTCGTGATCGCGAAGCGCAATCGCGGCCTGAACTCGTCGTTCACCGTGCGCAAGATCTCGCACGGCGAGGGCGTCGAGCGGGTGTTTCAGACGCACAGCCCGGCGATCGCCGAGATCAAGGTCAAGCGCCGCGGTGACGTGCGACGCGCGAAGCTCTACTACCTGCGCGAGCGCAGCGGAAAGGCCGCGCGTATCAAGGAAAAGGTCTGACGGCATCGCCGGTTCCCGCGCGGCGTTCCCGACCGCTGCCGCCTACGCCGCGCGGAGCGCAAACGCCGTTTCCGATGAAGGCGACAGGCTTGCGTGCGGGCCCGGCCGGTGCGGCTCGCGCGGCTCGGCGAGGACCGCTTGCGGCCGGCATCTGCGCCGCCGCGGCGCTCGTCTCGGGCTGCGCGGGCATGATCGGCTCGGCCGCATCCGAGACGCTTTCGGCGGCGATCCTCGATCAGGACGATCCCGTGCTCATCGAGCACGGCGCGCCGGCGTATCTGCTGCTGATCGACGGGCTGATCGCCCGTAATCCCGACGACGAGAACCTCCTCTCGGCCGGCGCTCGGCTCTTCGCGCTGTACGGCGCCCGCTTCGCGGAGAGCCCCGAGCGGGCCGTGACGTTGACGACGAAGGCGCGCCGCTACGGCGAGCGGGCCCTGTGCGTGCGCCACGACTGGGCCTGCGACGCCGATCACACCAATTTCGATCGGTTCGTCGGCGAGTTGAGCCGCGTCACACGCCGCGATGCCGGCCTCCTGTACGCTTACGCGGTGAGCTGGTTGAGTCATCTCGATGCGACGAGCGACGACTGGAGCGCGGTCGCGGAGCTGTCATGGGTCGAGGCCGCGCTCGAGCGTGTGCTCGAGCTCGATCCGACGCATGCGGACGGCGCCGTGCACGGCTATCTCGGCACGCTGAACTCGTTGCGTCCCCCTTCGCTCGGCGGACGGCCCGACGTCGCGAAGGCGTATTTCGAGCGCGCGATCGAGCTGTCGGCCGGGAGGGACCTGTCGATCAAGGTAGAATACGCACGCCGTTACGCGCGGCTCGTCTTCGATCGCGAGCTGCACGACGCGCTGCTGGCCGACGTGCTCGCAGCTCCGGTCGAGGCGCCGGGGCTGACGCTGTTCAACGTGCTCGCGAAGGAAGACGCCGAGCGGCTCCTGGCAACGTCGGAGGAGTATTTCTGATGGCGGAAGGCCACGTCGTGCGACGCATTTTGAAGGTCGCCGCGCTTCTCGTCTCGGGTCTCGCCGCGGCCTTCCCCGCGGCCGGTGCGGAGCTGAAGATCGCGACGATCGCTCCGGACGGCTCGCACTGGATGCGCGAGATGCGCGCCGCGGCCGCGGAGATCAAGGAACGCACCGGCGGCGGCGTCGAGATCAAGTTCTTTCCCGGCGGCGTGATGGGCAACGATGCGCAGGTGCTGCGCAAGATCCGCATCGGCCAGCTCCACGGCGGCGCGTTCACGGCCGGCGGTCTCGCGGAGCGCTACGGCGCGCTCAATCTGTACGGGGTGCCGCTCCTGTTCCGCTCACTCGACGAGGTCGATCATGTGCGCGGGCTGCTGGACCCGGTGCTGAAGCGCGGGCTGGAGGAGGCCGGCTTCGTCAGCTTCGGATTCATCGAGGGCGGCTTTGCGAACCTGCTGTCGAATCACCCGGTGCGGGGCATCGACGACCTGCGCCGGCGCAAGGTCTGGGTCCCCGAGGGCGACGCGATCAGCTTCGTCGCGATGGAATCCCTCGGGCTGTCTCCGGTTGTGCTGCCCGTCACGGACGTGCTGACTGGACTGCAGACCGGCTTGCTCGACGTCGCGGCCGCGTCGCCGGTCGGCGCGCTCGTGCTGCAGTGGCACACGAAGGTGCGCTACATGACCGACGTGCCGGTCTCGTACTCGATGGGCGTGTTCGCGATCGACCGGCGCGCGTTCGCTCGGCTCACGGACGAGCAACAAGCGGTTTTCGAGGACGTCGTGACGCGGACCGTCGCACGGCTCGATGCGGCCGCGCGTGAGGACAACCACCGCGCGCGCGAGGTGCTCGAGCGCTACGGCGTCGAGATCGTGACCGTCGATGACGCGAACGTCGAGGAGCTACGCGAGCGGGTCGCCGCGATCTACCCGCGGCTCGAAGCGCGAGCGGATGTCGACGCGGAGCTCTTGCGCCGGATGCTCGGGCTGCTCGACGAGTATCGCAGCCGGAGCCGAGAAGCCGAGCCGCGGCATTGAGCGCTCGCGGCCTCGAGTCCTGGCTCGAGCGCGCCGACCGCGTCGGCCGCCGCATCGAGAACGCATTGCTCGTGATCGGCTTCGGCGCGCTGATGCTCCTCGCGACGGCGCAGATCCTGCTGCGCAACGTTTTCTCGTTCGGTATCGTCTGGGGCGACCCGCTGATCCGCATCCTCGTCCTCTGGCTCGCGCTGCTCGGCGCGATCGCCGCAAGCCGCGATCACAAGCACATCGCGATCGAGATCGCCGACCGCATTCTGCCGCCGGCGCTGCAGCGCGTCGCCGCCGTCGTGCGTAGCGCGGCCGCCGCGGCGGTCTGCGCGGTCGTCGCGTGGTACGCCGTATCGTTCGTGCGGGATTCGCACGAGTTCGGCGATACGCTGCTCGGCGATCTGCCCGCGTGGTGGTTTCAGATCATTCTGCCCGTCGCTTTCGCGCTGATGGCGTACCGCTTCCTGCTGCGCGCCGCGGCGGCCGCGTTCCGCCGGGACTGACGCATGGCCGGCGGGGGCGTCGTCCTGGTCCTGCTCGCCGTGCTCGGCGTGCCGCTTTTCGCGGTCATCGCCGCGGGCGCGATGCTCGGCTTCGCGCGTGCGGACGTGCACTTGTCCGTGCTCGCGATCGAGTTCTTCGGCATCGCCGAGACGCCGGTGCTCGTCGCGATCCCGCTGTTCACGTTCGCCGGTTATATGCTGAGCGAGGGCGGGGCGCCGCACCGGCTCGTGCAGCTTTCGCGCGCGCTGCTCGGCTGGCTGCCGGGCGGCCTCGCGATGATCGCGCTCGCGGTCTGCGCGCTGTTCACGGCGTTCACGGGCGCGTCTGGCGTGACGATCATCGCGCTCGGCGCGTTGCTTTACCCCGCGCTCGTCGAGGCGGGTTACGAGCGCAGGTTCAGCCTTGGGCTCGTGACCGCGTCGGGGAGCCTCGGCCTGCTGTTCGCGCCGTCGCTGCCGTTGATTCTTTACGGCATCGTCGCCGAGGCGCCGATCGACGATCTCTTTCTCGCCGGCATCCTGCCGGGCGTGCTGATGGTCGCGTTGCTTTGCGTCTATAGTTTCGTACGCAACCGGCGCGCGGTCGGGGCATCCGCTTCGCTTCGCAACGTGCTCGACGCGCTCTGGGCGGCGAAGTGGGAGCTGCCGCTGCCGGTCGTCGTGCTCGGCGGCATCTACAGCGGCTACTTCGCGGTCTCGGAGGCGGCCGCCGTGACCGCGCTCTACGTCGTCGTCGTCGAGATGCTGATCCTCAAGGAGATCCGCTGGCGCGAGCTGCCGCGCATCGTGCGTGAGGCGATGGTGCTGGTCGGCGCGATCCTGACGATCCTCGGCATGTCGCTGGCGTCGACGAACTATCTGATCGACACCGGCGTGCCGCAGCGGCTGTTCGAGCTCACGAGCGAGCACGTCTCGAGCCAGAATACTTTCCTGCTCGCGCTGCTCGCGTTCCTGCTCGTGCTCGGTGCGATATTGGACATATTCTCCGCGATCGTGCTCGTCGTGCCGCTGATCGTGCCCGTCGCGCTCGAGTACGGCGTGCACCCGATCCATCTCGGCATCGTGTTCCTGGCCGCGATGGAGCTCGGTTATCTGACGCCGCCGGTCGGATTGAATCTCTTCATCTCGAGCCATCGGTTCGGCAAGGACATTGTCGAGGTGTATTTGGCGACCGTGCCGTTCCTTTTGGTATTGTTGGTCTCGGTCCTGATCATTACGTATTGGCCGGCTTTGTCATTGGCGTTTCTGAGCTGACGGCGCAGCGGATATGAGCAACGGTTCCGTTTTCGGGAGTATCCTCCGCAAGGCATGGGCCGTCGTCGACGGTTTCCGCAAGCTCCTGCACCTGTTCGTTCTGCTCGTGCTGTTCCTGCTGATCGTCGCCGCGCTGTCGCGTCCGCAGCCTCGCGTGCCGGAGTCGGCCGCGCTCTTGCTCGCCCCGCAGGGCCGGCTCGTCGATCAGCTGTCCGGCGACCCGTTCGAGCGGGCGCTCGCGCGGGCGCAAGGCTCGCCGCTGCGCGAGACGCTGCTGAAGGATCTGATCGATGCGATCCGCGCCGCGAAGGACGACGCTCGGATCAAGGCGCTCGTGCTCGACACGAGCGGCCTGACGGGCGGCGGGCTGAGCAAGCTTCAGGAGCTCGCCGCCGAGATCGCCGCGTTCAAGGAAAGCGGGAAGCCGGTGATCGCTGCAGCGGACTATTTCGAGCGCGACCAGTATCACCTTGCGGCGCAGGCCGACGAGGTTCTGCTGCATCCGATGGGCTACGTGCTGATCGACGGCTACGCGAGCTACAGGCCGTACTACAAGGCGCTGCTCGATTCGCTCTACATCGATTACCACGTCTGGACCGCCGGCGAGTACAAGTCGGTCGTCGAGCCGGTCACGCGCAACGAGATGTCCGATGAGGACCGCGAGGCGACGACGGAGTATCTGAACGCCCTGTGGGCGAGCTACCAGGCTGATATCGCCTCGGCTCGGCAGCTCGAGAGCGGCGCGATGCAGCGCTATGCCGACGATTTCCCCGATCTGCTGCGCGAGGCCGGCGGCGACATGGCGCGGCTCGCCGTCGATTATGGTCTCGTCGACGCGCTCGCGCATCGCGACGAGGTACGCGATCGGATTCGCGAGATCGTCGGCGGCTCGAAGGACGGCGAGCTCCCGGCGATCGACCACGAAACGTATCTCGCCGCGGTCAACGGTCCCCAGCGTCCGGCGGCGCCCGGCGGAAGCCTCGTCGGCGTCGTCGTTCTGTCGGGCGAGATTCTCGACGGCTGGCAGCCTCCCGGCACGATCGGCGGCGACTCCGCGGTGGAGCTGATCCGCGAAGCCGCGGACAACGACCGCGTCAAGGCGCTCGTCGTGCGGGTCGACAGCCCCGGGGGCAGCTCGTTCGCGTCGGAGGTGATCCTGCGCGAGATCGAGCGGTTCCAGGCGAGCGGCCGGCCGGTCGTCGTCTCGATGGGCAGCGTCGCGGCTTCCGGCGGGTATTGGATCTCGATGTCCGCGGATGAGATCTGGGCGAGCCCGACGACGTTGACCGGCTCGATCGGCGTCGCCGCCCAAGCGCCGACGTTCCAGCGTACGCTCGAGCGTATCGGCGTGAACATCGACGGCGTCGGCACGACCGATCTCGCCGGCCAGTTCGATAGCCTCCAGGGGCTCGGCGAGGACGTGCAGGACTTGATCGGGCAGACGATCGTGCAGACGTACGAGCAGTTCGTCGGCAAGGTCGCGAGCCATCGCGGCCGCACGTTCGACGAGATCGACGCCGTCGCGCGCGGCCGGGTGTGGACCGGGGAGGCGGCGCGCGAGCGCGGCCTCGTCGACGCGCTTGGCGGCTTCGACGACGCGCTCGCATCGGCCGCGGAGCTCGCGGGCCTCGAGGAAGGGCGCTACGGTATCCGTTACTTCGAGCCGGAGCTTGGTTTCGCGGAGCGCCTGGCGCTCGGCGTCGTCAAGGTTTCGGCCCCGGTCTTGAAGGCTTTCGATCTGTCTCCGTGGCCGGCCGGGCTCGACGCGCTGCTCGAGCGCGCCGAGGCGCCGCTGCGTCTCCTTGCGGGCAGGACGGATCCGCGCGGGCTGTATGCGCACTGCTTCTGCGAGGTGCGCTAGCGAGCGCTGTTGCGCACGGCTTCGCGCCGACGATCGAGCCGTGCCGCGGCGGCGAACCTTGCGCGGAGCTACGCGAGGCGCAGGCGTCCGAGGAACTGCGAGATCAGATCGCGGCGCCGTGCCCAAAGGAAGCGCGCCCGGCCGGGATGCTCGAGCGCATCGAGGAGCCCGCGGCCGGGCTCCCGCGTCCAGATGCCCGCGGCATACGCGCTGCCGAGCTTCTTGAGGCGAAGGAACATGCGCTGATCGCCCTCGAGCGCATAGCGTCCCGAGACGCCGAGCGTCGGCAGACCCCACCGATGCGCGAACGTATACCACGCCGCTTGCGAGTCGGTTCGAACGGTGCACGCCGCGGCGGCCGTTCGTACCTCCCGGACGCCCGTTTGCAGGCTGACCTCGAATGCGCGACCGAGATCGTCGAGGCGAAACGCGACGGGCCGGACCCACCGACGCAGCGGCCAGTGGTAGCGCGCGGCGATATCGGCGATCCGCCGCTCGGCGGCCTCGAGGATCGTGTCGAATGGGACCTCTTGCGTCCGATGAAGCGGCAGGTCTTCGATATGTGCGAAGTCGTGCCGGTAGCGGACGATCGCGTCCGCCGTCCCCGGGCACGGCGCGTCGAGCTCCCACGTATCGCCCGGATACATCACCGCGAGCTGCTCGGCCGGCACTCGCCGCGCGACGTCGTCGATCGTGTTGATGTCGTCGTTCATGTGCGCGTTCGACGGATGACAGAATCGCACGAAGCTCGCGAACGGCACGACCCAGCGCGGACCGAGCAGCTCGACGTCTCGAGCGAACGCGTCGAGCGCGCGGCGCGCCGACGCCCGCTTGCGCTCGCGATCGTCGGGATTACCGGGCCAGCCGGCGATCGAGAACTGATCGAGCAGCACGCGGATCGGGCCGACGTCGCGCGACAACGCACGTAACGTTGCGGGCGGCGACTGGCAATCGTTGAGGTTCAGCAGGGCGCCGTGCCGGGTGCCGTCCCGCACCGCGAGACAGGAATCCGTATGTCCGATCTGACGGCAATAGACTTCGACGCCGCGCGCGAGCGGCATCCATCGCGCATGATCGAGCTCGACGACGTCGGCGAATCCTTGCGCGGCGAGGAAATCGCGCACTGTCGGGCTGTAGTGGCGCTGGAACAGCGCCGTGATGCCGCGGCGGCGCTCCGGGGGGATAGCCTTAAGCGTCGGGATGCTCAGGTGATCCGGGTGCTCGTGGGAGATCCAGAGGTGCGTGACCCGTTGCCAGTCCGCGTCCGAGATCCGCGGCTCCGGATGGAGCGCCCAGCTCTCGTTGAACGCGAGCCCTTGCAGCCAAGGGTCCATGAGGATGCCGACGCCCCGGCTTTCGACGAGCACGCCGGCATGGCCTACGAACGTGAGCTTCATTGTCGAGCCTCGCTTGCCGCGGCCTGGGATTCTCGTTCTCGGTCAGCAAGAAACGGGCCAGATTCGAGACTCGACAGAGATAAGGAAGCTCCTGCTCTCAAGAGAGGTCGGTGGCGAACACGCGGCCAGGCGCGGCCTGGTGTCGACGCCTGCGACAGGCTAAGGTTTCCGGTCGATCGCGAGATCGACGTAGATCGGACATGGAGACATTGCGTATCGACCGTTGGCTCTGGTGCGCGCGCTTCTACAAGACGCGCAGCATCGCGGCCGAGGCCGTCAAGGGCGGCCATGTGCGGGTCAACGGGCAGCGGGTAAAGCCTGCGCGCGAGCTGCGCATCGGGGATACGCTCGTGATCGCTCAGGGCGATCTCGAGCGCGAGGTCATGGTCGCGGGCATCCCCGTCCGGCGCGGCCCGGCGCCGGAAGCGGCGACGTGCTATGTCGAGACCGAGGCTTCGATCGCGAAGCGGCGCGAGGCTGCCGAGCGCCGCGCAATCGAGCGAGAGCTCTATCGTGCGCCGACGCCCGGACGCCCGGACAAACGCACTCGCCGGCTCCTGCGGGCGCGCAAGTCGAACGACGGGGGCGATTGAGCGCGCGTCAAACGCCGAGGGTTCTCGGCGTCTCGTAGTACAGCAGGCGGCAGACGGCCGGCTCGAGGCGGCTCCAGCGATCGGCATTGACGGCGACCCCGACGACCGCGCACGTCGGCAGGTCGTCGACGGCGAGCGCCGGCGCGAGCCGAATCGCAGCCTCCGTGATGCCCGGATTGTGGCCGACCGCGAGCACGTGCGACACGCGGTCGTCCTGCGCGCGGAGCACGTCGAGAATGAGGTCCGCCGGAGCGAGATAGAGGCGGCGGTCGACGCGAACGGTCTCTTCCGACAGGCCGAGCCGCTCCGCGAATGCGCGGGCCGTCATCGCGGCGCGGCGCGCATGGCTCGTCAGAATCGCGTCGGGCCGCTCGCCGCGGGCGGCGAGCCGGGCGGCCATCGCGGGCGCATCGCGCTCGCCGCGCCCCGAGAGCGGTCGCTCGTTGTCGGGAAGCGCCGGGTCGGCCCAGCTCGACTTCGCGTGCCGAACCAGCGTCAGGCGTTTCACGCGCGTCAGAACAGCCCGGCCTCGAGCCGCGCGGCCTCGGACATCATCGACTGATTCCACGGCGGATCGAAGACGAGCTCGA
>CAYMAF010000092.1:0-10663 GCA_964388365.1 uncultured Gammaproteobacteria bacterium | reverse complement strand
CCTCGTACGAGCGGCGCTTCGTGCCGGCCTCGGCGAGCATCAGCCCGGTCAGATAGGCGAGGCCCTCTTTCCCGGGCGGATCGTTCTGCGAGCCGACGCCGAACGAGATCGAGAACGAAACCGTCGGGTCGCCCGGGACGGGGACGCGCACGTCGACGTCGAGCGGCTCGCCGCGCGTCATGGCCGGCCTCGCAGGATGCCGAGCGTCCGGCGCTCCGGCACGAGATAGCTTTGCGCCGCGGCCTGCACGTCGTGCGGCGTGACGTGCTCGTACGCGGCATACAGGGCCTCGAGCCCATCGAGATCGCCGCGAATCGCGAGATGGCGGGCGATGCGCTCGGCCGCGCGATCGGGCGTTTCGAACCCCATCAGGAACGCGTACTTCAAACGCGACTTCAGCGCCGCGAGCTTGGCCTCGTCGGGCGGCGTCGACCTGAACCGCTCGGCCGTCGCATCGAGCGCTGCGACGACGTCGTCGACCCGCGTCGGATCCTTGATCCGACAATAGACATCGAAGAGGCCCGGATCGCGGTTCGCGGCCGCGCCGGCATCGAGGAACTCGACGATCTGCTCGTCGAGCACGAGGCGGCGGTACGCGTCGCTCGTCGGGCCGAACGCGAGCTCGGCGAGCAGATCCGCGGCGACGCGCAGGCGGTTGCCCGGATCGAACGCGTCGATCTTGTACGCGAGCCATGCGATCGGCAGCGTGCGGCCGTCGTACTCGACGTCGACGCGCCGCTCCCCGCGCTGCGCCGGCTCCGCGGGAATCGCCGGCGGCACGTAGCCAGGCTCCCAGCCGCCGTAGTGCCGCTCCGCGAGCTCGAGGACGGCCGAAGGATCGACTTCGCCGGCGACGAGGAGGATCGAGTTATCCGGGCGGTAGTAGCGCGCGAAGAACTCCTTCGAATACTCATAGAGACGGGGCATCGCGGCGATATCCGCCTCGTAGCCCATCGTCGTATGGCCGTACGGATGGACCTCGAAGGCCGTCTCGACGACCGCCTCGTAGAGCGCGAAGAACGGATCGGTTCGGCTCTTGCGGTACTCGCCGTAGACTGCGCCGGCCTCGGTCTCGAAATCGCGCCGCGAGTACGCGAGGTGCATGAACCGGTCGCTCTCGAGCTCGAAGATCTTCGCCAGATCCTCAGCGGCGAGCGAGAGGTGGTACGCGGTCAGGTCGTCGGTCGTGTAGGCGTTTGCGTCGACGCCGATCTCGGTGAGAATGCGTTGATAGGCCTCCGACGGATAGCGGTCGGTGCCGCGGAACATCATGTGCTCGAAGAAGTGCGCGAAGCCGGTCCGGCCCGGCTCGTGCTCGTCCCCGGAGCCCGTGCGCACGAGCGTCCAGTACGCGACCAGCCCGTTCCCCGGCATCGGCATTCGCACGATCTTGAGGCCGTTGTCGAGGGAGTCGATGTGGGTTCGATACGGAATGATGCCGCTCATGGAGATTCTGCCGTCCGCGCGCGTGCTCGGGCGCGCGGGGCGATTAAAGCACAGGCTACGCGCGCGCTCGACGCGGAATGCCGCCTAGCGCGGGCCGGACGCGTCCGGGACGGGGCGTTCCGCACGAGGCGGCGCGATGGATCTTGAGCTGCCTTACGCTCGGCTCGGTCCGGAGCTGATCGTCGAGGCCGTCGAAAGCGTCGGCTTCGAATGCGACGGCCGCATGCTCGCGCTCGCGAGCTACGAGAACCGCGTCTACCAGATCGGCGTCGGCGACGAGCTCGTCGTCGCGAAGTTCTATCGGCCCGGCCGGTGGTCCGACGCTGCGATCCTCGAGGAGCACCGGTTCTCGCTGGAGCTTAGCGAGCTCGATATCCCGATCGTTCCGCCGCTCGTGATCGACGGGCGGACGCTCCACGAGCACGAGGGCTATCGCTTCGCGGTGTTCGAGCGCCGGGGCGGCCGCTGGCCGGAGCTCGCGACGACCGAGGACCGTGTCGTCATGGGCCGGATACTCGGGCGAATGCACGCGGTCGGCGCCGTGCGCCGCTTCAAGCACCGACCGACGCTGTCGATCGAGACGCTCGGGCGCGAGTCGGTCGCGACGCTCGTCGCGAGCGAGTTCGTCCCGCCGCATCTGCGCGACACCTATCGCAGCGTCGCCGCGGACGTGCTCGACGCGGTCGAGCGCCAGTTCGACACGGCGGGCCCATACGGCGTGCTGCGGATTCACGGCGACTGCCATCCGGGCAACGTGCTCTGGACCGACTCGGGACCTCATTTCGTCGATCTCGACGACTGCGTGAACGGGCCCGCGGTGCAGGATCTGTGGCTGTTCCTGTCCGGCAGCCGCGACGAGATGAGCGTGCAGCTCAAGGATCTGCTGACAGGATATACGCAGTTCCGGGACTTCGATTATCGCGAGCTCAATCTCGTCGAGGCGCTTCGCGCGCTGCGGATCATTCACTACAGCGCATGGATCGCGCGCCGCTGGCGCGACCCCGCGTTCCCGCGGGCATTTCCGTGGTTCGGCGAGCCGCGATATTGGGAAGAGCACGTGCTCGCGCTGCGCGAGCAGCGCGCGGCGCTCGATGAGCCGCCGCTGACGGTATGGTGAGGCTAGGCTATCATCAGCGCCTTGCCGAACAGGGATCGGGAACATGGAGCTGTTGAGAGTAAGCCGCGACGTCTACGGCCGCGAGGTGCTCGAAGGCGTGTCGTGGGATCTGCTGCCGGTATTCTTCTGGGCCGGCGTCGCGTTCGTTTGCGCGCATGCGCTCTATCGCTGGCTGCTCGCTCCGAAGCGCCGCTGAAGCGCTCGGCGGCCGACGCGCGTCCAAGCGATTCGATTCGATCATCCACCTCGGGGCTCAACGACAGTGAACACGACGACCGACGCGCGAAGCGACGACGCTACGGACATCGGGACCGGCACGCGGGGCGGGCCGGCCGCCGGCACGCGGATCGTGAGGCATGCGCTGGTTGATCGGCTGTTCCATTGGCTCACCGCCGCGACCGTGCTGACGCTGCTCGCGACGGCGCTCCTGCCGATTCTCGGCGTGCAGTTCGGCTGGGTCACGCCGCATTGGATCGCGGGATTCGTGCTGATCGCGCTGATCGTGTTTCACGTGCTGCGCGCGCCGTTCGCGCTCGACATGCGCTCGATGTGGATCGGCGCCGCGGATCTGCGCGACCTCGCATCGATCGCGCGCTTCAATCTGAGGCTCTCCGACACTCCTCCGCGCAAGCCCGGTAAGTACTCGCTCGCGCAGAAGCTGATTCATCATCTCTTCGCCGTCGTTCTGCTGACGGCGGCCGTGACCGGCGGGCTGATGATGGTGCGCATGGATACGCCGTGGTGGAAGCGGAATCCGTACTGGCTGTCCGATGCGACCTGGGGCGTCGTCTACGTCCTCCACGGTCTCGCGGCGCTGATGCTCGTGACGATGATCATCGCGCACGTGTATTTCGCGCTGCGGCCCGAGAAGCTGATGTTCATGCGTTCGATGATCCTCGGCTGGATCACGCGCGAGGAGTATGCAAGGTCTCACGACCCGGAACGTTGGAAGGTAGAGTCATGAGCGCGACGAACGCGGGAAAACAGGAGCTCGAGCGCCGTATCGAGGCCATCGAGTCGGGCTACGAGTTCATGCTCGCGTACGCTGCGCAAGGCCGGCCGAGCGACAAGGGGCCGGGCGCTGGCGGCCGGGTTCGCGAGCACCTGGAAGCGATGGCGAGCGCGCTCGACGGCCTCGGCAACATCGTGCGCGCCGTCGCCGATGCCGATCCGGACGGCGCTGCCGACGTCGCGGGTCCGTTCCTCGAGGCTCTCGAGCGCGACGCGCTCGCCGCGCGTTCGATCATTCGGCTCTTGCTGAGCCGTGCGGACATCAGCTCGCAGCTCGTCGACAATCTGAACGCGTCGATTCACGTGCGCGCGCTCTTGACTGATCTCTTCGTCGTCGACGAGGTCTTCAAGCTCGGCGCTGGCGCGGAGGGAAACTGAGACGCAGCGCGTGCCGCTCCCGGCGCGGTTTGCGGCGCTGCGTTTTGTTTGTATAGTCTGCTCCGCTGTTTCGCCACTAGAACTTGGAAGGTCCAGGATGAAGAGATCGTGCAGCAGAGCCCGGATCGCCGCCGCCGCGATCGGTTTCGTTCTCGTCGCAGGCTGCGGCGGGGGGCAGCCCGAGGTCGACGATTCGCCGGAGGCGCGGGCCTTCCGCTTTCGTCATGCGGTGATGACCGTCATCGCGGACAAGACGCTGACGATCGGTGCGATGGCGCGCGGGGAGTTGCCCGCGGACGATGCCGCGTTCACGAAGGCTGCGATCGATCTCGCCGCGATGGCCCGCATGGCGACCGAGGGCTTCATGCCGCAAGGCATCCCGAGCGGCAGCCGCTCGCTGCCGGCGATCTGGGATAGCTGGAGCGATTTCGAGCGCCGCTCCGAGGATTTCGAGAGGGCGGCTCAGGCGCTCGCGGAAGCCGCGCAAAGCGGCGGCCTCGAAGCCGCGCGCGATCTCGTGCGTCCGCTGCAGCAAACCTGCGGGGGCTGCCACAGCACGTACCGGGCTCCGGACGAATGATCCATGCGTCCGCCGCCGCCGCGTACGGCGCCGGCGGACGTCGTCGCCCCGAGGCACGGCGAGGGCCGAGGCGCCGGAGCGCGGCCCGCGAGTTACTGAACCGTGCCCCTGCGCTGAAACAGCGTGCGGTCAGCCGAGTGCACGACGGTGTCGAAGCGCTCGGAATCCCTTAGCACCTCGAGCGGCACTGCCGCGCCCGCGCTGCCGAGGCTCCACACTCGGCGAAAGAAGTCGGCGAGATCGGCGACCGGCTGTCCGTTCACCGCGAGAATCTTGTCGCCCGGCTTCAATCCGGCGAGATCGGCCGGACAGTTCCTGTAGACGCCGACGATCAGCAGCTGGTCCTGCGAATCGTCGACGAGCATGCCGAGCCAGGGCCGCGGGGGATTACGGCTGCGGCCGAGCTCGCATATATCGTCGACGATCGGGATCAGCAGCTCGATCGGGACGAACATGTTGACGGTCGTCAGCCTTCCGTTCGCCTCGAAATTCTGGATCACGAGCGACCCGAGGCCGCAGAGCCGGCCCTCGGCATCGAGCAGCGCGGCGCCGGACCAGCTTTCGTGGGGCGGCGCGGTGAACACCGCTTCCTCGAGCAGATACTCCCAGCGCCCGGCGAACTCGTGCTTCGCGACGACCTCGGCCGGGAGCCCGAGATCGTTCGCGTCGCTGCCGAGCACGAGCACCTCGTCGCCGACGGAAAGCGCCGCCGCGGCGCCGATCTCGATCGTCGAGCCGGGCATCGGCAGCGTCGGCCTGACGAGCCCGAAGCCGCTGTCGTAATCGTAGCCGAGCACGACGCCCGGCACGGTAGCGCCGTCGCGTGTACCGAGCCAGACCGACTCCGCCTCGTTGACGACGTAGCCGATCGTCGCGATCAGGCCGTCGTCGCGGATACGTACGCCGTGGCCGATACGCTCGGTGCCCAGCAAGCCCGCGCTCATCGCATCTTCCGGAATCCGCGCTTTGATCGAGACGAGCGCGTCGGCGGCGGACATCGAACGAGAGGCACTGAAGGTCATTGCGTAATGGTAACGTTGCCCGCAGCCTCGGACCATCGGCGTGCGCGGCGGCGTCGTAACGAGCCAAGAACCGCGTCGGAGACGAGCCAGACTTAAGAAAAAATGAGACGTTGCGCGCGCCGCGCGCGGCCGAAGCGCCCCGCGGGCGTGTGGCATAATCAACGACGAACCCCACCTCGAGCACGCGAAACCCACGGATGAAATACGTTCTCGTTGTCGTGCTGGCGCTCGCCGTCGCCGGCGGTATTTGGTTCTACGCGTCTCGAGACGGCGAGACCAGTGCGCCGAACGGCGCCGCGGGATTCGGTGCGTTCGGGGGGCAGGAAGTCCCGATCGTCACCGTCGAGCTCGTTCGGCGCGAGCGCTTCAGCGAGACGATCGAGGCGCTCGGCACGGCGCTCGCGAACGAGTCGGTCACGCTGGCGGCCAAGGTCACGGACACTGTCAGCACGGTCGCGTTCGACGATGGCGATTACGTCGAGGCCGGGCAGATTCTCGTGCAGCTCACGAACCGCGAGGACGAGGCGCTTCTCGCCGAGGCCGAGGCGAACCTCGAGGACGCACGCGCGCAGCTGCGCCGCGTCGAGGAGCTCGCCGAGCAGGGGCTTGCGCCGCGCTCCGAGCTCGACGTCGCGCGCAACCGCGAAGCGGCCGCGAAGGCGAGGCTCGACAGCATCATCGCACGCCTGTCGGACCGGCTGATCCGGGCGCCGTTCAGCGGCGTGCTCGGCTTCCGTCAGGTGTCGCCGGGCACGCTCGTGCAGCCGAACACGCCGATCACGACGCTCGACGACATCTCGACGATCAAGCTCGATTTCACGGTTCCGGAAACGTTCATCGCGGACGTGCAGCCCGGCGCGACCGTCGTCGCCCGCAGCGTCAGCTACCCGGGGCGCGATTTCGTAGGCGTCGTGCGCACGGTCGGCTCGCGCGTCGATCCGGTGACGCGTGCGGTCTCCGTGCGCGCACATATTTCGAATGCCGATGCGGCGCTTCGGCCCGGGATGCTGCTGACCGTCGAGCTCAGGTCCCGCGAGCGGACGACGCTCGTCGTGCCGGAGGCCGCCGTGTTCCAGGTACAGGATCGCGCGTACGTCTACCGCGTCGACGGCGAGCGCATCGCGCGGCAGCAGCAGGTTCGTCTCGGCGCGCGCCGGTTCGGCATCGTCGAGGTGGTCGAAGGGCTCGAGGAAGGGGAGCTCGTCGTGTCCGAGGGGATCGTCAAGCTGCGCGACGGCAGCCGCGTGCGCTTCTCGCCCGAGTCGAAGGGCGTCGACGAAGCGATCGAGGCGGCGCGCGCCGCCGACACGCGCAGCTGAGCCGGCTCGAGCAACCGGCGGCGCTCGGCGCTAGAGGACGGGCATCAGGAGCATCGATCGATGTGGCTATCTGACGTCTCGGTCAAGCGTCCGGTGTTCGCGACCGTCATCAGCCTCGTGCTGGTCGCGTTCGGCGTGCTCTCGTTCCGCGATCTGACCGTTCGCGAGCAGCCGGACGTCGTGCCTCCGGTCGTCCAGGTGCAGACGAGCTACCCGGGCGCGTCGGCCGAGGTCATCGAGTCGCGCATCACGCAGGTGCTCGAAGGCGAGCTTTCCGGCATCGAGGGGGTGAAGTCGATCCGCTCGGCGAGCCGCGACGGCTCGGCGAGCGTGACGATCGAGTTCACTCTCGACCGCGACCTCGACGAGGCCGCGAACGACGTGCGCGACCGGGTCTCGCGGATACTGCGCCGGCTGCCCGACGGCGCCGACCCGCCTTCCGTCGAGAAGGCCGATTCCGACGCTCAGCCGATCATGTGGCTCACGCTGTCGAGCGACACGATGAACATGATGGAGCTGACGGACTACATGGAGCGGTACGTCGTCGACCGCTTCGCGACGATCCCCGGCGTCTCGCAGATCATGATCTTCGGCGCCGGCGGCCCGTCGATGCGCATCTGGCTCGATCGGCACGCGCTCGCGGCACGGAACCTGACGGTCGTCGACGTCGAGAACGCGCTTCGCGCGGAGAACCTCGAGCTGCCGGCGGGGCGCGTCGAGTCCGAAGCGCTGACGTTCCAGGTGCGGGTCGCGCGCAACTACCAGACGGCCGAGGACTTTCGCCGGCTCGTGCTGTTCGAGGGCGAGGACGGCCATCTCGTGCGGCTCGGCGAGGTCGCCGACGTCGAGGTCGGCCCGCGCGAGACGAAACGACTGTTTCGGACGAACGGCGCGACGACGACCGGGTTCGGCGTCGTCAAGCAATCGACGGCGAACACGGTGGAGGTGCTCGACGCGGTCAAAGCCGAGGTCGAGCGCGTGAACGCGGATCTGCCGGACGGCATGGAGCTGATCACGAGCGGCGACGACTCGATCTACATTCGCGCCGCGATCTCGTCGGTCTACGAGACGATCGTGATCACGACCGTCCTCGTCGGCTTCGTGATCTTCGTCTTTCTCGGCAACCTGCGCGCGACGCTGATCCCGCTCGTGACGATCCCGGTCTGCCTGATCTCCTCGTTCACCGCGCTCGCGCTCTTCGGCTTCTCGATCAATCTCGTCACGCTGCTCGCGCTCGTGCTGTGCATCGGCCTCGTCGTCGACGATTCGATCGTCGTGCTCGAGAACGTCCACCGGCGCATCGAGGAAGGTGAGGCGCCGCTCTTGGCCGCTTACAACGGCACGCGGCAGGTGTCGTTCGCGATCCTCGCGTCGACTGCGGTGCTCGTCTCGGTTTTCGCGCCGGTCGCGTTCCTCAAGGACAACATCGGCCGGATCTTCGCCGAGCTCGCCGTGACGATGGCCGCGGCCATCGTGTTCTCGCTCGTTCTCGCGCTGTCGCTCGCGCCGATGATGTGCTCGAAGCTGCTCGGGCGAAGCTCGCGCGAGGGCCGCTTGATGCACGCGCTCGACAAAGGCTTCGAGCTCGTCGCGGACAAATACCGCTCGACGCTCGGCTTCACGCTGAAAGCGCCGTGGATGGCCGCCGTCGTCGGCGCGATCGTCGCCGGCGGCGCGTACTTTCTCGTCGAGAACGTGCCCCGCGAGTACGCGCCCGAGGAGGATCAGGGCCAGTTCAACGCGCAGCTTCAGGCGCCCGAGGGCGCGAGCTTCGAGAAGATGGTCGAGGCCGGCATGAAGGCCGAGGCGTTCATGACCCCGTATTTCGACAACGGGCTGATTCAGCGCGGCGTCGTCGCGATCCCCGGCTGGGGCAACGCAGCGGGCATCGTGAACGTGACGCTCAGGCCCTGGGACGAGCGCACGATGACGACCGACGAGCTTCTGTGGGAGCTGAATCGCGGCTGGTCGGAGATTCCCGAGGTTCGCATCATCGCATTCCCGCGCCGCAGCGGCGGCGGGGGCGGAGGCGGCGGGCAGCCGGTGCAGATCGTGCTCGGCGGCCCGACGTACGAGGAGCTCGCGCGCTGGCGCGACATCATCATCGATCGCGCGTCGCAGAATCCCGGGCTGATCCGGATCGACTCGAACCTCAAGGAAACCCAGCCGCAGGTGCTCGTGCGCGTCGATGCCGATCGCGCCGCAAGCCTCGGGGTCTCGCAGCGGGCGATCGGCCAGACGCTGCAGACGATGATGAGCGAGCGGGCCATCACGACCTATGTCGTCGACGGAGAGGAGTACGACGTCGTCCTGCAGGCCAAGCCCGAGCAGCGCGCGACGTACTCGGATCTGACGAATATCTTCGTTCGCTCCGAGCGATCGGGCGAGCTCGTGCCGCTGTCGAACCTCGTCAAGCTCGAGGACATTGCCGGCCCGAGCACGCTGAACCGCTACAACCGGCTCCGCTCGGTCACGATCAGCGCGAGCCTCGCTCCCGGCTACAGCCTCGGCGAGGCGCTCGATTATCTCGAGGCGCTCGTGCGCTCGGAGCTGCCGGCGACCGCGCAGCTCGACTACATGGGCGAGTCGCTCGAGTTCAAGGAGGCCTCCGGCTCGCTGCTGTTCACGTTCGGGGTTGCGCTCTTCGTCGTTTTCCTCGTGCTCGCGGCGCAGTTCGAGAGCTTCGTGCATCCGCTCGTGATCATGGTCACCGTGCCGCTCGCGGTCGCGGGCGGGCTCTTCGGCCTCTGGGCCGCGGACATGTCGCTGAACATCTACAGCCAGATCGGCATCATCATGCTCGTCGGCATCGCCGCGAAGAACGGAGTGCTGATCGTCGAGTTCATCAATCAGCTCCGCGACCAGGGGCTCGAGTTCACCGAGGCGGTGATGGAGGCGGCGCGGATCCGCTTTCGTCCGGTCATCATGACCGCGTTCGCGACGATCATGGGCGCCGTCCCGCTGATCCTCGCGACGGGCCCGGGCGCGGCGAGCCAGAACACGCTCGGCGTCGTGATCTTCTCGGGCGTCAGCGTCGCGACGTTCCTGACGCTGTATATCGTGCCGGCGTTCTATCATTTGCTCGCGCGGCGCACGGGCTCGCCGGGCGAGGTCGCGGCGAAGCTCGAGGCGCTGAAGGCCGAGGCCGCGAGCTAGCGTCGGACCGGGGCGCGCCGCGAGCGCGGATTGTTCGCGCGCGGCCTGTCAACCCCTGGCGAAAATCGCCTCGGGCGGTCACTCTATGCACGGGCCTGCGGCGGGCGAGCCGCGCCGCAGGCGAGCCCATGAGCTCGGGGGAGATCATCGTGAAGATCGGCTATCGTTACGGGCGGGCGGCCGCTCTGCTCATCTTGCTCGCGAGCCCGGCGGCCGCGCAGCAGCTGCCCAATATCGGATTCGAGAGCGTCGGACGGGCCTGGCCGCTCGCCGCGGACATCTACGATACGAAGCTCGTCGGCGCCGCGCAGACGCTGTTCGGCCCGCCGTACCCGGGCGAGGACCGCCGCCGCTACGTCGGCGCCGCGCGCGACGGCGAGGTACCGGAGGGGGTCGAGCCGCTGCCGATCGACCTCTTCACGTCGAAGGACTTCTACAAGGATCGCGAGCTCTGGAGCGATCCGCGCTATTTCCGCTGCAACAGCTCGACGAGCATCGAGGAGCTGTGGGGCGGGCCGTTCGGTGAGCCGGTGATCGGCGACGACCCTCCGGCGACCGCGCCATGGGGCCAGTGCGACGAGGACTATCCGCGCGAGGCGATCGTCAGCCCGTATCCGTTCGAGACCGCCGAGGA
>CAYMAF010000091.1:0-10671 GCA_964388365.1 uncultured Gammaproteobacteria bacterium | reverse complement strand
AACGAGGCCGTGATCATCACGAAGGTCGGCACCGAGCTCGGCCCGGACAAGAAGGGCCTGTCGTCGAAGCGCATCCTCCAAGCCGCCGAGGATTCGCTGCGGCGCTTGAGAGTCGACGCGATCGACCTCTATCTCAGCCATTTTCCCGATCCCGACACGCCGATCGACGATACGCTGCGCGGCTACGAGAAGCTGCTACGCGACGGCAAGGTCAAGGCGATCGGCTGCTCGAACTACGATGCGGCTCAGCTGCGCGACGCGCTCGCGGCCGCGGCGGACGAGAACCTGCCGCGGTACGAGGTGCTGCAGCCGCATTACAACCTCTACGAGCGCGCGAGCTTCGAAGGCGAGCTGCGCGGCGTATGCGTCTCGGAAGGTCTCGGCGTGATCCCGTATTTCAGCCTCGCGTCCGGCTTCCTGACCGGCAAGTACCGCTCGAAGGAGGATCTGTCGAAGAGCGCGCGCGGCGCGATGATCGAGAAGTACCTGAACCCGCGCGGACTGCGCATCCTCGATGCGCTCGATGCGGTCGCCGCGCGCCACGACGCGAAGCCCGCCGAGGTCGCGATCGCCTGGCTCGTCGCACGCGAAGGCGTGACCGCGCCGATCGCGAGCGCGACGTCGCTCGAGCAGCTCGAGAGCCTCGTGGGCGCGACGCAGCTCGAGCTGACGGCGGAAGACCTCGGCGAGCTGACGGCCGCGAGCGCGGAGCAGTAGTCTCTCCCGGCGCCGCGGCCGGCCGAAGATTACGCCCGCGCCGCACGGCCGACGAACGACCGCCTGAGCGCACGCCGCCACCGCCGAGCGTCCCGGGCGACGCGTTCTAGCGCCATCCACGAGCCGGTCGCGCAGACGACCGTCACGCCCGCGAGCAGCACGATGACGACGACGTCCCACAGCGGCCGGCTGCGCAGCCCCGGAAAATCGAGGCCGTGCAGCCCGCTGCGTATCCAGCGCGCGGCGCGGCCGCTTACGCCGACCGCGCGCACGTTGCCGGTCTCGGCGCCGACATAAAGCCGCGTTCGCTCCGCATCGCCGATGATCGCGCGGAAGACCGGCAGCTCGACGGAGCGCTTGCGACCGTAGTAATAGCCGTCCTCGCGCGTCATCAGCGTGAGCTCCGCGATCGGCACGTCGAGCTTGCCGATCGCGGCCTCGACGTCGCCGACCGTCAATGTCGCCGGGTTACCGGCGGCATCGAGCCGCACGACGCGGCCGTCCGCGAGAAACGCGTGCGCATAGAGCCGGCCGTCGAACGGCGCGGCGCGAAGCTGCACGATGTCCGAGGGGCCCGATCGCTCGGCGAGCGATCCGAGCAGCGTGCGCAGCTCGCCCCACGTCGCACCTCCCGTGAGCTCGGCTTCGTAGCGCGCGCTCGAGCTGTCGCCGTAGAGCAGCCCCCAAGGATTCATCGTCATCAGCCCGCTGAAGACCCACGTCAGCGCGAGCACGCCGAAGACGAGGCCGCTGACGTGATGCCAATACCACCAGCCGAAGAACGGCGAGCCCGGCCGTCCGTGCCGGCCGCGGCGGCGAAACCGGGCGATGCCGACATAAAGGCCCGTCGCCGCGAGGAATGTGCCGAGAATCGACGTCCAGATCACGACTTGAGACCAGAGCTGGCCGTGCCGCCTGAGCTCGAGCGGATAGAGCCAATGCGGAATCGCGCCAAGCCATGCGAGAAGCCGCGTACGGCGATTCGTCTGCTGAAAGACTTCGCCCGTCGCGCCGGAAACGTAGATCTCGTGCCTGCCCGGGTCGTCGAACGCGATCCGGTACGTCGGCTCGCGCCCGCCCGCGAGCAGAATCGTCCACTGGTCGACGTCGATCCGGCCGACGAGACGCGGCTGGCCGTCGATACCGTTGCCGCGCGCGTGGCGTGCCGCGATCTCGAGCACATCGTCCGAGCCGAGCTCCGGAACGGGCTCCCCGGTTCGCAGGCTCAGCGCCGCGGCGGACGGGCCCGCGGCGCGCCGGCCGCCGAGCCGCAGCACCGGCTCGCCGCGCAGCATCTCGATACGGAACCGCGGAAGCGGCGCGTCGTCGGGCCCCGCGAACGGATCGTCGGCGCAGCATCCCGCGAGATCGAGCGGCTCGAGGCCGGCGAGGCGCTCGGCGTCCGTGAGCTCCGGGTACTCCTGATACATCATCACGAACCCGGAGAGACACCAAAGCGTCATCAGCAGCCCGACCGCAACGGCAAGATAGCGATGCGCGACGAGCACGACGCGGCCGCAAGTGTCGGCCCAGCGCCTGCCGGCCCGGGGCGAGGGATTCGGAGTCTTCACCGCGCCCGACCCTACGCGGCGCACCGAAACGGCTCAAGTTACTAACGGTTAAGCAACGGTTGAGCGAGCCGTCGGTAGAGCGCGAGCGTCTCCGCGATCGTGTCCTCGATGCGGAAGCGGTCGAGAATGCGCCTGCGGGCCGCGGCGCCGAGTCTCTCGCGGAGCTCGGGATCGCGATAGAGGCGCTCGATCGCCGCCGCGAGCGCGGCCGAGTCGCGGACCGGGACGACGAGGCCGGATTCCTCGTGCACGACGAGCTCCGGGCTTCCGCCGCAATCGGTCACGATCGGCGGCGTGCCGAGGATCATCGCCTCGATCAGCGAGCGCGCGAGCCCCTCCCGCTTGATCGACGGCAGAACGAAGAGATCGGCCGCGGCGGCGATCGCGGGGGCATCATCGCGTCGGCCGACGCGATGTATCCGCGCGGCCGCGCCGCTGCGCTCGATGCGCCGCGAGAGCTTGCGATCGCCCATCGCGCCGACGAGCACGAGATGAACGTTCCAGTCCTCCGGCAGCGCGGCGACCGCGTCGACGAGGTACTCGATGCCTTTGCGCGGCCGATAGTTCGCCGTGCAGCAGACGGCGAACGCGCCGGCCGGCACTCCGAGCGCCGCAAGGTCCGCCGGCTCGTGCGAATACCACGCCGGATCGTGGCCTTTGTAGATCCGAACGAGCTTGTGCTCGGGAATACGCCAGCGCGCCGGCCTCATCGTCAGGAAGAAATCGCGCACCGCGTCGGCGACGCAAACGATTTTGTCGATCCGCGGATTCAAGAGCCGCAGCCACGAGATCGGGTTGAAGAAGCTGACGTTTCCGACGATGCCGCGATACGCGATGATCCGCATCGGCAATCCGCGGCTCGCGACGAGCCCCCATTGGATCGCCCTGTTGCTGAACAAGTGCAGGATGTCGTAGCGGCGCTCGATCAGCTCGGCCCGAAACGCGGCGACGCCGCCGGGCCGGAGCCACTCCGCGGTCTCGTCGACGAGCACGCGGATGCCGGCCGCGACGAGCTCGTCCTTGCGCGCCGCGCTCGCCGGGCAGCCGACGCTGAGCTCGACGCCGGACCGCGCGAGCCCGATGAAAGTCGCGGTCGTCGGCCGGTCGAGATCCTCGGTGATGCAAAGCGCGCGGATCGGGCGCGCGAAGGCGTCGCGCGTCACGCTTCAGAAATCCTTGCCGTTCTTGCGCGAGGTTGCGGGCCGCGGATTGTAGCGCCGATCGCCGCCCGCAGGTAGCGAGCCGCTACACCGACTTGCGCTCGAGATACTCCTTCAGGGCCACGGCGTTGTTGTGGGCCTCGTCGCGCGCGCCGAACACGAGCGTGACGGGCCCGGCCCGGCAAAGCTCGATCAGCCGCTCGAGCCCTTCCGGGTTTCGTTCGAGCTCGGCATGGTAGCGCTTACGGAACTCGTCCCAGCGTTCCGGCGAATGCCCGAACCACTTTCTGAGCTCGGCGCTCGGCGCGAGCTCCTTCAGCCATTCGTCGATCACGGCGTCTTCCTTGCGCACGCCGCGCGGCCAAAGCCGATCGACGAGGATTCGCCGGCCGTCCGACTCCGCCGGCGCGTCGTACACGCGCTTGACGCCGATCCGCCGCTTTCGAGCCATCGTTCGCCCTCCTTCGTCGCGGCGCTCGCTAGGGAGCGGGCGCGTACCGGAGTAGTATTGCTACGCCTCCCCGCAATAGGCCGATCGGGAGCCCGTCATGCCGATGAACCTCCATACGACCTATCTTCGGATCCGCGACGACGCCTCGGTCGAGCCGCTTCCGGTCGATGATACCTTCTGGCCGCGGCTGATCGCAGGCGAGCTCGGCACGTTCCATCGCGAGCAGCTCGTCACGGTGCTCGAGCACGGCGAGGATTGGCCCAACTGGGAGATGCATCCGAGCGGGGACGAGATCGTCGTGCTGCTCGACGGGCACATGACGTTCGTGCTCGAGCTCGACGGCGGCGTCGACGAGGTCGAGCTCGGCCACGTGGGCGATTTCATCGTCGTGCCGCGAGGGATCTGGCATACGGCGAGGATCCGTCGGCCGTCGCGCGCGATGTTCATCACGCCCGGGGAAGGCACGCTGAGCCGCGCCGCGCAACCGCGAGGCGAAGACTGAGCGGCGCGAGGCGCGGCGCGAACACGGCGTCCACGCCGGCGCCCCGCGCCGAATGCGAGACGTGATCCCGATCGACCTTCCCATCGCGGCTCTTCTGCTCAGCACGGGGCTCCTCGCCGGGCTCTGCAACGCGTTGGCCGGCGGCGGCACGTTCTTCACGTTCCCGGCGTTTCTCGGCGCCGGCCTGCCGCCAGTCGTCGCGAATGCATCGAACGCGATCGCGGTCTGGCCGGGACATGCGTTCGCCGCATTCGGCTACCGCGCCGAGCTTTCGGCTTTTCGCGGCCGGCTGCGCGGCGCGATCTGGGCCGCGCTCGCCGGCGGCGTCTGCGGCGCGGTGCTGCTCGTCGTCATCGACAACGACACATTCGAGCGTCTGATTCCGATGCTGCTGCTCGCTGCGACGCTGCTCTTCGCGACCGGCGATCGGCTCAATCGCCGCCTCGCGGCGCGCCGCCGGCGCGCGGCGGGCGAGACCGCGGGCGCGCTCGAGCTCGTCTGCCTGTTCGCGTTCTCGCTCTACGGCGGATTTTTCGGCGCGGGTCTCGGTGTGATACTGATGGCCGGCTTGCTGATGCTCGGAATCTCCGATCTCGAGCTGAACAACGCGCTGAAGAATTTGCTCGGCGCGGCGATCACGAGCGTCGCGGTCGTCGTGTTCGCCGCGAGCGGCCTGGTCTCGTGGCCGCATACGCTGCTCGGGCTCGCAGGCGCGGCGGCCGGTGGCGTGATCGGCGCGCGCGTCGCGCGGCATCTGTCGGCGCGCTGGCTGCGGCGGATCGTCATCGGCGTCGGTCTGTTGCTCAGCGCTCACTACTTCCGCGCGATCTATCTCTGAGTCCCGCGGGGCGGCGACGAAGCGCCTGTTGCGGAAGGCCCGCGCGATCGAAGCGTTGCAGCTCGTTCGGAATCCGCTACCATCGCGGCGTCGGCGCGATATGGGGGGAATCCACGATGCACGCACGAGCCGGAAACGAGCGGCGGACGCCGCGGGATGGCTCGGCATGGTAGCGGCCGAGCCGACGGCCGCAGAACGGCCCGAGACCCTCGATCCGGACCGAAGCCGCCGGATGCGAGCACGCGCCGTCGTCGCGTCCGCGACCGGCACGACGATCGAGTGGTACGACTTCTTTCTCTACGGCGTCGCCGCCGCCCTCGTCTTCCCGCAGAAGTTCTTTCCCGAGTCGGATCCGTTCGTCGGCACGCTCGCGGCGTTCTCGACGTATTTCGTCGGCTTCGTCGCGCGGCCGTTCGGCGCCGCGCTCTTCGGCCACTTCGGCGATCGGATCGGCCGCAAGGCCGCGCTGATCTCGACGCTGGTGCTGATGGGCCTGTCGACGATGGCGATCGGCCTCGTGCCGGATTACGAGACGATCGGCATCTGGGGCGCGGTGCTGCTGACCCTGTTCCGGATCCTGCAAGGCATCGGCGTCGGCGGCGAATGGGGCGGCGCGGTGCTGATCGCCGGCGAGTGGACCGATCCGAAGCGCCGCGGCTTCACGACAAGCTTCGCGCAGTTCGGGGCGCCGGCCGGCATGGTGCTCGCGAACGGCGCGCTCGGCGCGATGGCGCTGACGACGAGCGAGTCGTCGTTCCTCGAATGGGGCTGGCGCATTCCGTTCCTCGCGAGCGTCGTGCTCGTGTTCATCGGGCTCTATATCCGGCTCGGCGTGCTCGAGACCCCGGTATTCGCGAAAGTCCGGGAAGAGCGCCGCGTCGCTTCGATGCCGGTCGCGAGCGTGCTCCGCCACCATTGGCGAGAGGTCGTGCTCACGGCGCTGCTGCGCACCGGCCAGCAAACGCCGTTCTATATCTTCACGACGTACCTTCTGACGTACGCGACCCAGCAGCTCGGCTTCGAGCGGGCGTTCGTGCTCGGCCTCGTGATGGTTCAGGCGCTCGTGTCGATGCTCGTGATCCCGCTGTTCGGCCATTTGTCCGACGTGATCGGCCGGCCGAGGATCACGGCGATCGGCTGCGTCGTGATGATGATCTTCCCGTTCGTCTACTTCGGGATGCTCGATAGCGGCGTCGTGTGGCTGATCGCGCTCGCGATCATCCTCGGCCTGCCGCTGCACGACCTGCAATACGGCCCGCAGGCGGCGTATATCGCCGAGCAGTTTCCGGGGCGGCTCAGGTACAGCGGCGCGTCGCTCGGCTATCAGCTCGCGTCGATCACGGCCGGCGGGCCGGCGCCGATCATCGCTCTGACGTTGTACGAGACGTTTCAGACGTCGACCGCCGTCGCCGCGTACGTCGCGATCACCGCGCTGATCAGCCTCGTCTGCGTCGCGATGCTTCGCGATCGCGGGACGTCGCTCGATCACGATTAGCCGCAAGACATCGGATCTGGCTCTCGAGGCCGATCCGATCAGCGGCGGGCCGTCACGAGCACCCGCCGAAGCCGTTCATCTCGAGCAGCCGGCGCCACAGGCGTTCCTTGTCGGGGCTCGCGAGCGAGCGCGCCCAAGCCCACGCGGCCGCATAGTCGTAATCGGCCTTCCAGCCCGATTCCGTATCGATGCGGGCCTGCGCGAACGCCTCGCCCCAGACGTCCGCCCAGACACGATCGAGAACGAGATACAGCGTCTCGTGCCCGTCGACGCCGTCGAGCCGCTCGGCGAGCTGCCACAGATGCCGGTGACCGAGCTCGTGCACGAGCGTCGATTGCTTGACCGCGAGCGGATAGCCCGCACGAAGACGCATCGGATGGCTCGGGCCGCCGGAGTGGCTCGGCGCATCGTCGACGACCGCCGCGAGCCGGGTCTCCGCGAACGGCAGACACGTGCGGGTCTCGAGGGCCGCGACGATGCGTTCGCCGAACTCGCTCCAGATCGCCTCGTACACGCGCGCCGCCGGCCGATGCGCGGGCGTCATCGGAATGAACTCGATCTCGATCCGCGGGCCCGCGCGAGCGTCGCTCGCGAGCAGCAGCAGAAGGCAGATCGCCGCGGCGGCCGGCACGCGACGGGTTCGGCGCATCGAAGGCCCTCCGGATCGAGCTCGAGGGCATCGTCGCGGGAAACGATCGAGCGGTCAACGCGAGCGCGCGACGGCGCGCATGCGCTGCATGAAACCGCGCGCCTCCGGCTCGACCGCGACGGCCCATTCGCGTGCGCGCGCCTCGGGCCGCGGATGGCGAACGATATCCGTGACGACGGCCGCGCAATCCGCGCCGGCCGCGAGCGCCGCGCGTGCCCGCTCCGGCGTCAGCCCGCCGACCGCGACGAGCGCGGCGCTGCCGACGAGACGCTTCGATTCCGCGATCCGCTCGAGCCCTCGCTGCGGCCACGCCATCGCCGTCGGCTCGGACGGGAAGATCGGACCGAGCGCGACGTAGTCGGGCTCCAGGCCGAGCGCCCGCTCGAGCTCGGCGCGATCGCGCGCGTCGATGCCGAGCCGGATCTTCGCGCCGCGGATCGCTCCGAGATCGGCCCGGTCGAGATCGCGCTGCCCGAGATGGACGAAATCGCAGCCTTCGTCGATCGCGATGCGCCAGTGATCGACGACGACGAGCATCGCGCCGTGACGTCTGCAGATCTCGACGGCCGCACGGACCTCGGTGCGGATGTGCTCGTCGGCGCGGTCTTCGATTCTGATCTGGATCAGCCGCGCGCCGCATGGAATCAGACGCTCGACCCAGAGCGCGCTGTCGACGATCGGGCAAAAGCGCGGCAGGACTCTCGACATTTCCTTCGCCAGTACGAGCTGGATCAGGTTCGAAGGGTCGTCACGCCGCGCCCCGTCGGGGCGCCTATGACCTCTCAGCCCCGTGCCGGGGCTCCCCTAGCGAGCGCAGTCACGTTAGCGCGCCGCGGGTGCCGCGGCAAGCTCGCGCGGGCGCCGCGCGTCGCGCCGGCGCGGAGGCGCCCGTCGGTCGCAAGAAACCCACGGCGAAGCGCGTTTCGCGCCGTCAGAAGTTGTAGCTGAACGTCAGGCCGTAGCGCCTCGGAGGCAGATACGTCACACCGATCAGACGAGCCGTCGCGAGCGCGAACGTGCTGCTCGCGCGCGTGACGTCGCTGACGTTCGTCATCCAGAGCTCCGCCGACAGGCGATCGTCGGACGATCTATAGAGCAAGCCGAGATCCGTCGTCGTATAGGCCTCGGCGCCCTCGAGCAGACGCGCGAACTCCGTGTAGAACGTATCGTCCCGATAGAAAACATTGCCCCAGACCATCAGCGATCCGCCGGCGATCTCGACCGGCAGGTCGTACTCGACGTGCAGGTTCGCCGACCATTCCGGCGAGTTTCGCGTCGGGTTGCCCGCGAGCTGGATCTCGGGCTCGGTCGGGTTGAAGCCCGTCGGGTCGTCCGGGAATCCCGGCGGTCCGGGAGACTGCACGTTCCGCGGATTCAGCGGATCGGACGTCAGAAAATCGTCGTACTGCGAGTCGAGATAGGCGATCGACGCCGCGAGCCGAAAGCGGTCCGTCAGCGGACCGAACAGCTCGATCTCGGCGCCTTCGGCCGACGTCTGCGCGGCGTTCTCGAAGATCGTGGAGAATCCCGCTGGACCGCCGCTCACTGTCTTGTTGATCTGCTGACCTTCGAGCTCGTACGCGAAGACCGCGACGTTCAGCGCGAGCCGGCCGTCGAGCAGCGTCGTCTTGACGCCCGCCTCGATGTTCTCGACGGTCTCGGGATCGACGATGATCGTGCTGCCCGCGGCGTTCTCGCCGGCGCCCGCCTTGAAGCCTTCCGCCGCGGTCACGTAAATGAGCGAGCCGCGATCGCCGCCCGGCCGCCATTCGAGACCGAACGCCGGCGTGAAGTCCTCGAACGTGCGCGAGACCGACGTGCCCTCGGTCGTCGTGATCAGGATCGGGCCGAGGCCGTTCCGCGCGACGACGAACGACGGATTCGCGGACGTGCGCTTCTCGTCGTTGTAGCGGCCGCCGACCATCAGCGAGAGGCGGTCCGTGACATTGAATACCGCCTGACCGAAGACCGCCCAGACCTCGGTGCCGAGATCGGACTCGAGGCAGACGCGCTTCGGCGGCGGCACGCCCATCCCTGCGATGCCGCCGCCCCAATGCTCGAACGTGTCGCACATGTCGAGCGGGAACTCGGGTCCGATCGGCTCCTCGGGCACGAAGACGCCGTCGATCGACAGCCCCGTCGGTCCGATCGGCGGAAACGCGCCCGACGCGGGGTCGGCCATCGTGTCGAGGATATGCGGCTGACCGAGCAGCGGCGTCAGGCCGACCGTATCGACCGGCGCCTGATCCTCGTTGAAGTAGAACAGGCCGAACACGGCGCTGACCCGCTCGGTATCGTAGTTCATCTGGAACTCGGTGCTGCGCTGCAGGCTTTCGACGTCGCGCCGCTGCACGCTCGTATTGAAGTTGTTCGTCGCGAGACTGCTGACGACCGCGGAAAGATCGAGATCCTGCTGGATGTAGCCCTCGAAGTCGCGGTAATTCGAAATGTTCCGCAGCGTGATCCGGTCATTGAACCGCCAGTCGACGGTCGACGTCACGGCCCACGTCTCGGTGACGCTTTCCGGGTCGAACTCGGACGCGAGATCCCGCGGCTCGGCCGCATAGCCTCCGCCGCCCGGCGATGCGAGCCGCGGCACGTCGGGATAGCTCTCGGCGCGGAACTTCAACGCTCGCGACGCATCGCGCTGCGTGTACATCTCGCCGGTCAGAAGCCAGTCGATCGCTTCCGACGCGAGGAACTGCAAGTGGCCGCGCACCATTTGCCGATCGAGATCGTCGACGTCGCGGCCGGTGACCGGGTTGTCGCCGAAGCCCGAGTGCGAGTCGCTCTTCACCGCAAGCCGGCCGAGCACACGATCGCTGATCGGGCCGCTGAACGCGGCCTCGATATCGAGCTGGTCGTAATTGCCCACGGTCACGCGCCCGTAGCCCTCGAACTCGGACGTCGGCTTCCTCGTGATCAGATTCACCGAGCCGCCGACCGCATTGCGGCCGTAGAGCGTTCCTTGCGGTCCGCGCACGACCTCGACGCGTTCGATATCGAAGAGCGACGTGAGCTGCGCCTCGGCGCGCGAGATGACCGCGCCGTCGACGTGCATCGCGACGCCCGTCTCGCTGCCCGTCGTCGACGTGTTCGCGCCGACGCCGCGAATGAAAAGCTTCGCCATATTGAAATCGTTGCCGAGCGTGATGCTCGGCACGGCGAACTGCAAATCCTCGAGGGTATCGATCTGCTGCATCTCGAGGCGCTCGGCGCCGACGACGGAGACCGCCGCGCCGACGTCCTGCAGCGCTTGCTCGCGCCGCTGCGCGGTGACGATGACCT
>CAYMAF010000090.1:0-11035 GCA_964388365.1 uncultured Gammaproteobacteria bacterium | reverse complement strand
CGACGCCGATCGCGGCGCCGTACGCGACCATGTTCCACGGCAGGCCGCCGCCGAACACGCCCTGCGCGACCGAGGCCATCAACGTCGCCTGAGGCGCGTTCAGGGAGTTCGGCCGCGCCGCGGTCGGCGCGCCGATGCCGTACGCCTCGAGCAGCAGATTCAGGATCGGCGCCATCACGAGCACCGCAGAGATCACGCCGACGCCTTGCATGAGCTGCTGCCGCCACGGCGTCGCGCCGACGATATGACCGGTCTTGAGGTCCTGCATGTTGTCGCCGCCGATTGCGGCCGCGCAACAGACGACCGCGCCGACCATGATCGCCGCGGCTGCGCCGCCCTCGGCGCCCCGCCCCATCAAAAGGAGCAGCAGCAGCGACGTGAACAGGATCGTCGCGATCGTCACGCCGGAGATCGGGTTGTTCGACGAGCCGACGAGCCCCGCCATGTACGCGGCGACGGCCGAGAATAAGAAGCCGGCGACGAGCATCACGAGCGTCATCGCGAGCGCGATGCCAGCCGTTCCGACGACGGCCTGGTATAGCGCGAACAGCGGCAGCGTCAGCACCGCGATACCGAGCAGCACGAGACGCATCGGCGTATCGTGCTCGCGGTGATCGTAGACCGCGGCCGCGCCGACGCTGCGCGGCGCGCTCTTCAGCCCCGCGACGATGCCGCCGAACAGCGAGCCGCGCATCGAGATCAGCGCCCAGACGCCGCCGACGAGCATCGCGCCGACGCCGAGATAACGGACCTGCGTCGACCAGATCTGGAACGCGAGATCCGACGCCGACGCGCCGGACGCGAGCGATTCGGCGAGCGGCGAGCCGGGCTCGATCGCGAACGTCGAATACAGTGGGATCGCGACGTACCAAGAGATCGCGCCGCCGACGAAGACCAGCACGGCGATGTTGAGCCCGACGATGTAGCCGACGCTGATCAGCGCAGGCGACAAGTTCGAGCCGATATACGCGATCGTGCTCGAGCCGACGTACGCCGCCGACTGCGCGGTCGCGGGCCAAAGCTTGAGGCCGGTCTCGGCGAGCTTCGCGAGCGCGCCGACGATCGCCGCGGCGCCGAGATAGAGCGCGCCGCGGCTCGGGTCGTCGCCGACCTTCAGCACTTCGGCGGTCGCCGTGCCCTCGGGATACGCGAGCTTCAGGTCGACGATCAGCGAGCGGCGCAATGGAATCGTGAACGCGACGCCGAGCAGGCCGCCGATCCCGGCGATCACGGAAACCCACACGTAGTCGAACACATTCCAGTAGCCGAGCATGATCAGCGCGGGCAGCGTGAAGATCACGCCGGCGGCGAGGGACTCGCCGGCGGACGCGGCCGTTTGCACGACGTTGTTCTCGAGGATGTTCGATTCGCGGAAGAAGCGCAGGATCGCCATCGAGATCACGGCCGCCGGAATCGATGCGGACACCGTGAGACCCGCGAAGAGGCCGAGATACGCGTTCGCGCCCGCGAGCACCGCGGACAGCACGACGCCGAGCACGATCGCCTTGACGGTCAACTGCGGTAACGGATCGGGAATACGGCTCATCGGCAACTCACGTCACGTCGGCTATCGGGGCTCGCTGCGAGCGGCTTCTTCGATCACTTCGCATCGCCCATCAAGCGCTTCAACGGTTTCACGAGGACCGCGATCAGAATGCCGCAGCCGACCGTCGTCAGCACGATCTGCGTATAGAGCGCCGGCATCTGCTCGAGCTGCTCGGGGTCGAAGCGTCCCGCGATGACGCCGGCGATGATATTGCCGAGGCCGGACGCCATGAACCATAGACCCATCATCTGCCCGACGTAGCGCCGCGGCGCGAGCTTCGTCACCGAGCTCAAGCCCACCGGGCTCAGCGCAAGCTCGCCCATCGTGTGCAGCAGATACGTGAAGAAGAGCCACGTCGGGAGCACCGTGTTACCGGCGGCGACGAGCGACGCCGCGCCGATCATGATCGCGAAGCCGACCCCGAGCAGGATCAGCCCGAACGCGAATTTCGCCGGGGCCGAAGGCTCGAGATGGCGCCTCGCGAGAGCGACCCAGATCATCGAGTAGATCGGCGCGAGCGTGATGATGAAGATCGGATTCAACGACTGGAACCATTCGGCCGGGATCGTGAAGCCGCCGAAGGTCCGCTCGGTATGGCGCAATGCGAAGAGATTGAGCGACGAGCCGGCCTGCTCGAATCCCGCCCAGAACATCGCGCAGCCGAAGAGCAGCACGAGGATCACGATCATGCGGTTGCGCTCGGCGCGATCGAGGCCTCCGGCGACGAATACGAGCGCGAAGTAGCCGACGGTCGCTACCGCGGTCGCGAGCGCCGCCCAGCGTGCAAGCAGCGCCGCATCGAATCCGACGAGGCCGGTGACGCCGGCCCAGAGCAGCACGAGCGCGAGGGCGACCGTTGCCGCAACCGCGCCCCATGCGATCCGCTTGACCCGCGGCGTCGCCATCGCGCCGGGCTCGCGGCCGGCGTCGCCGAGCGCGCCGCGCGTCAGCGCGAACTGGACGAGGCCCGCGAGCATCCCGACGCCGGCGGCAGCGAAGCCGTAATGCCAGTTCGCCTGCGCGAGCCAGCCGCAGACGAGCGGTCCGATCGCCGCGCCGAGATTGATGCCCATGTAAAAAATGGTGAAGCCGGCGTCTCGGCGCGGATCGCCCGCCGGATAAAGCTCGCCGACGATCGCGCTGATGTTCGGCTTCAGGAGCCCCGTGCCGAGCACGACGAGCATCAGGCCCAAGAAGAACGAGGTGATGCCGGGAATCGCGAGCACGAAGTGCCCGGTCATGATCACGATGCCGCCGAACCAGACGGCGCGCTGAGCGCCCCAGAGCCGGTCCGCGATCCAGCCTCCGGGCACGGCGACGACGTAGACCGCGGCCGTGTAGAGGCCATAGATCGCCGTCGCCGTCTGGTCGGTGAAGCCGAGGCCGCCGCGCTCGATCTGATCCACCATGAAGAGCACGAGCAGGGCGCGCATGCCGTAGTAGCTGAAGCGCTCCCACATCTCGGTGAAGAACAGCGTCGCGAGGCCGCGGGGATGACCGAGAAACTCTCGCGAAGAGGCCGCAGCAGCCGGCGCGACGGCGGTGTCCGGCTGCATCAGCGGCCCCGCTCGCTGTTGCCGAGTCCGTTTTCGTCCGGCACTGCCGGCGCGGTCCCGCTCTCGCGTCTCAGCCCTCTTCCTCCACCGGTTTCATCTTCTCGGGCAACAGGAATCTAGCCATCACGAGGCCCGTCTCGTACAGCAAGTACATCGGCAGCGCGAGCAGCGTCTGCGAGATCACGTCGGGCGGCGTCAGGAACATGCCGATCACGAACGCGCCGAGGAACACGTACGGACGCGCCGCGCGAAGCTTGCGCGCGTCGACGAGGCCGGTCCAGATCAGCATCACGGTCGCGATCGGCACCTCGAACGACACGCCGAACGCGAGGAACAGCGTCAGCACGAAGCTCAGGTACTCGCCGATGTCGGTCATCATCACGACCCCTTCCGGGGTCACGGCCGCGAAGAACGCGAACATCAGCGGGAACACGACGTAATAGGCGAACGCGATGCCGGCATAAAACAGAATGATGCTCGACACGAGCAGGGGCACCGCGAATCGTTTCTCGTGCCGGTAGAGGCCGGGCGCGACGAATGCCCAGACCTGATAGAGCACGACGGGCATCGCGATGAAGAGCGCGACGAACAGCGTCGTCATGAACGGGGTCAGGAACGGGCCGGCCGGCTTCGTCGAGATCAGATCCGAGCCTTCCGGAAGCGCGCTTCGCAGCGGCTCGGAGACGAGCGTGAATACTTCCTGCGCGAAAGGCACGAGGACGATGAAGACGACGAGCACCGCGGCCATCGCCTTGATGATCCGAGAGCGCAGCTCGACGAGATGCGAGACCAGCGTGCCTTCGGCGAGCTGCTCCTCTTCCTCGAGACCGTGAGTCACGTCGCTCATCCTGCGCCCGCGGTCCGATTCGCAGGCGCCACCTCATCCTCCGCTCCGCTAGCCGGCGCCGATTCGCCGGCCGAGCCCGGGTCGCGTGAGCCGTCGCGGTTCGCGGACGAGCTCTGCGATTGGGGCACTGGGGCGTCGCGCTCCGCGGCCGGCGTCCCAGAGTCATAAGGATCGGACTCGGTCTCCGGCGCCGCAGCGCCGGCGGCTTCCGACGGAACGCTGGACGGGGCTGGCGAGTCGGTGCCGGACGCCTGCGTCCCGGGCGCGGGCGTCGATGTCCCGGACGGCTTCTTCGGCTGCGCGCGGTAGACCTCGTCGAGCGCGACCTCGCGCTCGAGCTGCCAGCGGAGCTGGTTCGCCGTGCGCCGCGCCTTCGCGATCCAGCGGCCGAGCTGGGCCGCGACGCGGGGCAGCCGCTCGGGACCCAGGATCAGGAGCGCTATCACGAAGATCAGCAGCAGCTCGGAGAAGCCGGCGTCGAACATCGTTACGTGCCGTCAGGGAGACGATTCGCGCCGCGCGCTCAGGCCTGCGACGCCTTGTCCTTCTGCTCGCCGAACTCGGCGTCCGGCGCCTGCTTCGACGCGTCGGCCTCGAGGCGCTTCGCGTCGTCGACGCGCTCCTTGTCGTCGTCGTGCTCCATTGCCTTACGAAAACTTCTGAGCGCCCCGCCCAGATCGCCGCCGAGGGTCTTCAGGCGCTTCGTCCCGAAGATCAGCACGACGATCAGCAGGACGATCAGGAGCTGCCAGATGCTGACACCGCCGAGTCCCATCTCGATCCCTCCAAAGGGCAAATGAGCCCTCATGATACGCCAAAGAGCGGCCGCGCCGGCGCGGTCAGGCGCGGGGCGGCACGTGCAGCCAGAACGTCACCGGGCCGACATTCACGAGCTCGACGTCCATGTTCGCGCCGAAGCGCCCCTGTGCCGTCGGCACGCCGAGCCGCGCGGTCTCGTCGACGAGCCGGTCGAACAGCGCGGCGCCGAGCGCCGGCTCGGCCGCGGTCGAGAACCCCGGCCGCGTGCCCTTGCGGGTATCGGCCGCAAGCGTGAACTGCGGCACGAGCAGAAGATGGCCGCCGACGTCGGCGACGCTGCGGTTCATCCGCCGCGATTCGTCCGGGAACACCCGATATTCGACCAGCCGCTGGGCCAAGCGTTTCGCCTCGGCCTCGCCATCGCCGCGCTCGACGCCGACGAGAACCAAAAGCCCTTGGCCGATCCGCGCGATGACCTCGCCATCGACGGTCACGGACGCGCGGCTGACGCGCTGCAATAGACCAATCATGAATTCGCCGCCGTGAAAGGCTCCCGTCAGAAGCGGCCGTAATGACCAGAACTCGACCCGATGCGCGACGCCAGACCTCGCCTCGCCAGAGCGCCGCGAGCCCCCGGCTTCGGAACCGCGCCGACCGCCTCGAGCGCGGCGAACGGTCCGCCTAGGGGGGAGCGGAACGTCGGCCTGGTGGCGCGAAAAGCACGACGGGGACCTCCCCGTCGGCGCCCGGCCCATTATTCCACATGCCGAGGAGCGTGGAGCCCGCCGTCCCCACACACGGACGGCTTGTCCTCGCTCCACTAGCGCGCAAATTCTTACGCGCATCGGCGCCATATATCCACCAGGATGCGCAGCATTCCCATCGAGCAACGCCAATTCCCCACAACTCGGGTGCAGCCACAAAAGTGGAGATCAGAGTACGGACCGGGCCCATCCAGCAAAGAAAAGTGGAGTCATCCTCGTTGCTCTGTGCGCCCCCCCAGGGATCTGCTATTAGTAGCGCCCACGTTACGGCAGCCAGAAGAAGGATTCATGAAACGCCGCGATTTCCTGGCCGGCGTCGGCGGCGCCGCCGCGCTGACCGCGTGCTCGTCGAGCACGGATAACGGCGCGGGGAGCGCCCGCAGCGACGAGCGATTCCAGTGGCGGATCGTCACGACCTGGGCGCCCAATTTCCCGGGCCTCGGCACCGCCGTCAATCGGCTCGTAGATTATCTCGAGCGCATGAGCGGCGGGCGGCTGCGAGTGCGCGTCTACGCCGCGGGAGAGCTGATCCCCGCGTTCGAGGTCTTCGACGCGGTTTCGCGCGGCACCGTCGAGATGGGCCACGGCGCCGCGTACTACTGGCGAGGGCAGTCCGAGGCCGCGCAGTTCTTCGCGTCGATCCCGTTCGGCCTGTCCGCGCACGAGATGAACGGCTGGCTGTATTACGGCGGCGGTCTCGACCTCTGGCGCGAGGTCTACGCGCCGTTCAATCTCGTCCCGTTTCCGGCCGGGAATACCGGCGTGCAGACCGGCGGGTGGTTCAACCGCCGGATCGAAAGCGTCGCGGATCTGCGCGGCCTGAAGATGCGGATTCCCGGCATCGGCGGCGAGGTGCTGCGGCTCGCCGGCGGCACCCCGGTCAACCTCCCGGGGTCCGAGGTCTTCACCGCGCTGCAGAACGGCACGATCGATGCGGCCGAGTGGGTCGGTCCGTACAACGACGTCGCCGCCGGTCTCCATCAGGCCGCTCGGTACTACTACTATCCCGGCTGGCAGGAACCCGGGCCGACGCTCGAGTGCATGATCAACCGCAGCGCGTGGGAGCGCCTGCCGGACGACCTCAAAGCGATCGTCGAGGTCGCGTGCCAGGCGGTCAACACGGACATGACGGCCGAGTTCATGACCCGGAACGCCCAGTCGCTGAAGCGGCTCGAGGAGGACGAGTCGGTCGAGGTGCTCCCGTTCCCGGCGCCGGTGCTCGCCGAGCTCAAGCGGCTGACGCTGCAGGTCATCGAGGACCTGACGGCACGCGATCCGGTCGCCGCGAAGGTGTGGGAGTCGTATCGGGCCTTCATGGCGCAGTCCGAGCGCTGGCAGCGCATCTCGGAGCACGCGTATCTCGAGACGCGCGAGCCGGCGTAGCGGCCGCCTTCCCGCTCGAGTCTCGTCGCCGTTGACAGCGGCCCCGGCCTGCCGCAATCATCGAACCTCCGATCATCGCGTACGCGAGGTTATTGGCGCGCTGCCATGACCGCCCATTAAGGGTCTGTTAACATTGATCGGGTTCAACTAGGGAACGGTACGCTCAACTTCAGAGGGAACTCCATGAAACGTTTGACGATCGTGATCGGGCTCATCGGTCTCGCGGCGGCAGCGCCGAGCTTCGCCCAGGAGTGCGACCTGAGGATCGAAGGCAACGATCAGATCCAGTTCAATTTGAAGGAGATGCGCGTCAGCTCGAGCTGTGAGCAGGTCACGGTCACGCTCGTGCACGTCGGCCAGCTGGGCGCGAACATCATGGGGCACAACTGGGTGCTCACGACGACCGCGGACTACATGCCCGTCGCGCAAGCGGGCCAGGCCGCGGGCGCTCCGGACTACCTGCCGGCCGGCGACGACCGAGTGATCGCCGCAACGAAGGTCATCGGCGGCGGCGAGGAGACCTCCGTGACGTTCGACCTTTCGAAGCTCGAGCCGGGCGGGGATTACACGTTCTTCTGCTCGTTTCCCGGCCATTTCGCGCTGATGCACGGCAAGTTCATCGTCGAGTAAGGTCGAGAACCGGTCCCGGTAGAGGACAGGAAGTTCATAGGAACCAGCGACGCGTAGACAGGAAGTTCGAGGTGGAGTGATCGAGCTGATCTAGGGACCAGCACACCATTCGTTAACAGCCGCGCGGCCGAACGGCCGCGCCGCAACGAGAGCTTGGGGGTGCATGCGATATGGCTTTGGCCGCCGTCATCGTCCTGCTGGTCGTGGGGTCCCTAATATTTCACTTCGCGAGCCCCTGGTATTTCACCCCCCTTGCATCGAACTGGGGCGCCGTCGACTTCACCGTCGGCGTGACGTTCTGGGTCTGCGGCGTCGTCTTCGTCGCGGTCAACCTCTTCACCGCCTACTGCCTGATCAAGTACCGGCATCGTAAGGCGCATAAGGCGCACTACGAGCCCGAAAGCAAGAAGCTCGAGCTTTCGCTGACGGCGATCACGGCGCTCGGCGTCGCCGCGATGCTGACGCCCGGCCTGTTCGTCTGGGGCGACTTCGTCCGCGTGCCCGAGGAGGCGATGGTCGTCGAGGCGCTCGGCAAGCAGTGGCATTGGAGCTACCGGTTCCCGGGCAGCGACGGCCAGCTCGGACGGACCGACGTGCGCCACATGAGCGTCGACAATCCGTTCGGCCTCGATCCCAACGACCCGGCCGGGCAGGACGATATCCTCGTCGAGAATCCGGAGCTGCATCTCCCGCTCGATCGGCCGATCCACCTGCTGCTGCGCTCGTCCGACGTGCTGCACAACTTCGCCGTTCCGCAGTTCCGCTCGAAGATGGACCTCGTGCCCGGCGTGGTCACGTATCAGTGGTTCACGCCGACACGGGCCGGCACGTACGAGCTGCTCTGCGAGGAGCTTTGCGGCATTGCGCATTTCGCGATGCGCGGCCGCATCGTCGTCGACGAGCACGCGGACTTCGAAGCGTGGCTCGCCGAGCAGCCGACCTACTCGGACACGGCCGCGCGGCCGGCCGGCGATCCGCAGGCCGGCGCGGCCACGTACGCGGTATGCAGCGCGTGCCACGGCGCGCAAGGCGAAGGCAATCCGACGCTGAACGCGCCGAGGATCGCCGGCCAGGAGCCGTGGTACCTGAAACGGCAGATTCGGCTCTATCAGCAACGTCTCCGCGGCGCGGACCCGCGCGACCCGTATGGGATGCAGATGGCGCCGATGGCGAGCACGCTGGCCACCGAGCAAACGATCGCGGACGTGGCCGCCTACGTCGAATCCCTGCCCGATCGGCCCGCCGAGCCGACGATCGGCGGCGATCCGACGCGCGGGCGGGCACTTTATGCGACGTGCGCCGGCTGCCACGGGCGCGACGGCCGCGGCGTCTGGAGCACGAAGGCGCCGCGCCTCGCCGGGATGAGCGATTGGTATCTCAAGCGGCAGCTCGAGTATTTCCGTGACGGCGTGCGCGGCGCTCACGCCGACGACCTTTACGGAGCTCAGATGGCGATGATGGCGGCGAGCTTGCGCACCGACCGCGCGATCGAGGACGTCATCGCGTACATCAACACGCTCTGAGCCGGAGGAAAGAACCGAGGGGCTATCGATCTTGACTGGATGAGATGACGCGGCCGCGCCTTCGGCGGCCGACGAGGGGAGTGCTCATGGCTTACGTCGCAATCGCCGACCGGGACCACCATCTCCACGATCCGGATACCTTCGTGACGAAGTACATCTGGAGCCAGGATCACAAGGTCATCGCAATCCAGTACGGCAGCGTCGCGATATTCGTCGGCCTCATCGCGCTCGGGCTGTCGCTGTTGATGCGGCTCCAGATCGGCTTCCCGGAAACGTTCTCGTTCATCACGCCGTACAGCTACTACCAATTCGTGACCATGCACGGAATGATCATGGTCATCTATCTGTTGACGGCGCTTTTCCTCGGCGGCTTCGGCAACTACCTGATTCCACTCATGTGCGGCGCGCGGGACATGGTTTTCCCGTATATGAACATGCTGAGCTTCTGGGTGTACCTCCTTTCGGTCCTCGTGCTGATCGCGAGCTTCTTCGTGCCGGGCGGCCCGACCGGCGCGGGCTGGACGCTGTACCCGCCGCAGGCGATCGCCGAGGGCACGTCCGGCGTCGACTGGGGCATCGTGCTGATGCTCGTCTCGTTAGCGATCTTCGTCGTCGCGTTCACGATGGGCGGCCTGAATTACGTGACGACGATACTCCAGGCCCGCTGCCGAGGGATGACGCTGATGCGAATGCCGCTGTCGGTGTGGGGCATTTTCGTCGCGACGATCCTCGGCCTCTTCGCGTTCCCGGCGCTGCTCGTCGCGGCGATCATGCTGCTGCTCGACCGGGTGATCGGCACGAGCTTTTTCATGCCGGCGCTGCTCTCGATGGGCTCGGAAACCGGCAATGACGGCGGCAGCCCGATCCTGTTCCAGCACCTCTTCTGGTTCTTCGGGCATCCGGAGGTCTATATCGTCGCGCTGCCGGCGTTCGGCATCGTCTCGGACCTCTTGTCGACGCACGCGCGCAAGAACATCTTCGGCTATCGGATGATGGTCTGGGCCCTCGTCGCGATCGGCGCACTGTCGTTCGTCGTCTGGGCGCATCACATGTACGTCAGCGGCATGAACCCGTACTTCGGCTTCTTCTTCGCGACGACGACGCTGATCATCGCCGTGCCGACCGCGATCAAGGTCTATAACTGGATCCTCACGCTATGGCGCGGCGATATCCACTTCACGTTGCCGATGCTCTGGGCGACGGGATTCATCTTCACGTTCGTGCACGGCGGTCTCACCGGCCTGTTCCTCGGTAACGTGACCGTCGATTTGCCGCTGTCGGACACGTACTTCGTGATCGGCCACTTCCACATGGTCATGGGCGTGTCCCCGGTCATGGTGCTGTTCGGCGCGATCTATCACTGGTTCCCGAAAATGACCGGGAAGATGGCGAACGAGACGCTCGGACGCGTCCATTTCTGGATGACGTTTCTCGGCACGTACGCGATCTATCTGCCGATGCACTATCTCGGCATTCTCGGCATGCCGCGGCGCTACTATGCGTACGGCACGACCGACGTGCTGCCGGAATCCGGCGTGATCGCGAACCAGGGCATCACGATCGCCGCGATCATCGTTGCGCTCGCGCAGATCATCTTCCTGATCAACGTCTTCTATAGCCTGAAGCACGGCAAGCCCGCGGAGACGAACCCGTGGCGCGCGACGACGCTCGAGTGGCAGACGCCGGAGAATCCGCCGAAGCACGGCAACTGGGGCCCGAAGCTTCCGGTCGTGTACCGCTGGGCGTACGACTACAGCGTCCCCGGCGCGAGCCGGGACTTCATCCCGCAGAACGAGCCGCCGCAGGAAGCGAAAGCGACGGCATAGCCCGCGGAGGGCCGACGCGATGCTGACGGCGCTGACGATCGCGATGCTGACGGGGATCACCGTCTGGTGGCTCCTCGTGCAGCGGCTCAAGGCGAAGCCGTGGGCCGAGCAGGGCGTGATCCCGGGCAGTCAGGACGGGCTGACGTCGTCGGCGCCGAAGGTCGGCCTCTGGGTCTTTCTCGCGATGGTGACGAGCCTGTT
>CAYMAF010000089.1:0-11036 GCA_964388365.1 uncultured Gammaproteobacteria bacterium | reverse complement strand
TGTTCTTCGCGAGGATCGTGATGCCGCGCTCGCGCTCGAGATCGTTCGAGTCCATGACGCGCTCGGGCAGCGGCACGCGCTTGTCGACGGTGCCGGAGTGCTGCAGCAGCTTGTCGACGAGCGTCGTCTTGCCATGATCGACATGGGCGACGATCGCGATGTTGCGAAGACGGGCCGTGGGATCCATCAGCGTTGGCGCGGGCAGCGCGGGGCGAGCAGGACGCGCATTATAGGGGAAAAGAGGACTGCCTCGCGAAGCGGCCGCTTCGCGGCCCGTCGTTTCGCTCCGTGCCCGATCGCCCAAGGGGGTCCGGGCTCGGCCGCGGCCGGGTATCGGGAGCGGACGGCTCCCCGTACACTGGCCGCATCGGCCGGGCGCTCGCGCGGCCGCTCGCCCGACGCGACGCGGTCATAGGCGTCCTGCAGGATATCGGGAACGAAACCCTCGCTCGGCCGTGTTAGCGAAGTGACGACCTCGAGGACTCGAATGGCCCGGCTGACACTGATTCAAGGAGGCAAGTCGAAGGTCGAGCGGTTCGAGGCGCTGATCGGCCGGCATTACGCGATGCTGTACCGCACGGCCTACCGCTTCACGCGCTCGGTCCCCGATGCGGAAGATCTCGTGCAGGAAGTCTGCGTCCGGGCCTTTCCCCGCCTCGACGAGCTCGAGCGGCTCGACCAGCCGCATAGCTGGCTGCTGTGCGTGATGCGCCGGATCTTCATCGATCAGCTGCGGCGCTTCGAGCGCAACCACGTCGATTCGCTCGAGACGACCGACGCGGCGCGCTTCGTCTCGGATCGCCCGGGCCCGCTCGAGGAGACCGAGTCGGAGCTGTGGACGCAGCGGCTCGATCGCGCGTGGAGGCGGCTCGACGAAAATCAGAGAACGTTGCTTGCATTGCACGATATCGAGGGCTATACGCTGGCGGAGCTGATGGAGATCACCGGCCTGAAGGAAGGCACGCTGAAGTCGCGCCTGCATCGGGCGCGCTCGAGGCTCGGCAAGCTGCTCCGCCAGGACGGCGACGGGGCGTTGCCCGCGACGCGCGGCGCCGGAGGAGAGCGATGAGGTGTGACGACGTTCAGGCGCTCCTGATCGATGCCGCAGCCGGGCGTCCGGACGAGCGCCGTGCGGCGATGGCGCACCTCGAGGAGTGCACGAGCTGCCGCGACGCGCAGTATGCCGCGGGGCTGCTGCGCGCCGAGCGCGGGCGAAGCATTCCGCCGCCGCGGCCGGGCGCGCTCGCGCGCGCGGTCGCCGCGGCGACCCGAGGGGCCGCCGCGGACGTGCCGCCGCGGCCCGCGCGGCGTCGCGGCGGGTTCCTGGCCGGCCTCGCCGTCGGGGCAGGCTCGGCCGCGATCGCGGCGGCCCTCGCGTGGGCCGTGCTCGTCGTCGAGCGTGGCGAGCCGGAGGCCGCGCCGGCGGCGTCGACGACACCGCTCGTGACGCTGGCGCTGCACGAGGTGCGGGACGTCAGCATCTCCGTCGATGCGCCGGCGGCGCTGCGGGATGCGGAGATCCGCGTCGTGCTCACCGGCTCGATCGGCCTCGGCGGGCTCGCCGGGCAGCGCGAGCTGCGGTGGCGAACGGATCTCGAGGCGGGCGCGAACCAGCTGACGCTGCCGCTCGTCGCGACCGCGGCCGAGGGCGGGCAATTGCTCGTCGAGGTGCAACACGGCCACCGGCGGAGAACCTTCGTCGTCGACGTCCGCGGGACGGAAGCCTGAGTTCGAGTTGCGGAAATTGAAACGTCGGCCGGCGTCGTACGCGGCGTTCGACGGACGGGGATAGGGCGGCGCGAGCCGAGTCGAGAATGAGCTTCTTGCATCGTTGCTTTCGGGGTCGGCTCTACGCCGGCGCGCTGCTCGCGCTTGCGGCCGTCTCGCTCGCGGCCGCCCAGGAGGCCGTGCCGGACGAGGACATCGATAACCTCGACGTCACGATGCGGCTGCTGCCCGAAGGGGCGACCCGGCCGGATGCGGTCACGCGGGTCATCGAGCTTCCGGAAGCCGTGCGCGCCCGTGTCGCGGAGTCCCGCGCGCGGGACGTCGCGGATCGGGGTGGAGTCGGCTCCGAGGAGACGCGCCGTGCCGCGGCCGCGCGTGTCGGGGCGGCCGGCGGCGCGCCGGTGCCGACGAGCGGGTCCGGAGCCGCGATCGCCGGCGGGGCGACCGTGCTCGAGCCGTTGGCGACCGGCCGGGATCACGACGATCTGCGGACGCTGAGCTCCGCGCGCGACGCCGCCGAGAGCCTCGACCGTCCGGAGACCGCGGTCCGCGAGGACCTCGGCCGCGGTCGGCCCGACGCGGTATCCGACCGGCTCTCCCGCGACGAGCGGCCGGGCCGCGACCGGGCGGCGGATGTCCCGCGGCCGGATCGGCGGGATCTTCCGGAGCGAGGCCGGCGGTCCGAAGGCGCGGACACGGCGCGCGACGGCCGGGGGCGCGACGAGGCCCGTGACCGGACGGACAGGCCCGAGGCGCTGGATCGCTCCGACCATGGCAATGCGCCGGAACGTGAATCGGCCCTCGATCGCGGCGATTTCGCACTGCCGGATCCGGAGCGTCCGTAGCGCCGTCGGGTTCCCGGCTTCCGATGGCGCCGGTGGGCGACAGGTCCGGTTCCCCGGCTTCCCTTGCTACGCTTGCCCATGCCGCCGGGGCCGACGCCCGGCGTCGGCCGGTCTTTTGCATGGGCTTCGCGGTCACGACGGGGCCCGGCTCGTCTCGACCGGACGGCGCCGCGTCCGACGAGGACGGCCGTTCGCGAGACGGCATCGGGGAGCAACGGGATGAGACGACGCTTCCGTATCGCAGTCGCGGTTTGGATCGCTGGCACGACCGGCGTCGCGGTGGGCATGCCGGCTGCCGATCCGAGCGCGCTGTTCGCGGAAGCGAGCGCGGCGTTCGCCGAAGGCGATTACGCGGCGGCCGCGGCTCGCTTCGACGCCGCGAAGGAGGCCGGCATGACGGGGCCGGCCGTCGACTACAACCGCGGCGTCAGCTATTACCGGCTCGGCGAGTTTGCCGAGGCCGAGCGCATCTTTCGCGAGCTTGCGGCCGCATACCCGGAGATGCGGCCGCTCGCCGAGTACAACGTAGGGCTCACGCTGATCCGGCAGGCTCGCCCCGTCGAGGCGCGTCAGGCTTTCGAGAGCGCCCGGGCCGGAAGCGATCCGGCGGTCGCCGCGCTCGCCGACCAGATGCTCGAGCGGACCGCCCCCGCGGAGCCGATCGTGCCGGCTGCGAAGGCCGCATGGATCGGCCTGTTCGATTTCGCGCTCGGCTACGACGACAACGTCGCGCTCGTCGACGAGTCGAGCCTTCCCGCGGGCCTTTCGACATCGAGCCCGATGCTCGAGGCGTTCGGCTTCGTTCGGGGGCGGCTCGGTAGGGCGCGGGCCGTGCGTGTCGACGCGAGCGCCTACTTGATGCGCTACGCGGAGGCCGAGTCGTTCGATCAGGACGGCGTGCAGATCGGCATCGCGTATCTCTTCGATGCGGGCGGTTGGCAGCTCGATGCCGGCTCGCACTATGCCTATAGCCTGCTGGCCGGCGACGGGTTCGAGTACCGGGTCGGCGCGTCGATGACGGCCCGGCGTCCCATCGGAGAGCGTGCCGCGATGTCGTTGCGCTACGTGCGCGACAACGTCGGCGAGCTTTCGCCGGAGTACCGGTACGTGAAGGGAAGCCGCGACCGCGTCAGCGTCGCGCTCGAGCAGCGCCGCGTGCGCGGAACGCTCGAGCTCGGCTACGTGCACGAGCGTAACGACCGGGAAGGCGCGAACGTCTCGCCGGAGCGTCACGAGCTGTTCGCGGGTTACGAGTATTGGCTCGGCGCGGCGTGGTCGCTCGGCGTCACAGGCTCGTTGCGCACGAGCCGGTACGGCAGGCTGCCGGTGCCGCGCGACGAATCGCTGTCGCAGCTCAGCCTGACCGCTTCCCGGGCCTTCCGCTCCGGGTGGCAGCTCCTCGGTCAATATCGGGTCAGCGAGAACTCGTCGAGCGACGAGACCTTCGAGTACGACCGCAACCGCTTCGTCGTCAGCCTCAATCGGATCTTCTGACGCCGGGCCGCAGCGGCAGCGGCCCGTGCCCGCGAAACGCCGATCATTCGGCTATGATCCGCACGGCGAGATGCACGGGGGGAAACGATGATTCGGCTGCACTCGACGATGGGCTCGGTCAACGGCTACAAGGTCCGGCTGTTTCTGTCGATCCTCGATCTCGAGTACGAGCTCGTCGATGTCGATATGTACGGCGGCGAGCACAAGCGGGAACCGTTCCTTTCGCTGAATCCGTTCGGGCAGATGCCGGCGTTGCAGGACGGCGATTTCACGATCGCCGACTCGCACGCGTGCCTCGTCTACCTCGCGCGCAAGCACGCGTCGGGCACGTGGCTGCCGTCGGATGCGGCGGGCGAGGCGAAGGTCGCGGAGTGGCTGTCGAAGTCCGCGAACGAGGTGCACCACGGTCCGTGGATGAAGCGCGCAAAGATTCGCCGTCCGGATGCGATCACGCTCGCCGACGAGGAGATCGACGCGCGCTGCGATCGTATCCTTGCGCTGATCGACGCGCGTCTCGAGAAACACGACTGGCTTGCGCTCGAGTTTCCGACGATCGCGGATATCTCGGTTTTCGGTCCGGTATCGATCCTGAAGACGTCCGGCTACGACACGGACCGTTGGCCGGCGCTCACGCGCTGGCTCGAGCGGATTCGGCGGCTGCCGCGTGCGATCGATATCGACGGCAAGCCCTTCCCCGCCTGACGCCGAGCGGGCCGATCAGAACGAGCGCTTCGTCTCGACCGTCAGCTGCCACGAATCGATCGCGTCCTTCTTCGTCAGCGGTGTCGCGAGGTCGATGTGCACGACCTGCCGGCTGCTCGAGCGCGGCGACGTCAGGCGCAGCCCTGCGCCGACATTCGCGAGCGTCCCGACGGGCGCGCTCGCGCGCGGGTCCTTGCCCCAGACGCGGCCGACGTCGAGAAATACCGCGTAGCCGACCCTGAATAGCCGCAGCGGATACCAGTCCGTGAAGAAGCGCTGCTCGAGCGTCAGCACTGCGCGGTGCTTGCCTGCCTGATAGCGAAGCGGATAGCCGCGCAAGCCGCTGTCGCCGCCGAGCAGGATCTGCTGCTCGGGATCGAGCCGCCCGGAGACGGTCGCCGCGAAGCTCGTGAGAAACAGATGGTTCTCGAGATTGCGCTGGTAGTAGCGGGCCCCGAGCGAGACCGTGGAATTGACGTAGCGGCCGCGTTCGCGGCGCGTCGACGCCGCCGCATCGAGCAGCAACAGCTTGCCCGGTCCCGGCTCCCAGCCTTTCGAGGCGTCGAACGTCGCGAGCACTGCCCGGCGATCCGCGCCGAAGATCTCGGACGCGAAGCCGACCGTCGCGCTGACGTTCAGGCCGAGCGGAACGTCCTCGGTCCGCCCGATATCGTTCAGCTCCGTCATCACGCGAAAGTCGTCCTCGACGATCTGAAAGCCGAGCCATGGATACGCGAGCACCCGGTCCGGCGGTAAGAGGAGCGGCGCGGGCTTATCCGCTGCCGCGCGAAACTCGTGCTCGTCCCGTGTGAACCCGCCGATCCAGCGCAGCGCGCGGTCGCCGCGCAGGCCGCGGGACCAGCCGCCTTGCACCGACCAGGCCCGGCGGAAGTGCGCGAATTCGTCGATCGTCTCGCCGAGGTCGTAGATCGGATCGACGCGCTCGTCGTCGAGCACGAGCCCCTCGACCGACCAGCGAGTATCGAGCGCGTAGAACGGACGCCCCGCCGACACAGAGATCCGGTCTCCGTCGCTGGTATTCGCGAAGACGACGTCGAGCTTCGCGCGGCTGCCGCGAACGTTGGGGTCGGAATAGGCGAAGAACGCTTCGTCACGGTCGACGTCCGTCGAATAAGAGACGGTCAATCCTTTGCCGATGCCGAGCAGGTTGCTTTCCTCGAGGCCGAGCCCGAATTCGTTCTCGCCGCCGTTGCGGCCGAGCTTGATCTCCGGCGACAACGACCAGCCATCGCGAACGACGACGACAATGTCGACCGTGTTGGTATTCTCGTGATACGCGCTCGGCTCGATGGACGCCTCGACGAGAAAATCGCGGGAGCGCAGCAGCCGCGCGGATTCGGCGAGGAGGCGCGGCTCGAGCCGGTCGCCCTCGTCGAACAGCAGGATGCTCTCGACGACGCTCTTGCGCGTCGTCATGTGCACCCGGTTCGCCCAGCGATAAAGACGCTTGCTTTCCTCGGGATCGCTCGTGTCGAACACGTTCTGCACGATGATCTCGATGCGGCCGATCGTCGCGCCGCGCGCCGCAAGCTCGTCGAGCAGCAGCTCGTCCGGGCCCTCCGGGCGCGGCTCGGGGGCGTCGTGCGACGGCGCCTTCGCGAGCGAGGACGCGGCGATCGCAAGCCACCCGCCGAGCGCGAGGCCGATCGTGCGGCGCTTCGAGGAGCAATGGGTCATGGCATCGGGACCGGTGCGCGGCTGCGGTCGCTGCGACGATAGCATTTCGCCGACGCCGGCGCCCCGTGCGCCGTCGCGTCAGCGGAGACTGTCGCTGCGGAACGACACGAGCTGGGCGAGCGCTGCTCGGCGGCCGTCCGGATCGACGACGAGGCCTTCGCGGTAGCTGCGGACCTCGACGTCCGGTCCGAGCGCGACGGCCGCGCGCAGGAGCTCGTTCGGGCGCATGCGGAACTCGGCGCGCTTCGGCCCGACGACGTCGTGCTCCGAGTCGACGTGCTGCTCGCAGACCAACGCGCCTCCGGGCGCGAGCCGTTTCCACAGCGGCGCGAGGATCCCGCGGTGCACGTAGCGCACGAGGACGACGAGGTCGTACGGCCCGTCGGGAAGGACCGCGTCCGGGTCGGGCGCGAGATCCGCCTCGATCCAGCGGACGTCGAGGCCGCGCACGTCGGCGTCGCGTCGCGCGCGCTCGAGCGCGGTCGGCGAGATGTCGAGCGCGTCGACGCGCCGGCCGGCCGCCGCGAGGAACAGCGCATTGCGCCCCGCGCCGCACGCGACGTCGAGCGCGAGGCCGCGCGGCAGCCTCGGCTCCCATTCCGCGAGCAGCGCCGTTGGGTGCGTTCGGTCGGCATACGCGCCTTCCCGGTAACGCCGCTCCCAGCGTTCGCGCTCCGTCTCGGTCATCGCGGGATCGTCTCGCTCAAGGCTGCCGCTTGCCGCGCATGCCGAGCTGCGACCAGTGCCACGGCTCGTAGCCGAATCCGTACGGGTTCTCGCGCCCGTACGGCATGCGAAAGCCGAAGGCTTCGGCATGCTCCGTCAGCCATTCGAACGCGGCCGAGCGCTCGAATTCCTCGGTCAGCGGCCGACAGCCGGGCGTCGCGACGTCGATCGCTCTGCCGGTATGGTGCTCGCTGAAGCCCGGAGCCGCGTTGACCTCGAGGATCGACTCGATCGTGTCGCCGCGCTCGAGCTTCGCGCGAATCAGCGCGATCTGACGCTCGATGCTGCGAAACCCGGAGACCAGCAGCAGAAGCACGCCGTCCTTCATCGCCGCGGCTTTCATCGCCCGCCAATCGCGGGCCGTGTCGGGCGCGAGCCGCTCCATGCGTCCGAGAATGTTCGGCTCGACGTCCTCGAGCCGGGTCGCGTCCCGATACGCGGGCAACGGCGGATTCACGCCGTAGTCCTCGGGGATGCCGAGCTCGGCGAACCAACGCGGTCGTTTCACGCGTCAACTGCTCCTTGCGCGGCGGCTCGTGCCGCCGGTCGATCGTGCGCGTCGCTGGTCGGATTGTAGCGTGTCCCCGCAGCCGGCCGCCGCGTCGGCTCGCGGTCGGCGGCGAGCCGCGATGCTCCGGGACGCGCGTCGCGAGTTTGTATTACGGTAATGCCCGCCGGCCGGGAGCGCCGGCATCGCCAATGACAGGAGGAAGCTCGTGGCACGCCGGGACAGGCGCGCACCGAGGCGCAAGCGGCCGCGGCGCGGCGCGGCGTCGGGCAAGCGCGGACGATCTTGGAGGGGGCGGATACTCGCGGCGCTCGCCGCGCTCGCGATCGCGTGCGTGCTCGGGACCGTCGGCGCGGTCGCGCTGCTGCGGCACGTCGATCCGCCGGTCACCGCGATGATGCTCCAGCAGTCGGTGCCGATCCGCGCACAGGCGCACGTCTGGGTCGGGCGCGACGCGATCTCGCAGGCCGCGGCGCATGCGGTGATCGCGGCCGAGGACCAGCGGTTTCTCGCCCACAACGGCTTCGACTTCGCGTCGATCGAGAAGGCCGTCGCTGCGTACCGCGCCGGCGGCGAGCTGCGGGGCGCGTCGACGATCACCCAGCAGGTCGCGAAGAATCTGTTTCTATGGCCGGGACGCAGCTTCGTCCGCAAAGGCATCGAGGCGTACTTTACGTTGCTGATCGAATCGTTCTGGCCGAAGGAACGGATCCTCGAGGTGTATTTGAACATCGCGGAGCTCGGCGAGGGCGTGTTCGGCGTCGAGGCGGCCGCGCGCAAATATTTCGGCATCCCGGCGCGCGATCTCGGCGACGAGCAGGCGGCGTTGCTCGCTGCGGTGCTGCCGAACCCGAAACGGCTCCACGTCGACCGGCCGAGCGACTATGTCGAGCGGCGGCGCGCGTGGATCCTCGGCCAAATGCGCTCGCTGCGTGCCGACGGGCATTATCGGGAGCTTCGGTGGTGAGCCGAGCGCGGAGTCGCGCCGCCGCACGCGAGCGCCGCACGGCTTCGGCCGCGCCGCCGCGCGCACGCCGTCGCGAGCTCGGGGCCGCGCCGCTCGCGCGCGGCTTTCCGCCGGTCTCGGCTCCCGACGCGCAGGTGCTCGTGCTCGGCAGTTTGCCCGGGGTGTGCTCGATCGAGCAGCAGCAGTATTACGCGCAGCCGCGCAACACGTTTTGGCCGATCATGGGCGAGCTGTGCGGCGCGGCGCCGGAGCTCGAGTATCCGGAGCGGCTCGAGCGTCTTCGTGCGTCCGGTATCGCGCTCTGGGACGTGCTCGCCGGCGGCGAGCGGCGCGGCAGCCTCGATGCGTCGATCGTGCCGTCGAGCATCGTGATCAACGACTTTGCGGCGTTCTTCGCCGCGCATCCGCGGATTCGCTTCGTCGCGTTCAACGGCTCGATGGCCGCGGAGCTGTACCGCCGGCGAGTGCGGCCGACGCTGCCCGCGGACGTCGCCGCGCTCGAGTCGGCGCGACTGCCGTCGACGAGCCCGGCGAATGCATCGTACTCGTACGCGCGTAAGCGCGAAGCGTGGCTTACGGCGCTCGCGCCGCGTTTGAATCGCCGCTGAAGCCCGCAAGGAGGGGGCGCGCGCTCGGCGCCGCGCAGAGCGCCGCGGCGCCGCTCAGCGTGCGCGCGCGCTCGCGTCCGCGGCCGCCGCGGGCAGCTCGAGCTCGACGACGAGGCCCGGCTGCCGATCGCCGAGAATCAGCCGGCCGTCGTGTTGCTCGGCCACCGCCTTCACGAGCGCGAGCCCGAGCCCGTTGCCCGGCAGCGAGCGGGAGCCGTCGAGCCGCGTGAAACGCTCGAGCATCCGCTCGCGCTCGCTCGCGGGGATTCCTGGGCCCGAGTCCGCGACGCCGAGCGTATGCGTGTGCGTCGCCGCGACGACCCGCACTTCGATGCGGCCGCCGTCCGGCGTGTACTTCACGGCATTGTCGAGCAGGTTCGTCAGCGCCTGAGCGAGCAGCTCGCGATCGCCGACGACGATCGCGCCGCGCGGCGCATCGCACTCGAGCACGATGCCGCGCTCGTCGGCCGCCGCCTGATAGAGCTCGCAGACGTCTTGCGCGATGCGCCCGAGATCGACCGGCGCGAACGCGCTGCGATACGCGCCGGACTCGACTCGCGCGATCCGGAGCAGCGCATTGAACGTCGCAAGCAGCGCATCCGCCTGGACGACGCATTCCTCGAGATCCTCGCGGCTCGATACCCGTTCGCTCGCGAGCGATTCGAGCCGGGTGCGCAGCCGCGTGAGCGGGCTGCGCAGATCGTGCGCGACGCTGTCGCCGACGTGCCGGAGGCCCGCCATCAGCTTCTCGATCTGGTCGAGCATCGCGTTCAAGTTCTCCGCGAGCTCGTCGTGCTCGTCGCCGGCGCCGGTGACCGGCACTCGCTGGCTCAAGTTGCCGGCGATGATCTGGCGGGTCGTGCGGTTGATCTGCGCGAGCCGGCGCTGCGCGCTGAAGCCGATCAGGAGGCCGCCGAGCAGCGATAGGCCCATCGTGAGCCCCAGGCCCCAGACCGACGCGCGCCGAAACACGGCGTTGATCTGCTTGAGCTCGCGCACGTCGCGCCCGACGAGCAGCCGAAAGCCGGGGCCGACGCCGAGGACGAGCGCGCGCACCGGCGTGTAGCCGCCTTCGCTGTCGGTCTTCAGGAAGTCGACCCACTGTCCGCGCCGATCGAGCCGCTCGGGCCAGCGCGTCACGTTGCCGGCAATCGGCCTTCGCGACGCATCGGTGAGCAGATAGACCGAGCGGCGCTCGCTGTCGCGGCGCACGCGCTCGTCGATCACGTCCGCGAGCCCGACGAGCCCGCGCCGCTCGGCCTGCTCGGCCAGCCCGCGAATCTCGGCCTCGATGATCTCCTCCGTCTGCCGCTCGAGATAGCCGAGCGTCGACCAATAGATGAACGTGAACAGCGCGAGCACGGACGCGCCGAACAGCGCCATGTAGACGAGCGTCAGCTGAAAGATCGTCGTGCGGAAGAGCGCGGGCAGGCGCATCCGAGCCGCCGTCAGGGCGCAGTGTCGAGGCGATAGCCTGCGCCGCGTACCGTGTGCAGCAGCGGCGTCGGGAAATCGCGGTCGATCTTCGATCGCAGCCGGCTCACGTGAACGTCGATCACGTTGGTCTGCGGATCGAAGTGGTAGTCCCACACGCCTTCGAGGAGCATCGTGCGCGTCACGACCTGGCCTGCGTGGCGCATCAGGAATTCGAGCAGCTGAAACTCGCGCGGCTGCAGGTCGATCTTCCGGCCGCCGCGGTGCACCTCGCGGCGCAGCAGATCCATCTTGAGATCGCCGACCTCGAGCACCGTCGCGGGCGC
>CAYMAF010000088.1:0-11079 GCA_964388365.1 uncultured Gammaproteobacteria bacterium | reverse complement strand
TGAGCGCGCGCTCGCGCAGCTTGTCGAGCCGTTCCTGCTGCGCCTCGGCATCCGGTTCCCGCGCCTTCGGCTGGATGCACTCGAGGACGGCCCATTCGAGCTGGCGCTCGAAGTCCAACCGGTTCATCGCGTTCGTCGCGGCCTGGATGAAATACAGGCTGATGCTGAGCTCGCTTTCGAGCTGGCGGATATCGGTCGGCGAGTAGCGCGAGCCGAGGCGCAGCGCGCCGTCGAGCGTGCAGTTGAATCCGCCTTCGGCGCCGCGCGCGTGGAAATCCCTGACGCCGGATGCCGCGCCTTCGGGGTCTCCCCAGTGCCACGTGAAGTCGCCTCGCGGCAGTCCCATGAGCTGGGCGCTCGCGCTCGCCGGGAGCAGCAATGCGAGCAGCACCGCGGCAGCCGCCAAAGACCGGTCGATCATCGCACTCGCTCCATTCCGGCTCGTCGATCTGTGCGCTTTCACCGTATCGACGCGTGCGCGCGCTTGCAAGCGCGGCCTTCGCCGCCGGTACGCTTCTTGCTTGGCGCGTCGCGGACATCGAACGGAGCGCGACCGTGGAGCCGCCGGACGGAGCTGCCCGGGCGCCGGATGCGTATCATGGTGCCGATGCGGACGTCGAGCGCCGAAACGACCGTCGGCCGGCTGCGCGGCGCGGCGAAGCAGCGATGAGCGGCGATGCCGCGCTCGTCAGCCTGTCGCCGCGCGACTACGACGCCGTGCTGTTCGACATGGACGGCGTGCTGACGCGCACCGCCGACGTGCATGCGGCCGCGTGGAAGCGGCTGTTCGACGAGTTTCTCGAGCGGCACGCGGAGCGCATCGGCGAGCCGCTCGTGCCGTTCGACATCGTCCACGATTATCTGCAGCACGTCGACGGCAAGCCGCGGCGGGAAGGCGTCGCGGCGTTCCTCGCGGCACGCGGCATCGACGTTCCGATCGGAGACGCCGACGATCCGGAGGAAGCCGCGACGCAGCACGGCCTCGCGCGGCGCAAGGACCGTTACTTCGCCGAGCAGCTCGCGCGGCACGGTGTCGATACGTTCGCGAGCTCGATCTCCCTTGCCGAGGCCCTGCGCGATCACGACATCAAGACGGCCGTCGTCTCGTCGAGCCGAAATTGCGCGACGGTGCTCGAGGCGGCGGGCATTGCGCGGCTCTTCGATGTCCGGATCGACGGCATCGACCTCGAGCGCTCGGGTCTCGCCGGCAAGCCCGCACCGGACATGTTCCTCGAGGCCGCACGCCGTCTCGGCGCGGAGCCCGAGCGCACCGTCGTCGTCGAGGACGCGCTCGCCGGCGTCGCCGCGGGTCGTGCCGGCGGGTTCGGGCTCGTCATCGGCGTCGATCGCAGCGGCCGATCGCAGGCGCTGCGCGAGGCGGGCGCCGACGTCGTCGTCGCCGATCTCTGCCAGGTCCAGGTCGCGTCGAAGGCGCCGTCGGCCTGGTCGCTCGTGTACGAGAGCTTCGATCCCGCGCAGGAAGGCCGTCGCGAAGCGCTCTGCGCGCTCGGCAACGGCTACTTCGAGACCCGCGGTGCCGTGCCGTGGGCGGCCGCGGACGGCACTCATTATCCCGGCACGTATATCGCCGGCGGCTACAACCGGCTGCGCACCGATATCGCCGGCCGAACGGTCGAGAACGAGGATCTCGTGAACTTTCCGAACTGGCTGTCGCTGTCGTTTCGGCACGCGGACGGCGACTGGTTCGACCTTCGCGCCGTGCGGATCCTCGACTATCGCCAGGAGCTCGACCTTCGCCGCGGGATGCTGCTCCGGCACGTCCGCTTCGAAGACCGCGCCGGCCGGCGCAGCGTGCTCGAGGAGCGGCGCTTCGTGTCGATGGCCGACATGCATCTCGCCGGGCTCGAGCTTTCGATCACCGCGGAGAACTGGTCCGGCACGCTTACCGTGCGCTCGGGGATCGACGGCCGCGTCGTCAACGACGGTGCGGCACTCTACAAGCCGTTCGCGAACCGCCATCTCGAGCCGGTTTCGTCCGGCGATGCCGGTGACGACGGAATTCATCTTCTCGTCTGCACGAGCCAGTCGCGCCTCGAGGTCGCGATCGCGGCGCGGACGCGCGCGTCGATCGACGGCGAGCGCATTCGGCCGCCCGTGGAGCGCATCGAGGAGCGGCGGTATATTGCCGAGGAGCTCGACGCCGCCCTCGAGCCGGGGCAAACGCTCTCGATCGAGAAAATCGTTTCGCTGTACACGTCGCGGGATCCGGCGATCTCGGAGCCGCGCCGCGCGGCGGCGAAGGCGATCTCGCGCGCCGGCACGTTCGATGCGCTCGCCGACGCGCACACGCTCGCATGGAAGCAGCTCTGGCGGCGCTACGATATCCATCTTCGCCCGGCCGGCGAAGGCTTTCCGCTGAACGTGCCGATGCTGCTGCGGCACAACATCTTTCACTTGCTGCAGGCTGCGTCGCTGAACTCGATCGGCCTCGATATCGGCGTGCCGGCGCGCGGCTGGACGGGCGAGGCGTATCAGGGGCACGTGTTCTGGGACGAGCTCTTCATCTTCCCGACGCTGACGTTCAGGACGCCGGAGATCACCCGCTCGCTGCTGATGTACCGCTACCGCCGTCTGCCCGAGGCGCGTGCGGCGGCGGCGCGTGCGGGCTTCGCCGGCGCGATGTTCCCGTGGCAGAGCGGCAGCGACGGCGAGGAAGTGACTCAGGAGATGAACCTGAATCCGCGCTCGCGGCGCTGGGTTCCGGACAACACGCATCTTCAGCGGCACGTCGGCGGCGCGATCGCGTACAACGTCTGGCAATACTTCCAGATCACGTACGACATCGAGTTCCTGCAGTTCTACGGCGCGGAGCTCATCCTCGAGATCGCGCGGTTCTGGGGCAGCATCGCGCACTTCAACGATGAGCGCGGCCGATACGAGATCCACGGTGTGATGGGCCCGGACGAGTTTCACGACGCGTATCCCGGCGCGAGCGAGCCCGGCCTGCGCAACAATGCGTATACGAACGTTCTCGCCGTCTGGGTGCTGCTCCGCGCGCTGGACGTGCTCGAGCTGTTGCCCGACGTGCGGCGCAACGAGCTGACCGCGAGCCTCGCGCTCGGCGCGGACGAGATCGAGCGCTGGCGCGATATCGCGCGGCGCATGTTCGTGCCGTTCCATGACGACGGGATCATCAGCCAGTTCGAGGGCTACGAGGCGCTCGACGAGCTCGACTGGGAAGCGTATCGGCGGCGTTACGGAAACATTCAACGTCTCGAGCTGATCCTCGAGGCCGAAGGCGACAGCGCGAACCGTTACAAGGTCTCGAAGCAGGCCGACGTGCTGATGCTGTGTTATCTGTTCTCGCCCGCGGAGCTCGAGGGGCTGCTCGAAGGGCTCGGCTACCGGTTCGATTCTGCGACGATTCCGAGAATCGTCGAGTACTACGATGCCCGCTCGTCGCACGGCTCGACGCTGTCGCGCGTCGTGCACGCATGGGTCCTCGCGCGATCGAATCGGCCGCAGGCGCTGATGTACTTCGCCGAGGCCCTGCAAAGCGACGTCGGGGATATCCAGCAGGGCACGACGGCCGAGGGCGTGCATCTCGGCGCGATGGCCGGCACGGTCGATCTGCTTCAGCGGGTATCGACGGGCATCGAGGTCACCGGCGACGTGCTGCGCTTGAATCCGGCGCTGCCGGAGGAGCTCTGCAGGCTCGACTTCCGGATTCGTTACCGTACGCAAACGCTCGACCTGCGGCTGACGCCGCAAACGTTGACGATCAAGAGCTGGGAACGGGGTGCGGACCCGATTCGTATCGGCTACCTAGGCGACGTGCGCGAGCTCGCGGGCGGCGAGACGGTGACGCTCAGGCTCGATCCGGCGAAGGGGCGCGATTGCTGATTCGCCGCGCCCGCCGATCGGGCGCGGCTCAGTGGATCAGCTCGACGTGCGGCGGGTGCGTCTCGCCTTCGGCCGCGACCCAGAGATGCCCCATCATTCCCGAGTCCGCGTGATCTAGGATGTGGCAGTGATACATCCACATCCCGGGTCGCTCGTCGAATCGCACCGCGATCCGAAGCGACGACTCCGCGGGCACGTCGACCGTGTCTTTCCACTCCGGGATGCGCGTGTCGTCGAGCACTTGGAAGAAGTAGCCGTGCAGATGGAACGGATGTGCGAACGCCGTGTCGTTGACGATCGTCCAGACATGCGTCTCGCCGATGCGGCCCTCGAGGGGCGTGCTTCTCCAGTACGGGATGCCGTTGATACCCATCACGACCTCTCTTCTCCCGCCCGAGGTCTCGGTATCGATCGTGAGGTCGATCGTCAGCTCCTTCGCGCCGGCGACGTCGATCCGCTCGATCTCGCGGAGCTCGACGGGGATCTCGGCCGGTATGACCGGCTTCTCGTCGACGGTGACGATCTCGAGCATGTCCTCGCGCGGGCGGTTGAATACGCTGCCGAAACCGCGCTCGGTCGGGATCCATTGCATCCAGCGCGATGTGCCCGGCGGATCGGACGGCGTGAAGACGAGATCGGCGCGCTCGCCCGGCACGAGCACGATGCGCCCCGTCTCGACGGAGCGCTCGGCAAGGCCGTTGTCGCCGCCTAGCTTGACGAAGGTGTGCTCCGGCAGGCGCAGCGTGTAGTAGCGGGCGCGCGCGGCGTTGATCACGCGCCAGCGCTGCTGCTTGCCGTGGCGCACCTTGAGCTGCGGACGGACCTTGCCGTTGACGAGCAGGATATTGCCTTCGCGGCCGAAGAGATCGCCGAACTCGCCGCCCGAATCCTCGGGCAGGAATTGCCCTTCGTCGTCGAGCGCCATATCCGACAGGACGAGCACGAGGTCGTCGCCGAAGACGTCGGGATCGGCCGGGTCCTCGACGACGAGCGCACCGTAAAGGCCCCAGCCCACCTGCGCGGCCGAGTTGATGTGCGGGTGATACCAGAACGTGCCGGCGTCGCGCGCGACGAACTCGTAGACGAACTCGCCGCCGGGCTCGATCGGGTCCTGCGTCAGCCCCGGCACGCCGTCCATGTCGTTTGGCAGGCGCATGCCGTGCCAATGGATGCTCGTCGGCTCGGGCAGCGAGTTCTTGAACCGGACGACGATTCTGTCGCCGACTTTCGCGCGAATCAGCGGTCCGGGCAGCGTGCCGTTATACGTCCAGACCGGCGTCGATTTGCCCGGGATGATCTCGAGATCCGTGATTCGTGCTTCGAGCGCGATCTCGACGACGTCGTGGGCGGGATCGAGGTCCTCGGGGGTCGACATCGCGAGCGCATCGGCCCAGCCGTCCGGTTGCTCGACGTCGCCGGCGCCGAGCACGGGTCCGCGCTCGCATCCGGAGATGGGCAGGCCGAGCGCTGCGAGGACGAAGCTCGCTGCGACCGGAAAGCTTCGGCGGCGCGAACGTCTCGTGCCTCCCATTGCGCTCGTTATCTTAAAGAAGTAGATTAGATGCATCTTATGCTACAGGACGCCCATGCAGCTGACAAGGTTCACCGACTACGCGTTGCGGGTCCTGATCTCGGTCGGCCTGAACGAGAAGCGCGGCGGTAGGCGCGGCGTCACGATCGGCGAGATTTCCGCGCAATACGGCATCTCGCGAAACCACCTGATGAAGGTCGTGCAGCATCTTGCGAGATGCGGCTATCTCGAGACGTTGCGCGGCAAGGGCGGGGGGCTGAGGCTCGGCGTCGACGCGTCCGAGATTCGCCTCGGCGACGTCGTTCGCGAAGCCGAGGGCGGCTTCCCTATCGTGCCGTGCTTCGGTCCGGATCCCGAGGCTTGCGCGATCGCTCCGGCCTGCGTGCTGAAGAACGTGCTCGGGACCGCGCTCGATGCGTTTCTCGGCGTGCTCGACCGCTACACGCTCGAGGATCTGCTCGCGCACGATCGTCGGCTCGCCGCATTGCTCGCTCCAGCCGCGGCCGGCGAGCGTCGGAAGGGCAGGGGCCGGAACGCCGTTCCGGCCGGATGAATGGCGTGCCCGTCGTCGCGGCAGGAAGGGATGATCGCAATGAAAGGGATTTCGTCGGAGCGGCGCACGGATACGACGGTCGTCGTGCTCGCCGTCGTCGTGCTCGTATGGGTCGGACTGTTGCTCGGTGTCTCGTTTCTCGCGACGCCGGTCAAGTTTCTCGCACCGAGCTTGACGCTGCCGGTCGCGCTCGACGTCGGCCGGCAGACGTTCCGCTGGTTCAGCCGGGTCGAGCTCGTGCTCGCCGCGGCGACGCTGCTCGCGGCGCTCGTTCATGACGGACGCCGGGGGCTCGGCGCGATAAGCGCGCGAGGCTGGCCGCTCGCGGCGTTGCTCTCGGCGGGACTGCTCGCGGCCGTTCTGCTGCAAATGCTGTGGCTGCTGCCGCTGCTCGATGCCCGCGTCGAGGTCATCCTGCAGGGCCGCATGCCGCCGCCGTCGCGGCTGCACGACGTCTATGTCGCGATCGAGGCCATGAAGCTCGGCGCACTGGTCGGGCTCGGCTGGCGTGCGATGAGCGTGCTCGTCGGCGCGTCGAAGCGTTGGGCGAGCGGCGGAGCTTGAGCGATGCGTCACTTCCTTTCGTACGGGTTTCGCCCTTTCTTCATCCTCTGCGGCGCATGGGCGATCGTCGCGCTTGCGGTGCTCGTCGCCGCGCTCGCCGGGATGCCGTGGAACCCGGAAGCGTTGCCGCTCTTTCGCTGGCACGGGCACGAGATGATTTTCGGCTTCGTCTCGGCGGCGATCGCGGGCTTCTTGCTGACCGCGTCGGCGACGTGGACCGGCACGCCCCCGGTCTCGGGGCGCCCGCTCGCCGCGCTTGCGCTATTGTGGATCGCCGGCCGCATCGTCGTGAGCCCGGCGACGGGGTTGCACGCGAGCGCGGCCGTGATCGTCGATCTCGCGTTCTTGCCGGCGCTCGGCGCGCTGCTCGCGGTGCGGCTCGTGCGGACCGGCAACGTTCGCAATTATCCGTTCCTCGCGATTCTCGGCCTGCTGTTCGCCGCCGACGTGCTGTTCCATGCGCTCGCGCTCGGGCTCGTTCGGCCGCTGCCGTTCGACCCGCTGCGCTTCGCCGCGAATCTCGTGCTGCTGCTCGTCGCGGTCGTCGGCGGCAGGATCGTGCCGGCGTTCACGCGCAACGCGCTCCTTCGCGAGGGACGCGGCTCATCGATCGTGCCGTCGCCGCTCCTCGAGCGTGTCTCGATGCTCGCGGTCGTCGCCGTCCTGCTCGTCGACGTCGCTGCGCCCGATTCGGTCGCGGCAGGGGGCGCCGCGGGCGCGGCCGCGGTCCTCATCGCCGCGCGGCTCGCGCGCTGGGAGGGCCATAGGACCTTGCGTATGCCGATTGTGCTCGTCTTGCACGTCGGCTACGGCTGGATCGCGGCCGCGCTCGGGCTCAAAGCGGTCTGGCTGCTCGCCGGCGCGCCGTGGGCCGCGAACTGGCTGCACGCGCAGACGGCGGGCCTGTCCGGCACGATGATTCTCGCGGTCGTGACGCGGGTCGCGCTCGGCCATACCGGCCGGCCGCTCGTCGTGCGTCCGGCGATCGCGGTCGCGTACGCGCTCGTCGTCGCTGCGGCGCTCGTCAGGGTCTTCGGGCCGGCGCTGTTGCCGCTCGGCGCGGTGCACGTTCTCGCGTGCGCGGCCGTGCTCTGGGCGGCCGCGTTCGCGATCTTCCTCGTCCTCTACGTGCCGATACTGATCGCGCCTCGCGCCTGACGGCGCACTACGCGGCGAGCAGCCGCTTCATCCACTCGACGAGCGCTTCCGGCAGCCGCGCCGGCTCGGTCAGCAGCGCGTATTGGTGTGCGCCGAACACTTGCGGGAGGTAGCCAGCGGCCTGGCGGTCGACCGTGAGGCAGAAAGGGAAGATGCCTTGAAGCTTCGCTTCGACGACGGCCTGCCTCATGTCCTCGACGCCGTAGCGGCCTTCGTACTCGTCGATGTCGTTCGGCTTGCCGTCCGACAGCAGGAGCAGCAGCCGGTGCTCCGCGCGGACGCGCATCAGCAGCGACGTCGCGTGACGAATCGCGCCGCCCGCGCGCGTGTAGCGCTCCGGCTCGAGCCCGGCGATCCGCCGCGCGACGCCGCGGCCGTACGGCTCGTCGAACCGTTTCACGGTGCGCAGGTGCACGCGGTCGGGCCCTTCACCGGAGAATGCCTCGATCGCGAAAGGCTCGCCGAGGCTCTCGAGCGCCGCGGAGACGATCAGCAGGGCCTCGCGCTCGACGTCGATGACGCGCCGCTCGGTCTCGATCCACGCGTCCGTCGAGCCGCTGACATCGATCAGGAGCAGCACCGCGAGATCGCGATTCACGGGGCGACGCGTCTCGTAGAGGCCATCCGAGCCGCAGCAGCCGGCCGCGAAATCGGCACGATGCTCGATGCACGCGTCGAGATCGACCTCGTCGCCGTCGGTCTGCCGGCGCAGGCGAACACGGCGGGCGCGCAGCATCTCGAAGCGCCGCTGCACGGACTCGAGCAGCGCCGCGTGCTCGGCGAGCTTCTCGGCGATCCAGCCGTCCGCGCCGTCGCGCGCGAGCGAAGGGCGGATTCCGGCCCCGGGCAGGCGATATTCGGCGCGGCGGTAGTCCCACTCGGGATAGCGGACGCAGGCGCCGTCGCGATCATCGCGTGCGAGCCGTGCTCGCGGATCCGGCGGATCGTCGGAGAGCAGTACCTCCTTCGGCGTCGCCGGCGTCGCGACGGTGCGCGCCTCAGGCATCTCCGAGACCATATCGCCGAGCTCGTCGGCGCTCGCGGCCTCGTCCCGGTCGACGGGACGCTGCAGCCCCATCGGATCCTCGGCATGCGGATGCGGGTCGTCGTTCTGCACGGCGACGAGGCTCGATTCGCGCTCGTCGTCCTCGCCGTCGATCGCGTCGCGCCGTTCCGGCCGCCGGCGCAGCCGCGCGCTCCTCGGCAGGCGGCTCGCATCGCCCTCATCGTCGGCCGGATCCGCGGCGAGCGGGGCGTCGTCGCTCGTCGAAGGCCGCACGAACGCACCGGTCCACCAATCCTTGAGCAGCGGCTCGCTGCCGAAGCGGTGCGTCCCGGCGGCGGCCGCGAGCTCGTCCGCGATGCGTCGCGCGAGGCGGCGCGACGCGTCGGGCGTGCGGGGCGCGAGCGCCGGCACGGCCGGATCTCCGGCGCGGCTCCGCAGCAGCTCGCGCACGAGGCGTTCGAGCGGCCGGCGGCGTGCGGGGAACGCCTCGAGCGGCGGCCGCCGCTCGAGCGCGATCGCGCGCAGCAGGTCGATCGAGTGGGCGATGCCGGGCAACAGCGCCGCGAGAGCCTCGTCCGTCGCGTACGCTTCGAGCAGCAAGTACACGTCGGCGGCGAGTGCATTCGGCTCGCGATGCCGAGGCACGGCGCCGCGGCGAGCGCGCGCCGCTTGCGCGAGCGCCATCGTGCGGTAGACGCGCTCGACGAGCTCGTCGTCGTCGAGCTCGAGCGCGGGCGGAAGCCAGACGCTCGTGCCGTCGGTCGCCGGCACCGGTTGCGCCGCCCGCGGGCCGCGGTCGGCGGCGAAGGTTTGCTTCAGTAGCGTCGTCGGCGGCGGGGCCTGCGCAACGCGCAGTCTGCGGCTTTCGCCGAATACCGCGGTGATCAGCAGATCGAGCCGCGGCGCGAGGTCGCCGAACGCACGGCGCCGAGCGTCTCGACGCCTTGGCCGATGCTTGCGCCAGAGCTCGCGCGCGAAGATCGTTGCATGGCGAGCTGCGTCGGCGATCAGCTCCTCGGGCTCGCTCATCGATGCGTCAGGCGAACGTCGCGTCGACGAGATCGCGGAGCGCGCCGCCGAGCGATTCGTCGTCGGTCAGCGGCGCGACGATCGCTGCGACGCAAGCGTCGCGGACCGGCACGCCGCGCATGGCGAGCGTCGCGGCCGCGATCAGCACGCGCGTGCTCGGCACCTCCGGAAGGCCGCGGTCGCGCAGCGCCCGGATCCGCTCGGCGAGCTCGACGATCCCGCGGGCCGTAGCCCGATCGATGCCGCTTTCGCGCTCGACGATCGCGCTCTCTTGCTCGGGCTCGGGGAACCCGAGCTCGATCGCGACGAAGCGCTGCCGCGTGCTCGGCTTCAGGTCTTTCAGCATGCGCTGGTAGCCCGGGTTGTACGAGATCACGAGCTGGAAGCCCGGCGCGGCGCGGAGGCGCTCGCCGGTCTTGTCGATCGCGAGCATCCTGCGGTGATCGGTCAGCGAGTGCAGCACGACGACCGTGTCTTGGCGAGCCTCGACGATCTCGTCGAGATAGCAGATCGCGCCTTCGCGGACCGCGCGCGTCAACGGTCCGTCCTGCCACACAGTGCCGTCGTGCCGAATCAGAAAACGGCCGACGAGATCGCTCGCGGTCAGGTCGTCGTGACACGAGACCGTCACGAGCGGCCGGCCGAGCCGCCAAGCCATGTGCTCGACGAGCCGCGTCTTACCGCAGCCGGTCGGCCCTTTCAGCATCACCGCGAGGCCGCGCGCGTGGCATTCGGAGAAGATCGCGATCTCGTTGCCCGACGGCAGGTAGAACGGCTCGTCGACGGCGTGCGAGTCGCGCCCGTCCTCGGTGCCGGGTTCGTTGCGTGGATCGATGGCAGCCATGTCGAGATGCTGAACGATACGTGCCGCGCTGTACAGGTCGGCCGGCCGGCGCGCGGACCGGCGCACGCGTGCTCGCGCACGGCGGCCGCAACGGTGCGTTCGAGCCCCGGCGGATGCCGCTCAGCTCGCCGGCGCTTCGCTTTCCGTCGGAAGCACGGCCTCGTTCTCGTCGCCGATGATCTCGAGCCGAGGCACGCGGCGGAAGAAGTCGTAGATGAAGAGCCCGACGCCGATCGCGAACACCCCGGCCGTCAGGATCAGCATCAGGAAATGCACCTGGATCTTGAGCTGCGCGTCGAGATAGCCGAGCCCGACGATCCGTTCGAGATAGACCTGCGCGACGCCCGCGGTCGCGAAGCTCAGCGTCATCCCGAACATGCCGGCGATCTGGAGCCAGAACGCCGCGTAGCCGACGTAGCTCTCGCCTTCGTGGCGCGCACGGGTCATCGTCGGCAGCGCGTAGGTGATCATCGCGAGCACGATCATCGCGTACGCGCCGTAGAACGCCGAATGCCCGTGCATCGCGGTGA
>CAYMAF010000087.1:0-11130 GCA_964388365.1 uncultured Gammaproteobacteria bacterium | reverse complement strand
CGACGGGCAGAAACGACGCGACGAACAGGACGAGCAGGGCGGCCGGATGACCGCGTACCGACGCGATGACCGCGAGCAACGCGAACAGCGTCATCAGCAGCCCGACGACGAAGTTCATGCCGGTCAGCGCAAGGCCGCTGTCGGGCATCCATATCCATAGCATCCAGAGCACCGCGCCGCCCGCGCCCGCTGCCGCGCCGATCGCGCGCCCCGCGTAGTCGACGATCCGCATCCGTCTCCCCCTATCCGCCGTCACGCATCGCCGGACGACGCGATGACGATCGCCGCGGCGAGCAGCGCGAGGCCGATACCGATGCCGAGACCGGCGCCGATCGCCGCGCCGATGCCCGGGATGCCGAACAGCGCGCCGGCGAAGATCCCGACGAGCGGGCCGAAGACCGCGCCGGCCGGCAGCGCAAGCGCGCCCCACAGCGGAAAGCGCCTCGGCCGCCCGTCGTCCGGCGCGCGGCTCATTGCCGGCCGCCGGCGTCGGGCGAGCTTCGCCGCGGCCGCACCGCGCCGCTCAGAGCACCTCGACGGCGCTGACCTGGACGACCGGCTCGATATCGGTGTAGTTCGGGATATCGCCGAGAATCGTGCCGGCCTTCGGCTCGAACGCGTCTCGATAGGCTTCGACCGAATCGAAGTACAGGTGCCCGATCGCGACGTACGGCGCGGGCGCGTCCGGCGAGTCGATGCCGCGGTCGACGGCGATGCCCTTCAGCGCGCCGCCGAGCTCGTCTTGGACGAGCCGCATGTGGCGCCCCACGTAGTAGTCCATGTCGAAGCGGCCCCCGGCGCCGCTCGGATACATCACGCTGACCTTGATCATGAAGCACTCCCCCTCTGCGGTCGCCGCGGCAGCGCGCCGGCGGCTTCGGCGCTCGAAGACCGCATGATACCGGGCATTACGCTCAGCCGGCGTACGCCGACCATAGCGTCCACGCGCCGATGCAGATGAAGCCGGCGCCGGCCGCGTACGAGAGATAGCGCGGATTCACGATCTGCGCGGCCGCGGCGCCGGCCGCGACTCCGATCGCCGTCGACAGCACGAGCGCGGCCGTCGCGCCGAGGAATACGATCCAGAGGCTGCCGGGCTGCTTGCCGGCGAAAAGCACCGTCGCGAGCTGTGTCTTGTCGCCGAGCTCGGCGAGGAAAACCGTGGCGAACACGGTGATGAAGAGCTTCAGGGTCACGGCGGAGAAAACCTCAGTTCGCACGGAAAACGAAGTATACGGCACCGAGCACGCACAGCCCGGCCCATAAGTAGTCGAGCTTCAGCGGCTCCTTCAGGTACAGGACCGCGAACGGCACGAACACGCTGAGCGTGATGACTTCCTGCAGGATCTTGAGCTGCCCGACCGAGAGCACCTGATAGCCGATCCGGTTGCCCGGCACTTGCAGCAGGTACTCGAAGAACGCGATGCCCCAGCTCGCGACCGCGGCGATGAACCACGGGCGCCCGCTGAGCTCCTTCAGATGAGCGTACCAGGCGAAAGTCATGAAGACGTTGCTGAGCGACAGCAGCAACACGGTCAATGCGATGTGACGCATCGGAGTGACCCGACGAATGAAGCGAACGATTCGCGCGCGGGATTGAACGCGAATTTCGTCGTGCGGGGAAGAGGGCGCGCGGCGGTCAGCGCCGGCGAATCACGAGCCGTCCCTTCGGCGGCTCCCGATCGTGCTTGTCCTTGTACATCGCCCGATCCGCCGCGGCGAGGATCGGCGCAAGCGCGTTGCCGTCGTCGGGGAACGACGCGACGCCGACCGCAACCTTGACCCGCACCATCTTCACGTCGACCTCGAGCGTCGTCGAGAACACGACGTTACGGATCCGCTGCGCGACCTCGTCGGCGACCGTCCGGTCGGCCTCGGCGAGCAACACGACGAACTCGTCGCCGCCGTAGCGTGCGACGAGATCCGTGGAGCGGGTCAGCCGCTCGAGCGCATCCGACACGAGCTTGATCGCGCGGTTGCCGGCCTCGTGCCCGTACGTATCGTTGATCGCTTTCAGCTGCACGACGTCGATCATCAGCAGCGAGTACGGCCGGCCGTTACGCGCCGCCCGCGCGTGCTCGCGCTCGGCGAGCCGCATGAAAGCCCCTTGCTTGTACAGCGACGTCAGCTCGTCGCGGTCAGACAGCGCGCGGATCCGTTCCTTCGACGCGTTGATGTTCTCGGCGAGCAGCGTCGTCGAGAACGCGACGAGGATGAACGGCGCGAGCACACCGAGCGCCTCGGCGGCGAGCCGCGGCTCGAGCGCGTCGATGCCGCCGGCGAGCACCGCGAGCAGCACGTAGCACGCCGCGACGAGCGTCATCACGAGCGTGACGGCACGCTTCCCGAGCACGAGCGCGGCCGTGATGATCGGCAGCAAGTACAGGCTGATCAGCGGGCTGCCGGTGCCGCCGGCATAAGCGAGCACGCCGGTCACGAACGACACCATCGCGAGGATCTCCGCGACGATTTTCACGTGCGGACGGGTCGCGAGCGGCCGCGCGTAGCGGAACGCGAGCACGAACGCCGCGAACCCGATCAGGATCGCGAGCACCGGCGGCTCCTGCGCGAGGTCCGGCCGCGTCGCGAACAGATACAGGATCACGAGGATCAGCAGCAGCCACTCGATCTCCGAAAGGCTGCGCGCGAAGCCGCGAAGCTGTGCCTGCTCGATCTCGAGTGTGCGGTCGATTCGGGTCTGTTTCATCCGACGCGCCGGACGGAATGGCTCTCGGGCCGGCAGGCCTAGCCGCCCGCGGCCGGGACGAGGAACGAAGCGATGCCGGACGGTGCGTTAGCCGTCGTTCGCCACCATGGTCAGGGTATGCCCGATCAGTTGAAGTGCCTCGCGCAGCTGATCGTCCTCGAGCGCCGCGACCGGGCCGTCGGCGCCGCGATAGATCCGCTTCGAGCTCGGGACCTTGATCGGCACGTCCGGCTCGATGCCGACGCCGTTGATCACCGCGCCCGAAGGCGTGATGTACAGCGACGTCGTGAGCTTGATCGCGCTGCCCGCGCCGATCGGCATCACGGTTTGCACGGATCCCTTGCCGTAGGTCTTCGTGCCGACGAGGGACGCGCGGCCGTGATCCTTGAGCGCGCCCGCGACGATCTCGGACGCGGACGCGGAGCCGCCGTTGACGAGCACGACGAGCGGCACGGTCTCGAGCAGATCGCCGCCGCTCGCATAGCGCTCGAACCGCGCCTGGCGGGCCCGTCCGCTGCCGCGCACGATCAGCCCGTCGGCGAGGAACAGATCCGCGACGTCGACCGCGGCTTCGAGCACGCCGCCGGGATTGTTGCGGAGGTCCAGCACGAGGCCGTCGATCCCCGCCGGGGCCTCGTCGCTGAGCGACAGGAACGCGGCCTCGAGATCGGCCGCGGTCGTGTTCGCGAATGACGTGAGCCGGATATACGCGAACCGGTCGGCGATCAGCTCGGAGCGCACGGTCCGGACGTGGATGTCCGCGCGCGTCACGGCGAAGTCGAGCGGCTCGGCCGCGCCTTCGCGCTGCACGCGCAGCTCGACGATCGTGCCGGGCTTGCCGCGCATCCGGCCGATCGTTTCGTCGAGGCGATCGCCGTCGACCCGCTCACCATCGACCGCGATCAGCACGTCGCCGGCCTGAATGCCGGCTTCGGCGGCGGGCGAGCCTTCGAGCGGCGAGACGACTTTGACCGAGCCGTTCTCGACCTTAAGATCGAGCCCGACGCCGGAGTAGTTGCCGCTCGTGCTGATCCGAACTTCCTCGTAGTCGCTCGGCGGCAGATATTTCGAATGGGGATCGAGGTCGCCGAGGATGCCGCGGATCGCGTTCTCGACGATCCGGCGCTCCTCGACCGGATCGACGTACTCGTTACGCACGCGCTCGACGACACGGGTCAGCAGCTCCACGTACTCCGGCTCGAGGCCGCCGGCGCGACCGGCGCGGTCGGCCCTCGCGACGGCGACGCGATCGGCCGCGCGGTCGGCTTCGCGCTCGGCGAGCACGGTGCCGCCGACCGAGACGGTGAGCCCGAGGACGGTGCCCGCCGTGAGTACTAGAATGCTCCGTACGTTCAGGGACATACGCTTGTCGCCCCCCCTTGGCGTCCGCGCACCTTAGCACAGCCGGAGCAAAACCTGGAAACCCCTTTTCTCGATCTTGGAATGCGGCGCGGGGCCGCTTACGGGCGGCCTTTTCCCGGCGCTTCCGGGCGCGCGCGGCGTATCGCATTCGAAATTATTGGAAAATCCAGGCCGGGGCCGCCCCGATCAGCGGGCCATCCACGCGCGCGGGTTGACCGGCTCGCCGCGGTGGCGGATCTCGAAGTACAGCGCCGGGTCCCGCCGGCCGCCCGTCGAGCCGACCTCGGCGATCGGCTCGCCCGGCCTGACCCAGTCCCCAGGCTCCTTGAGCAGCGCGTCGTTGTGCCCGTAGAGGGTCATGTAGCCGTCGCCGTGATCGATGACCATCAGAAGCCCGAGCCCCTGCAGCCAGTCGGCGAACGCGACGCGGCCATGGTAGACGGCGCGAACCGGCGCTCCGGCCGGCGCGGACAGCAGCACGCCGTTCCAGCGCAGCCCGTCGGCGCGCCGCTGGCCGTAGCCGGCCTCGATCTCGCCGGCGACGGGCCACGCGAGCCGGCCCTTGAGCCGCTCGAACGGCTCCTCCGACTCGACCGGAAAGCCGGCGAGCAGGTTGCCGAGCTCGGTCACGAGCTCGACGAGGCGGCGCTCCTCGTCGCGTAGCCGCTCGAGCTCGCCGCCGGCCGCGGCGATCGACGTATCGAGCTCCGCGAGGAGCGTGCGCCGCTCGGCGCGCGAGCGCTCGAGCGCTTCGACCTCCGCGGCGCGCTCGGCCGACAGCGCATCGAGCTCGGCCGCGACGGCCGCCGCGTCGGCCTCGAGGCGGCGGGCCTCGGCGACGTCCGCCGCAAAGGCGCGAACGCGCGCGCTGCGCGCGCGGCTGAAATAGTCGTAGTAGACCATCATTCGGCCGAATTCCGCGGGGCTCTCCTGGCTCAGCAGCAGCTTCACGAGCTCGGCGCGGCCATTGAGATACGCGACGCGGAGCTGCTCGGCGAGCAGGCTTCGCTCGGCCGCGAGACGCCCGGCGACCGCGGCTCGCCGGGCTTCGAGCTCGGCGGCCCGGCGGCGCGCGTCGCCGGCCTTCGCCTCGAGCGCGTCGAGCGCTTGCCGTGCGGCGCCGATCTCGAGCTCGACGCGGCGGAGCGCGGCGGCCGTCTCGCCGCGGTCGGCATTCTGCCGCTCGAGACGCCGCTCGAGCTCGCCGATGCGGCGGCGCACGTCGTCGAGCTCGGCTTGCTCGTCCCGCTGGCCCGGCGCGGGCCCGGCAACGAGCAGCAGCGCCGCGAGCAGCGAGCCGAGCGGAACGATCGAGCGTTTGAGCCTCCCCATGGCGTAGCGAAGTATACTTCCCCCTTTTTCCGCCAAGCGGAGCGCTCGATGGGCCAGCTGGCCGAACATTTCGTCAACCATCCGTATCTCGCTGCGGGCTTCGTCGCGATGCTCGTCGCCGTGATCGTTTTCGAGGCGCGGGCGCGCTCGCGCGGACAGGTGCAGATCGGGCCGGCCGACGCGGTGCGGCTGATGAACGGCGGCGCGGTCGTCATCGACGTCCGCAGCCCGGACCAGTTCAAGCAGGGCCATATCGTCAACGCCCGCAACGTCGAGCTCGGCCAGCTCGGCCCGGATCACCCGGTGCTGAAGAAGCAGAAGAACAAAGTCCTGATCGCCGTCTGCGATAACGGGCTAAACTCCGGCCGGGCAGTGACGCTGCTGCGTAATGCGGGCTTCGAGAAGGTGTTCAGCTTGAAAGGCGGCCTGAACGGTTGGCGCGCCGAGAATCTTCCCCTCGTCAAGTGAGCACGGGCATGGTCCAAGTCGTCGTTTATTCGTCGCCGTTCTGCGGCTTCTGCCACGCGGCGAAGCGATTGCTCGCGGAGAAGGGCGTCGAGTTCACCGAGATCGACGTGGTCGCGGAGCCCGAGCGTCGCGCGGAGATGGTCGAACGCAGCGGACGGCGCACGGTGCCGCAGATCTTCATCGGCGACGCGCACGTCGGCGGATACGACGATCTGAAGGCGCTCGATGCCCGCGGCGAGCTCGATCCGCTGCTCGCCGGCGAGTGAAAGCCCACCCCATCCACGTCTTTTCATCGCAAGGGATCAAGCACCCATGGCAGAGCAACCCGTAAAGCAGCTGGTACTGCAGAAGATTTACATCAAGGATTTGTCGTTCGAGTCGCCGAAGGCCCCGGAGGTTTTCAACGCGCAGGTGACGCCGCAGACGCAGCTCAACATGCGCTCGAACGCGCGCGAGGTCGCGCCGAACACGCAGGAAGTCACGCTGACACTGACCGTCGAGGCAAAGGATCAGGATTCGACGCTGTTCCTCGTCGAGGTCGCGCAGGCCGGCGTATTCACGCTTCAAGGCTACAACGAGCAGGAGCGCGCGCTGCTGCTCGGCAGCTATTGCCCGAGCACGCTGTACCCGTATGCGCGCGAAGCGATCTCGGACGTCGTCGTGAAGGGCGGCTTCCCGCCGCTGTTGCTCCAGCCGATCAATTTCGACGCGCTCTACGCTCAGGCGCTGCAGCAGCGTCAGCAGACGGGCGATCCGACCGCGTTGAACTCGGGCGGCGCGGCGGCCCCCGAGGCGGCCGCGAGCGCCGCGGCACCCGCCGGCGAGGGCGGCGAGCAGCCGGCAGACAGCAAGGCGGGCGAGACGCATTAATGGGATAGCGAGGATCGCGGTGCTCGGCGCCGGCTCGTGGGGCACGGCGCTCGCGATCCAGTGCGCTCGCGCGGGCCGGCAGACGATCCTCTGGGGGCGCGACGCCGCCGTCTCGGCGCTCGCGGCCGAGCGGCGGAATCGGCGGTATTTGCCGGACGCGCCTTTCCCGGAGAGCCTCGCGGTCACGGCCGACCTTCGCACCGCGGTCGCCGACGCCGACGCGGCGCTGGTCGTCGTCCCGAGCCATGCGTTCCGCACGACCCTCGAGGCGCTCCGCGAAGCCGGTCCGCCGCGAAGCCTCGTCTGGGCGACGAAGGGCTTCGAGCTCGACAGCGGCCTCCTGCCGCACCGCGTCGCGGCCGAGGTGCTCGGCGCAGAGATCCGCACCGCCGTCGTCTCCGGGCCGACGTTCGCGCACGAGGTCGCGGCCGACCTGCCGACGGCGCTGACCGTCGCGTCCGAGGACGAGGCGCACGCGCAGGCGGTCGCGCGCGCGCTCTCGAGCGAGAGGCTGCGCGCGTACACGTCGACGGATATCGTCGGCGTCGAGGTCGGCGGCGCGACGAAGAATATCTACGCGATCGGCGCCGGACTCTGCGACGGGCTCGGATTCGGTGCGAACACGCGCAGCGCGCTCGTGACGCGCGCGCTCGCCGAGATGACGCGGCTCGGCGTCGCGCTCGGCGCGCGCCGCGAGACCTTCATGGGTCTCGCCGGCATCGGCGATCTCGTGCTGACGTGCACCGACGATCATTCGCGCAACCGCCGCTTCGGGCTCGCGCTCGCGCGCGGCCTCGCCGCGGAGGCCGCGCTCGCCGAGATCGGCCAGGTCGTCGAGGGCTACTACGCGGCCCGCTCGGCCCGCCTCGTCGCCGAGCGGGTCGGCGTCGAGATGCCGATCGTCGAGCAGGTCTTCGCCGTGCTCTACGAAGGCGTCGACCCGCGCGACGCGGCCGCGGCGCTGCTGCGCCGGCCGATGCGCGCCGAGGACGGCTAACGCGCGCCCGCCGCGGCCCGCCCGTGCCGGCTCAGCTTGCGCCCGGGAAGCCGAGCTGCCGCCACGCCTCGTAGACCGCGACGGCGGCGGCGTTCGAAAGGTTCAGGCTGCGGTTGCCCGGCCGAAGCGGGATCGTGATGCGGGCCGACGGAGGCAGTGACTCGAGCACCGCGTCGGGCAAGCCGCGCGTCTCGGGCCCGAGCAGGAACGCGTCGCCGTCGCGAAAGCGCACGTCATAGAGCGAGCGCGTCGCCCGAGTCGTCAGCGCGAATACGCGCGTGCGGTCGAGGCGCGCGAGGCAGTCGTCGAGCGTCTCGTGCTCGACGACGGTCGCGAGCTCGTGGTAGTCGAGCCCGGCGCGGCGCAGGTGCCGATCCTCGAGCGTGAACCCGAGCGGATGCACGAGATGCAGCGCCGCGCCGGCGTTCGCGCAGAGCCGGATCACGTTGCCGGTATTCGGCGGAATCTCCGGCTGATACAAGATCACGTGCAGCATGCGCCGGGATGATACGCCTAGCGCCGGGATGCGGAACGACCGGGCGTCTCGCGGCCGCGCGGCATGCGATAATCGCGCTCGTCGCGTTCGCTCCGGGAGACGAAATGAGCCGTCTGGCCGTGAACTTCTGCGGGCTCGAGCTCAGCTCGCCGATCGTGCTCTTGTCCGGCTGCGTCGGATTCGGCGAGGAGTACACGCGCGTCGCGGGTTTCTCGAATCGGGACGTCGGCGCGATTGTGCTGAAGGGGACGACGCTCGCGCCGCGGCTCGGCAATCCGCCGCACCGGGTCTGGGAAACACCGGCCGGGATGCTGAACGCGATCGGGCTGCAGAATCCCGGCGTCGATCACGTCGTCCGCAAGATCCTGCCGCAGCTCGATTTCACCGAGACCCGGTTCATCGCGAACGTGTCGGGCTCGACGATCGAGGAATACGCCGAGGTCACGCGGCGCTTCGACGACTCGCCGATCGACGCGATCGAGATCAACATCTCGTGCCCGAACGTCAAGGAAGGCGGCGTCGCGTTCGGCAACTATCCGGATATGTCCGCGCGGGTCGTCGAGGCGTGCCGGAAAGTCACGGGCAAGCCCCTGATCACGAAACTCTCGCCGAACCAAACCGATATCGCCGCGAACGCGCGCGCGTGCATCGAGGCCGGCACCGACGCGTTCTCGGTGATCAATACGCTGATGGGCATGGCCGTCGACGTCGAAAGCCGGCGGCCGATCATCGGCAACGTGCAGGGCGGGCTCTCGGGGCCTGCGATCAAGCCGATCGCGCTGCTCAAGGTGCATCAGGTGCACGAGGTCGCGCGGCGCCACGGCGTGCCGATCATCGGGCAGGGCGGTATCGAGAACGCGAACGATGCCGTCGAGTTCATCGTGACCGGCGCGACGGCCGTCGGCGTCGGCACCGCGCTGTTCTACGACCCGATGGCGCCGAAGAAGATCAACGCCGGGCTCGACGCGTATCTCGAGCGGCACGGCTTTACGTCGGTCGGCGATCTCGTCGGCACGCTCGACCTCGGACGCAGCCTCGATATGGCCGCGAGCGGCTGACGCCGCTCAGCGCGCGTGCAGCTCGACGACGTCGCGATCGTGCAGCGGGTGCTCGGGTCCGACCTGCTGCCCGTCGAATACGCCCGTCCCCCAGATCCGCGCGTATTTGAGGCTCGCGGCGATATCCTTGTGCACGAGCCTCGCGACGTCGGCGACCGACGCGCCGCGGCGCACCGTGAACGGGCGATCCATTTCCGGCGGCTTGCCCGGCGCCTTCGTGTAGACGCGCGCTATGCCGAGCTCGCGGAACAGGAACGGCGCGATCGCGTCGAGGCCTTCGCCGGTCTCTGCGGAGACCGGAAGCCGCGGCAAGTCCAGCCCGATCAGCTCCGAGAGCACGTCGAGATCATCCGGATCGAAGCCGAGATCGAGCTTGTTCGCGAGCAGCGGCGTCGGCAGGCGGATCCGGAACGGATCGAGCGCGCGCTCGTCGTCGTCATCGGCGGCCGCGGCGCGAGCCGGCCAGCTCGCAACGAGGCTGATGCGCTTCGCGTCGAGCTGCGCGATCAGCCCCTGCACGCTTTCGGCGCAGGCCGGATCGGTCAGATCGACGACGAGCAGCGCCGCGTCCGCGGGCTGGAGCGCATTCGGCAGCCAGCTATCGATATAGTCCGCGGAGATCGGCGGCAGGTCGACGAGCTGGAAATGGATATCCTCGAACGGCAGCATCCCCGGCAGCGGCTCATGCGTCGTATGCGGATAAGGCCCGACGATCGCCCGCGAGCCCGTCAGCCGGGCGTGCAGCGCGGATTTGCCGGAGTTCGGCGGACCGAGCAGCGCGATCTGCGCGGCACCCTCGGGGCGTACGACGTGCACCGGGCCGGTTCGCACCGCGCCCTTTCTCGGGCCGGAGAGCTCGTCGGTCAGTTGCTTGATGCGGCTCTTGATATCGGCCTGCAGATGCTCCGTGCCTTTGTGCTTCGGAATCGTCCGCAGCATCTCCTTGAGGCACGCGAGGCGCTCGCGCTCATCCCGCGCGGCACGATAAGCTTGCTCGGCGCGCTTGTATTCGGGCGTGAGGTTCGCCGGCATCGGTTATGCGTGTCGCCGTGGGCGCCGACACGGTCGGCGCCGGTCTTCGTTGGTTCGTAGCTGGTTCTGAAACGTCTCGATGACAAAAGGTCGTAACGCACGATTATGCCGAACCCGGCGCCGCGCGATGCACGCCGGCGTGTTCGCCCCGTCTCACGCGTCTGCGGCGCCGAGCCACCAGCGCTTCGCACGGGCCGCCGCGGAGGCGGCGCGATGAGCATCCATCCGTCGGCCGTCGTCTCCGACGACGCCGAGATCGCGCCGGATGCCGAGATCGGTCCGTTCTGCGTGATCGCCGGGCGCGTGCGCATCGGCGCGGGCACGATCGTCGAGCCGCATGCGGTGATCGGCAGCCGGTTCGGCACGGTGACGATCGGCGAGCGCAATTTGATCCAGAGCGGCGCCGTCATCGGCGGACCGCCGCAGGATTGGAGCTACGCGAAGAGCGTCGACGCGAAGCTCACGATCGGCGACGACAACCGCATCGGCGAATACGTGACGATCAGCCTCGGCACGGAGAAGGGCGGTGGCGAGACGCGGCTCGGCAACGGCAACATGCTGATGGCGTACAGCCATGTCGGCCACGATTGCCGGCTCGGCAACGGCATCGTGCTGACGAACGTCTGTATGCTCGCCGGGCACGTCGAGATCGGCGATCACGCGGTGCTCAGCGGGCTCGCCGGCGCGTCGCAGTTCGTGCGGATCGGCGCGTACGCGTTCCTCGTCGGCGACACGCACGCGAACAAGGACATTCCGCCGTTCATGATCGCCGAAGGCCATTGGGCGACGCTGCGCGCGCCGAATCGGG
>CAYMAF010000086.1:0-11276 GCA_964388365.1 uncultured Gammaproteobacteria bacterium | reverse complement strand
CGGACTCGCTCGGCGCGGCCGCGCGCTTCGGTCCGGGCGACGTGCAATGGATCACGGCCGGCAAGGGAATCGTGCACTCGGAGATGTTTCCGCTGCTCGATCGCAACAACCCGAACCCGCTCGAGCTCTTCCAGATTTGGCTGAATCTGCCGAGCCGGGACAAGATGGCCGATCCGCATTTCACGATGCTCTGGAACGAGTCCGTGCCGCGGCTCGCGTTCGAGGACGCGCGCGGCCGCCGCACCGAGGTCGCCGTCGTCGCCGGGCGGATCGGCGACGCTCGCGCTCCGGCGCCCCCGCCGCGATCGTGGGCCGCGGATTCGTCGAACGAGGTCGCGATCTGCACGATCCGGATGGCGGCCGACGCGGCGTGGACGTTGCCGGCGGTCTCGCCGGGCACGGGCCGCACGCTGTACTTCTTCATCGGCTCGTCGCTTTCGATCGGCGGACGCGGGGTTCCCGTCAATACCGCGGTCGCGCTCGCGACGCACGGCGACGTCGTGCTCGCGAACGGCCCGGCGGACGCCGAGATCCTGCTGCTCCAGGGGAGGCCGATCGGCGAGCCGGTCGCGCAGTACGGCCCGTTCGTGATGAACACGCGCGACGAGCTGCAGCAGGCGTTCTACGACTATCAGCGGACCGAGTTCGGCGGCTGGCCGTGGCCGAGCGACGATCACGTGCTGCCGGCGGATGCCGGCCGGCATGCGCGCTATATCGACGGCCGGATCGAGGAAGCCGGCTGAGCTCGCGGCGGTCCTAGCCTTCGCGTGCCGGTCGCGTTCGCGCGCGCCGGCTGCGCGCGGCTTCTCGGCGGGCCTCTGCGGCCTTCTTCCGGGCGTCGGACGCGTTCGCCGCGACCTTGCCGCCCGCGGTCGGCGCGGCCGGCTCGTCGGTCGATCTCTTCCGCGTCGTCGGGCCTCGCGCGGCCTGCGGGTCCGACGGACCTTTGACGTTCTTTCGGACCCATTTGTCGCCGCGCTTCTCGTACTCGTGCTTCAGCGCCGCGTACGCGACTCGATGCGCGCGTCCGCCTTCGCCGTATGTCTCGACCGCGCTGTCGTGCGCCTTCTTCCAGAGGCGCTGCGCGTGCGCGTCGGAGCGTAGGATCGTGCTCGGGATCTCGGTCTCTGCGCTTCGCTTGGGCATCTGTCCCTCCTGCCGAGCGCGGTGAGAAAAGGCACTTTCGCAAGCGACCTTTGTGCGCTTCGAGGTTCCGCAGTGCCGCCACCTACGCCGACCGGCTGGCGGCTCAGATCCGCGAGATATCTCGCCCCTTCGTCTCCGGAAGCAGGAAAGCGAGGACGAGCACGCCGAGCGCGGTCACGCCGACCGGATACCAGAGACCGGAGTAGATGTCGCCGGTGGCCGCGACCGTCGCGAACGCGATCGCCGGCAGGAAACCGCCGAACCATCCCGAGCCGATGTGATACGGCAGCGACAGTGCGGAGTAGCGAATGCGCGTCGGGAAAACCTCGATCGCCATCGCCGCCATCGGCGCGAAGACCATGACCGCGAACGTGACCATCAGCATGATCAGCAGCATCACGCGCGCGACGTCGACCTCGGCCGGATTCGCGCGGTCCGGGTAGCCGGCGTCTGCGAGCGCCGCGGCGAGCCGGATCTCGAACTCGGCACGCGCATCCGCGAGCGACGCAGCGTCGAGCGCTCGCCCATCGACGCTTTCGATACGCCGCTCGCCGACGAGCACCGCCGCGAGGCCGCCTGGCGCGGCCGCAGCGTTGTCATAGCCGATACCGCGGCCCGCGAGCGTGCTCTTCGCGATATCGCACGACGAGACGAAGGCCGCGCGGCCGACCGGATCGAACTGCAGCGAGCATTCGGCGGGATCGGCGATCACCGTGACCGGGGCCGCGAGCCGCGCGGCGGCTACCGCGGGGTTCGCGGCGTCCGTCAACGCGTGGAACAGCGGGAACGACGTGATCGTCGCGAGCAACCCGCCGGCGAGAATGATCGGCTTGCGTCCGAGCGTATCGGACAGCCAGCTGAAGAATACGTAGAGCAGCACGCTGACCGCGGTGACCGTCATCATCACGAGCGTCACGGTCGCGCCGTCGACCTTGAGGATCTGCGTTAGGAAGAACTGCGAGTAGAAGTGCGCGGTATAGAACAGCACGCCTTGCACCGACATCAAGCCGAGCAACACGGCGAGCACGAGCTTCAGGTGCCGCCATTCGAGGAACGCCTCCTTCAGGGGCGCTTTGGACGCGCGGCCTTCCTCGATCATCCGCCGAAACATCGGCGATTCCTCGAGCGTCAGCCGGATCCATAGCGAGACGGCGAGAAGCCCGATAGAGATCAGGAACGGAATACGCCAGCCCCAGGCCTCGAACGCTTCCTCGCCGACGATCGACCGCGTCAAGAAGATCACGAGGAACGACATGAAGAGCGCGAAGCCGGCGGCCGTCTGGATCCAACCGACATAAAGCCCGCGCCGCCGTTGCGGCGAGTGCTCGGCGGCATAGACGACGGCTCCGCCGTACTCGCCGCCGTACGCGAGGCCTTGGAAGATGCGCAGCACGATCAGCAGGATCGGCGCGAGGATCCCGGCGGTCGCGTAGGTCGGCAGAAGGCCGATGCCGAACGTCGCAGCGCCCATCATCGAGATCGTGATCACGAACGCCTTCTTGCGTCCGGTGCGGTCGCCCATCCGGCCGAACAAGAGCGCGCCGAACGGGCGTACCGCGAACCCGGCCGCGAACGTCAGCAGCGCGAAGATGAATGCCGCGGTCTCGTTCACGCCGGCGAAGAACTGGCGCGAGATCAGCGGCGCGAGCGAGCCGAACAGGATGAAATCGTAGGCTTCGAAGATCGTGCCTGCGGACGTGCCGAAGACGACGCGGCGCAGCGTGCGGCTCTCGACCTTCCGTTCGACGACGTCCGCTGCGGCAGCGTTCGTCGCGCTCATTCGTTTCGCTCGCCGGGCTCGACGACGACGCCGTTCAGTCGCTCCCAGCGCTCGATTACCGCAGTGTTGTCCGCGGCCGCCCCCACCTCGTCGCGGCCTTCGGCGAACAGCCGATTCACGAGATCGAGGAGCGGCGTCGTCGCCCCGAGCGAGGCGCCGAGCCCGGCCGCGATCGAGACGTCCTTCGCGAGCAGGCCGAGCGTGAAGCCGGTCGAGAACCGACGCGGCAGCACGTGCGCGGGAAAGCTCATTTCCGTATGGAAGTTGCGCCCGGTCGACGCGTTCATCACCTCGGCCATCACCGCGGGATCGAGGCCGAACCGCTTGCCGACGATCAGCGCCTCGGCTGTCGCCGCGAACGCGCTCGCTGCGACGATGTTGTTCAATGCCTTCATCGCGTGTCCGCAGCCGAGCCGGCCGACACGGACGAGCCGCTCGCCGAGCACGCCGAGGATCGGTAATACGGTCTCGAGCACGGTCTCGTCGTCGGTGCCGATCATGATTGTCAGTCCGCCACTCTCGGCTTTCGCGACGAGCCCGGAGACGGGAGCGTCGATCAGCGCGATACCGCGCTCGGCGAGGAGAGCGCCGAGCTCGCGCGTGCCGATCGGATCGGAAGAGCTCATGTCGATGACGATCGCGCCGTCGCGCAGCCCGTGCGCGACGCCGTGCGCGCCCTCCGCTCCGAGCATCGCTTCGCGGACGTCCGCGCCGGTCGGCAGCATCGTGACGACGACGTCGGCGTAGCGCCCGAGCGACTCCGGCTCGTCGGCAACGCGAACGCCGTGCTCGGCCTCGAAGCGTCCGGCGCGAGAGCCATCCGTGTCGTAGACCGAGAGGGTATAGCCCGCTGCCGCGATGTTTCGCGCCATCGGCCAGCCCATGCTGCCGATGCCGACGAAACCTACTTTCGGCTTGCGCATCGCCGCTCAGAGGTCGTCGAGATCCACGCCTTCCTCGGCGAGAGACTCGGCGGCGTGACGAAACGCGTCTACGCCGAGCGGCACCCCGGCATAGACCATCGTGTGCAGCAGCAGCTCGCGGATCTCGAGCGGCGTGACGCCGTTCGTGAGCGCTCCTTTGACGTGAATTCGCAGTTCGTGCGTCCGGCCCATCGCGCACAGCGCGGCGAGCGTGATCATGCTGCGCTCACGGCGAGTGAGCCCGTCGCGAGACCAGGTCTCGCCGAAGCAATAGCGGCTGACGACGGCCTGCATCGGCTCGAGAAAGCGATTCGCCTGCTCGATCTGTCGATCGGTAGCTTCCTTCCCGAACATCTCGCGCCGAATCTCGATGCCGGTCTTCGTCGCGTCACTCATTGTGAGCCTCCCCCCCGGGATCTCGGCCGAGTATAACAGGACGCGGCCCGGCCTCGCGCACCCGCGCGCCGGCCGGGAGCCCGGGGAGCGCTCAGTCGATACCGGGGAACTCGACGACCTTCCAGTAGTTGTCGATCAGCCCGATCGCGCGCTGGAAGCTCGTGCCCATATCCGATTTCAGCATGTAGCCCGCGACGTTGAGATTGTAGGCGTCGATCTTGTCTTGCTCGTCGTTCGACGTCGTCAGCACGAAGACGATCGAATCGCGAAGCTCCTCGCTCGCCCTGATATGACGCAGGAGCTCGATACCGTTCATCCGCGGCATGTTGATATCGGTGATGATCAGATAGGGGCGGGGAAACGTCTTCAGAATCTCGAGCGCCTCGACGCCGTCGCTCGCGACGGTCAGCGGATTCGCGATCTTGAGCTTATCGAAAGCCCAGCGCAGCGCGCGGACATCGACCTCGTCGTCCTCGACGAGCAGGATATTCACGACCTTGCTAGCCATGCTTCACCTCCGCCGCCTCGGCTCGCGGATCGCTCTTGAGCCATTCGAACTTGAACACGGTGCCCCTTCCTTCTGCGCCGGGCTCGAACCATACCTTGCCGCCTTGCCACGCGACGATCCGATTCACGATCGCGAGCCCCATGCCGCTGCCCTCGATCTGGTCTCGCGGCTTCAACGTCTGGAACATCTCGAACACTCGATCGGCGTACTCGGGCGGAATGCCGGCGCCGTCGTCCTCGACCGAGAAGACGAGCCGATCGTCGAGCTCGTCGCACGCGATCGTGACGCGGCCGTTCGGGCCCGGGTGATGCTTGATCGCATTGCTGATCAGGTTCAGGAAGACTTGCTCGAGCGGAACGGGGTACGTGACGAGCACCGGCAGCTTGCCGCGGACCGAAATCTCGAATCCGTCCGGTGCGTTCGCGAGTTGAATCGCGTCCTCGACGAGCGCGTGACAATTGGTCTCGCGGCACTGGCCGACCTTGCGTCCGGCGCGCGAGTAGGCGAGCAGGTCGTCGAGCAGCCGGGTGAGGCGCAGCGTGCGCCGCTCGAGCAGCTCGAGATTCTCCTGCACGTTGTTCCGGTCGTAGCCCTCGAGTCCCTCCCGAATCCACTGCACGAGGAGCTCGATCGCGCGAAGCGGCGCTTTCAAGTCGTGCGACGCGACGTACGCGAACTGCTCTAGATCCTTGTTCGAGCGCAGCAGCTCCGCCTGCTTCGCTTCGAGCTCGATCTCCATGCGGCGGCGTTCCGAGAGATCGATCGCCATCGAGAACAGCCCGCGCACCTCGCCGCGCTCGTCGAAGCTCGGCCGGTAAGTGAAGCGATAGTAGCCGGACTCGTGCCCCGCGGCGCCGGTCGCCTCGTAGCTGACGGTCTCGCCGGCGAGAGCGCGCGTATAATACTGGCGCCGCTCCTCGAATCCCTTCTTGCCGACGACCTCCGAGATGTGCCGCCCGAGCGCCGTCTCCATCGTCCATCCTGCGGCGTCGAGGAAGACCTCGTTCGCGAACTCGATCCGCAGGTCCCGATCCAGAAAAACGAGATGATTCGGCACGCCGGCCGCGAGCATGCGGACGCGGTCCTCGGCCCGCTCGAGCGCATCGAGCGCTTCTTCGAGCGTCTCGGGCCGTTGGCGCATCGAGTCCAACGTCATCGTCTTCAGCGTCGTCACGATCACGTCTCCTTCGTCAAGCGCTTCGCGCGCTCGCCTCGCTCGGGCCCGCGGCTGGCGCACGATTGCGAAGCAAGCCGGTGATCTCGGCAGGAGCGAGCGGTGGGCTGAACAGAAAGCCTTGGCCGTAGCGGCACCCGTGACGGGTCAGGAACTCGAGCTGCCGCTCGGTCTCGATGCCTTCAGCGACCGCGTCGAGCCCGAGCCGCTGCGCGATCGACAGGACGGTGCCGCAGATCGCCTGATCGTCGCCGCTCGAGTCGAGCTCGGAGACGAAGGAGCGGTCGATCTTGAGCACGTCGATCGGAAAGCGGCGAAGGTAACTCAAGCAAGAATATCCCGTTCCGAAATCGTCGATCGCGAGCCGCACCCCGGTCTCTTTCAGGCCGCGCAGGCACGCCTGCACAGCATCGGTATCCTCCATCAGCGAGCGCTCCGTGAGCTCGAGCTCGATCAGCGATGGGTCGACGCCGTATCGGAGCAGAGTGTGCTTGACCTGACGGCGGAAGCCCGGCTGGTGAAAATGAATCGCGGCGACGTTCACGGCGATGCGAGGAGGATCGAGCCCGGCGCGCTCCCAGGCTTTGATCTGCTGACAGGCTTGCTCTAGCGTCCACAGGCCGATTGGGACGATATAGCCGCTTTCCTCGGCGACCGCGATGAACTCGTCGGGCCCCAGCGTCCCGCGCTCCGGGTGCTCCCACCGCAGCAGCGCCTCGACCGCGTGCACGCGACGATCGTCGAGGCGGAGCTGCGGCTGATAGACGATTCGGAACTCGCCGTCGGCGACCGCTTTCTTCAGATCGGACTCGAGGCGGTGATACCGCAGGATCTCCTCGTGCATGCTGTGCGTGAAGAACTTGAAGGTGTTTCTGCCGCGCTCCTTCGCCTGATACATCGCGATGTCGGCGTTGTTCAGTAGCGCGAGCGGATCGTGGTTGTCGACCGGGTAGAGCGTGATGCCGATGCTCGCGGTCACGGAGACCTGACGGTAACCGAGCGTGAATGGCTCGGCGAAGCATGCAACGAGCGTGCGGGCGACCGCTTCGAGCTCGAGCGGTCCCGTCACGTCCTCGAGCAGCACTGCGAACTCGTCGCCTCCGAGGCGGGCGAGCAGGTCGCCCGCGCGGATGCTCGATTTCAGCCGCTCGACGACGGCGCAGAGGAGCTGGTCGCCGAGCTGGTGTCCGAGCGTGTCGTTCACGGCTTTGAAGCGGTCGAGGTCGAGAAACAGCAGGCCGAGCTTCTTTCCGCCGCGCTGCGCTCGCGTCACCGCGCGCTCGAGCTGGTCGCAGAGGTACTTCCGGTTCGGGATGCCCGTCAGCGAATCATAGCGGGCGAGGTAGTTCAGCTTGATCTCGGAGCGCTTGCGCTCGATCGCGTAGCGGATCGAGCGCAGGATGATCCGTCCGCCGCCTTCCCATTTGACGAGATAGTCTTGGACGCCGCGGTTCAGGATCTCGACGGCGTAGTCCTCGTCCGCCTGACCGCTCAGCACGACGATCGGCAGCTCGGGCTGGGCTTGCTGGATACGCTCGACGCACTCGCTGCCCGTCGCATCGGGTAGGTGCAGGTCGAGCAGCACGACGTCGAACGCTTGATTCGCGAGGGCCTCGACCGCCGCGGCAACGCGGTCGACGCGCATTATGTCCACCGTGCGGCCGCCGGCTCGGGCGATGCACGTGCGTAGGAACTCGACGTCGTCGGAATCGTCTTCTACCAGCAGAATTCTCATGACATATGGGGAGCGTCCGCGTGCCCCGACCCCGCGCGTGAGATTCGGCCGAACCTAGCATCGAGTGCGCGCTCGGCGGAGTGCGCTTGTCACACAAACGAGCTTTCGAGACCGTATCGGGGGCGAGGGAGGGCAGGAGGCTCCGGCGGAGCGCGATCAGACTGCGAGCTTGTGCGGTGCACCTTCGTGGTCGACCGTGTGCAGCACGATCGGGCGGCGCCAGACCCGCCGCAAGTACTCGAGCACGCGGCGGCTGCGCTCGAGATCGAGCCCCCGCCCGTCGGTCTTGTGATCGTGCTCGAGCTCGAGGGTGCCGTCGACGTGCATGTGCCCGACGGCGACGGACGGCGCGCCGAAACCGTACTTCGGCGCGAGCAGGCTTTCGTGCAGCTGATCGAGATCCATATCGAGCACGCGTACCTGACCGTCCTTGCCGACGTATCGGAAGAGCTTGAGCTCCTCGGCGAGCTCGCGTGTCAGATGGTTGCGCACGAAGCCGAAGTCGTCGTCCTGCTGCATGATGCGGCGCGCGGCATCGAGCCCCTCGCTCTCGACGATCTTCTCCCACATCGAGAAGCCGAGGTGGTAAGGATTCACCGAAAGCGCGACCTGCTGGTCGGCCGCGATTGGACGCACGACGTCCGAGTGACATTTGATCGCGTCGACGTAAATCTGCTGCGGGATGAAGTCCGCCTCGCGGAGCAGGCGGGCGTGCCAGTACGACGCCCATCCCTCGTTCATGATCTGAGTCGCGAACAGCGGATAGAAGTAGAACGACTCTTCGCGCACGGCGAGAAAGATGTCCCGCTCCCAGCTCTCGAGCTCCGGGGCGTAGTTCGCGATGAACCAGAGCAGATCGCGCTCCGGATGCGGCGGCACGGGCGCCCGCTTGCGCCGCTCGCCGGTCTCGCTGATGCCGACCGGATCGAGCGCGGCGAACCGTTTGCGGAACTCGTCGTCGACGATCTTTGGCTCGGCGACGTACTCCGGATAGCGCTCGCGGAGCAGCGGCTTGTCGATATCGACGTGCTGCTCGAGCGCGAGCGCGGCATCGAGCACGGCCTCGACGCGCTCCGCGCCGTAGCTCTCGATCGCCTGCTGGATCTGCCGCGCGTGGCCCGCGGCGTGCTCGACGATACGCTCGCTTACCTGCTCGTGGCAGCGCTTGAAGAGCAGATTGTTGCGTGAGAAATCCGCGTGCCCGAGGACGTGAGCCGTCACGAGGATGTTGTCCGCGAGGCCGTTGCTGGACGCGAGATAGGCATGCCCCGGATTGCCGGGGAATACGACCTCGAAGATCTTCGAGTTGCCCATGCGGTGCTGGATCAGCTGATAGATATAGCGGACGCCGAAAGACCAGTGCGGCATTCTGACCGGCAGGCCGTAGACCGCGATCTCCATCATGAAGCTGTCGGGCACGGCCTCGAAATCGACCGGGTAAAAGGAGAGGCCGGAGCGTTCGGCGAGCTCCTCGAGCGGTTTCACGTACGCACGCCAGCCGTTCGCCATCTCCGCCGGGCTCACTCAGGTCCCCTCGATTGCTTCTTGCTCTGCCGAGAAGAAGTGCCGCAATGCGTCCCAGATCGCGTCGAAATCGTCGACCGCATAGCTGCCGACCGGGAGCCCCGACGCCGCGATCTCGGCGAAGAGCCGGCCGGTCTCGGTCGTGAGCCTCCGGGCCGGCGCCGAGCCGACCTCGACGTAGCCGCTGTAGCAGGCGTCGCTCGCAAGCCCCGTCAGCAAAGTTCTCGCCTCGGCCCGATCGCTGACCGAGTTGTCGCCGTCGGACGCGTAGAAGAGGTAGATATTGTGCCGCGCCGGGCTGAACCTCGCGTCGATGATCTCGCGCACTTTGCCGAAGCCGGTCGACGCGACCGTGCCTCCGGTCCCGGCGACCTGGAAGAACTGCGGCTCCGAGAACTCCCACGCGTCGGTCGTGTGCGCGACGAACACGGTTTCGAGCGAGCGATACTCGCGCCGTAAGCCCTGGACCACCCAGAAGAAGAAGGTCTTCGCGAGCTTTCGGTCCCGTTCGGACATGCTGCCCGACACGTCGAGCAGGAAGAACACGACGGCGTGCACCGCGGGCTGACGACGCTTCGCTAGCTGACGATAGCGCAGATCCTCGTCAGTGAACGTCGGCAACGCGCCTTCGACGCCGCGGCGCTTCACGAGCTCCTTCATCGAGCGGCGCCGATCGAGACGCGAGCGTGCGCCGCGCCGATCCCAGCCCTCACGGGTCCAGTCCGTTTCCTCGGAGGCGCCGACGCGCGGCTTCAGGTTCGGCAGCTGCATCTCTTCCCAGAGCCAGTCGACGATATCGTCGATCTTCAGCTCGAGGAGGAGCTGCACCTCGCCTTCTTCGCGTCCGCCTGGGCCCTTGCCGGCCCCCGAGTCTCGAGAAGGGGAGCCGAGCACGTCGCCGGGCTTGACGTCGCCCTGGCCGACGCCCTGGGCTTCGTTCGGGCGCCGCAGGCGAAAGTGATAGTGCTCGAGAATCCTGACCGGCACCCTGACCGTCCGCGTGCCTTCGTTGATCACGTCGCCGCCGGCGATCGCCTGCGGCAAGTGCTCGCGGACGGATTCGCGGATCTTCTCGTCATGCCGCAGCCAGTCGCGTGCGCCGCGCGAGAACAGGTCGTACCAGCTATTGAAGCCGACGGGCCGCGGGTTTTCGTCGATTCCAGTCATCGATGCCGCCGTTCGAGCACCTGCCCGATGCGTTACTCCTGAGCCAACAACGTCGTGACGTAGCTCAGCGCTTCCTTCGCGCTATGCTCGTCGTAGCCGTAATCCTTCACGAGCCGCTCCTGCACGACCGAGATCTTCTGCTTCGCTTCCTCGTCGGGGCGCGCGGTCGACGTGACGAGGCGGAGCACGTCGCGGCGCTCCTCGAACAGGTACTGCTCGATCGCCTCTCGCATGCGAGCGTGGCTCGACAGCTTGAACTTCTCGCCCGCCTTGAAAGCGACCATCGCCTTGCGCACGACTTCCTGCCGGAACGACAGCTTGCCGGAGTCGGAGACCTTGATCTTCTCCTCGACCGAGCGCAGGAACCGCTCGTCGGCCGGCCGCGTTTCGCCGGTGATCGGATCCGTGACCTCGCGGTGATCGAGCGATGCCTCGACCTCGTCGAGGTATTTTTCGAGGAGCTGCTGCGCCTCGTCCTCGAACGACGCGAACATTGCCCGGTGCACGTCCTCCTTGACCCAGCGGTTGTAGAAATCCTTGCGCGCCGTGACGAGATGATCGATCCAGGCCTTCTTCTGCTTCGAGTCGATACGGGCGTCGTGCTCGATCGCGTCCTTGAGCGCGAGCAGGAGCTCCATGCTCGTCAGGCTCTTCGCGTCGCTGCGCGTGATCGCGTTCGAGATGGCGTTGATCACGAAGCGCGGGCTGACGCCCGTCATGCCTTCGTCCGGCGTCTCGTGGCGCAGCTTGATCGCCTCCGTCTCCGAGACGCCCTCGACCGCCTCGCCTGCGTAGACGCGCAGCTTCTTCGTGAGATCGAGCCCCTCGCGCTCCGTCGGCGCGAGGCGCGTGAGGATCGCGAAGACCGCGGCGAGGTTCAGCACGTGCGGGTCGAGGTGCACGTTGCGGAATGCCGGCGCGCC
>CAYMAF010000085.1:0-11393 GCA_964388365.1 uncultured Gammaproteobacteria bacterium | reverse complement strand
TGATCAGTCACCGCGGCAACGAGGGCATCATCCGCGAGATGATCGAGCGGCCGGCCGTCGTGTATCCGGATGCGCTCGCAATGAGCCCGCACGAGCTCGACTTCATTCCGGTCGACGAGCATCTCGTGCTCCAGGACGAGATGCGGCGGCTCGACATCTATCACGTCGTCGGCCACTCGCACATGGCGCACGCCGTGTTCGCGTACCTGCCCGAAGAGCGGATCATGATGGAGGGCGATCTCGGCGACGAGGGGTGGACGTGGCATTGGTGGGCCGGCGCGGTGGCGGCGAACATCGAGGCCTACGGCATCGACCCGGTGCGAAACGTTGCGGTGCACGGACCGCCCGGGGGGCTCACGATCGACGAGACGCTCGCGAAGATTCAGGCACAAGCGGAGGCGGCACAGGCCTACTGCGCCGAGCAAGTCCAAGCCGGTATCTACTTCTTCGGCTGCCCCGTTCAGTACGACGCCTCCGGCGCGCTGCCGTTGTCGCCGCGATAGTCGTCGCGAGGAGGCGTGGCCGATGCGAAGCAGTCGACGACGGATCGGGGCGTCGATGCTCTGCGTCGGCGCGATCGTGTGGCATGAGGCGGGCTTCGCGCAGCAGAGCATCGGCCGCGGGGCGCCGGATCCGTATGTCCCGCCGGACATCGTCGGCTCCGAAGGCAAGGGCTACTGGACCGGCGCGGGCGTGCCGCCGGGCTATCCGCCGATCTACGCCGCGCGCGACGGCGATGTGCCGGAAGGCGTCGAGCCGCTGCCGATCGACATCTTCTCGACGAAGGACTTCTACAAGGACGGGGCGCTCTGGTTCGATCCGCGGTACTACCGCTGCAACTCACCGGTTGGCCTCGAGCAGATCTGGGGCGCGTACGAGGTGCCGTTGATTGGCGATGATCCGCCACGCACCGCGGCGTGGGGCTTCTGCGATCGCGACTATCCGCGCGAGGAGATCGTGAGCCCTTATCCGTTTCGCACGGCGAAGGCACACTACGAAGCGCTGCTCGCCGAGGCGCGCGCACGAGGCGGCCCGACCGTATATGCGCAGGCGACGCTGCCCGGCTGGAGCGGACGCTACGTGCGTCAGCGCGACAAGCGTCTGACCTGGTTCAACGGCGCGATCGTGCAGATCCCGACGTATCTGTCGCTCCTGACGCCCGAATATCAGCGGCGCTTCGTGCAGCAGATGTATCACTACTCGGGCTCGAACGCACCGCAGTGGCCCGGCTCGTACTGCTGGCCGGAAGGGTTCCTGCGGCGCTTCGCGCAGTACGGCGGCGCGCGCATGAGCCTCGTCATGACGCCCGAGCTGATCCTCGACATCAGGAACGCGGCGAAGACGCTGATCACGCAGATCCCCATCGACCGCGAGTTCGACGAGTCCGGCCCGGTGCCGAAGCTCGGCCCGGGCGTGCCGCAGTGGACCGGCGACACGATCGGGTTCTGGGACGGCGAAGCGCTGATCACGTGGACGTCGAACATCCAGGGCTGGATCAACCACGGCGGCATGGAGTTCAGCCACTTCATGCAGTCGATCGAGATCTACACGCCGCGCAACGACGAGTCGGGAGAGCTGATCGGGCTGAAGCACGAGATCGTCCTCTACGACGAGGAAGCGCTCGTCGATCCGGTTCGGATCGTGCACACGCTCGATCGGGAAGGCCCGCTCAACGAAGGCGAGCCATTCGAGATCCTCGAGTGCGTGCCGACGATCTTCCCCGTCGAAGGCCGCGCGACGCCGCTGACGCCGGGCGCGACGTTCGAGTACACGATGCCGGATATCTACGGCCGTCCGTGGGCGGAGATCTGGGAGGAGCACCACGAGGCGGGGATGGAGCGTCCCGGCGACGCGGACATTTTCGTGTTCGAGTGAACGCCGTCGCGTGCAGGAAAGGGGGGAGGATGGCAAAGCGCTACGCATCGCGTCGATTCGCCGCCGCCGCCGTTTCGGCGGTGCTCGTCTTCGTTGCCGCCTCGAGCGGCGTTGCCGAAGCGCAGAAGGCGGCCTTGCCGGTCGGCGATCAGCATGCCGAATACGTCTTCCCGCCGACCGGGGAAACGTTGCCGTACCGGTTCTATGTGCCGACGACGTGGGACCGCGAGAGCGCGCTGCCGATCCTGCTGTTCCTGCACGGCGCCGGCGCGGACGAGAACACGTACCTCGACATCAGCGACGGTCTGCTGCGGCGCCTCGCCGAGCAGCATGGCTATATCGTCGTCTCGCCGCTCGGCTACACGAGGCTCGGCGCGTACGGCAATCCGCTGCGGCTGCCGGCGGTGTTCGGGCAGTCGGAGGCGGCGGCCGCGCAACGCGCAGCGGTCACCCCCGAGCGCCGGCGCGAGCTCGCGTTCAGCGAGCTCGACGTCATCACGGTGCTCGAGATCGTGACCGAGGCTTACGGCGCGGATCGCGGCCGCACTTTTCTCGCCGGCCACTCGATGGGCAGCGGCGGCGCGTGGCATCTCGCGGCTCGGTATCCGAAGCGTTGGCGCGGCGTCGCGCCGATGTCCGGGCCGTTCATCAATGCAAACACCTATCCATTCGACGTGATCCGCGATCTTCCGATCCTGATGACCGAAGGCACGGGCGCCGCGCCGTCGCTCGCAGGCAGCCGCGCGCTCGCGGAGCTCATGCGGAACGATGGCTTCGATTTCGAGTATCTCGAGGTCGACGGCGACCACGGCAGCATGGTGCCGATGGTTCTGCCCGCGATCTTCGAGTTCTTCGACGCCGTGTCTGCGCGATGACGGCACTGCGCGTCTGAGCGGAGTGTGGCCGAGACTAAGCGGCAGCCTCTATGGCGCCAGGACTGTCGAACATCCGAGTCATCCCTCTGCGGAGGGATTCTGTAATGAAAATCGTTTCATCAACGCCTCCGCGGAGGCGTGGCGCCGAGGATCAAGACGGCCTCACGCACCGATGCCGTGCTTTCCGTGCAGCGCTTCGACGACGAAGTCGACGAACGCGCTGACCTTCGTGCTCACGAGCCGTCGCGATGAATGGAGCACCCAGACCTCCGACGTTCGATGCGGCACGGTGCTCCAGATCGCGAGTCGTCCCGCTCTTGCCGCGTCCTCGACGACCGCGCGCGGCAGCAACGCCGCGCCTGCACCGGCGCAGACGGCGTCGCGGACCATCAGGAGCGACGACAAGCGAAGGCGCACGTCCGGCACGACCTCGAGCCGATCCGTGACTTTCCACGTGGCTTCGTCCGCAAGATGAATCATCGCGACGGCGGGCACTCGCGGAGGCGTGCCGTCTTGCGGCATTTTCGGCCGGGGGAAGTCCGGCGGCGCGACGACGACCAGCGCATCCTGCCCGATGCGCCGCCCGACTAGCGTCGCGTCCGCGCGCGGATTCACTCGGAGCGCGACGTCGTAACCTTCGTCGACGAGATCGACGTAGCGGTCTTCCGCGACGATCTCTAGCTCGACTTCGGGATAGCGGCGGCTGAACTCCGCGGCGAGCTGCCCGAGCACCGTTTGCCCGAGGAAGAGCGGCACGCTGACCCGCAGCCGGCCGCGCGGCTGCAGCGAGCCCTCCTTCAGGCACTGCCCGATCTCGAGAATCTCGGCGACGAGCGCGCTCGTTCGCTCGTAGAGCGCGCGGCCGTCCTCGGTCAGCTTGAGCTTGCGCGCGCCGCGCTCGAAGAGGCGCACGCCAAGGCTTTCCTCGAGTGCCATCACGCGGCGGGACAACGTTGCCTTCGGACGGCCGCTCATGCGGCTCGCGTTGCCGAAGCCGCCCGCGGAAGCGACGAGATTGAAGTCGGTCAGCAAGCCGAGATCGAGGGCCGAGTGGTCCATAAATGAAACGAGCTGTCTATTAGTTGTGGATTGCGGACCGAACTGTGGACACTTTAACCTGTAGCCTCTTCGAAAGCGAGCACGCCAGCCGGTGGGCAAATGGATCAACGAAAGGAGCGCAACGATGACGACGATCTGGGATGAAGCAAGAGTCGGGCGACTGACGTTGCCGCACCGCCTCGCGATGGCTCCGATGACGCGCAGCCGCGCATTGCCGGACGGCACGCCCGGGCCGCTCGCGGCGGAGTATTACACGCAGCGTGCGTCGCTCGGGCTCCTGATCAGCGAAGGGGCGCAGCCGTCGGACGACGGACAAGGCTATCTGTTGACGCCGGGCCTTTATACCGACCGGCACATCGACGGCTGGCGGCGCATCACGGATGCCGTGCACGATGCGGGCGGCCATCTGTTCGTTCAGCTGATGCACGTCGGTCGGGTCGGTCATCCGGACAACACGCCGCATCATCGCGAGCTGCTGGGGCCTTCGGCGGTCGCGACCGGCGAGCAGATCTTCACTCCGCAGGGTCTCAAGGACATGCCCGTCCCGCGTGAGATGTCGATCGACGAGATCCGCACGGCGATCGCCGATTTCGCTCATGGTGCGCGCTGCGCGATCGAGGCCGGCGCCGACGGTGTCGAGATCCACGGCGCGAACGGTTATCTCGTGCAGCAATTCCTGTCGGCGAACGCGAACCTGCGCGCCGACGAGTACGGCGGGTCGATCGAGAACCGCGCGCGCTTCGCGATCGAAACCGCGGCCGCGGTCGCCGATGCGATCGGCGCGGACCGGACCGGCATTCGCCTGTCGCCGGGCTCGACGTTCAATGCGATCGACGAGGGCGACGAGTACGAGGCGCTCTATCGCTATCTCGTCGCCGAGCTCGCGAAGCTCGACCTCGCGTACGTGCACGTCGTGCACCACGGCAACGAGCCGCTGGTTCAGGATATCCGCCGTCTGTGGCCGAACGCGCTGCTGCTGAACCGGCCCGGGCAGCCGCTCGAGAAGCTCGGCGCGGACATCGAATCGGGTCTTGCCGATGTCATGACCGTCGGACGCTGGGCCCTTGCGAACCCGGACTTCGTCGAGCGTTATCGCATCGGCGCGCCGCTCAACGAGCCGGACCCGGCGACGTTCTACAGCGGGGGTGAGCGCGGGTACACGGACTATCCGCGGCTCGACGCCGGCCAGCCGGCGGCCGCCATCGGCTGATCGCGCGCGGTCTCGCCGGTGCCGCGAAGCGCGTGACGGTGTCGTGCTCCCAGCCGACCAGGCCGGGGGTGCGCATCGTCGCGTCGATCGGGCCTCGATCTTGTCGTCGGCGATCGCCGGAGTCTCGCCTTCGCTAGAATCTTTCCGGCGAGATTCGATCTAACCGGGCACCGTTGAATCGGCGGTTCGCGATGCAAGCACTCGACCTGAATGACGGCAGCGACCGAGACGCAGCGCGCGACGCCGAGCGCGCCCTGTCGCGCGTCGAAGCAGCCGCGCCTTCGGCCGCGCCCGCATGCGAGCGCGGCCGGGCATTGCTGCGGATCGTCGCCGGTCTCGCGAGCGAGCGCGAGATCCTCGAGGCGGCCGCGCTGCTGCCGGTGCTCGAGTCCGGCGCCCTCGACGAAGAGGCCGCCGGCCGTATCTTCGGCGCCGGCGCCGTGCGGATCGCGGCCGAGCTGATTCGCATCGATGCGCTCGGCCGGAAGGCGTGGCGGCCGGGCGCGGGCGACGCACCATCCGCCGAGCAGGTCGAGGCGCTGCGCAAGATGCTGCTCGCAATCTTCGGCGATCCGCGGCTGCTGCTCGTCCGGCTCGCCGCCCAGCTCGCGAGACTGCGCGAGGCGAAGCACGGACCGGCCGACGAGCGCGAGCGCCTCGCGCTCGAGACGCGCGAGGTCTACGCGCCGCTCGCGAGCCGGCTCGGCGTGTGGCAGCTCAAGTGGGAGCTCGAGGATCTCGCGTTCCGGTATCTCGAGCCCGAGAACTATCGCCGCGTCGCGGACTGGCTCGCGGCGAAGCGGGCGGACCGCGAGCGCTACGTCGCGGAAGTGATCGCGATCATCACGCCCGCGCTCGAGCAGGCCGGCATCCGTGCGCGGGTGACCGGCCGGCCGAAGCACCTCTACAGCATCTGGCGCAAGATGCAGCGCAAGGGGCTGTCGTTCGAACAGCTCTACGATCTGCGTGCGGTCCGGATCCTCGTCGACTCCGTCGCGGACTGCTATGCCGCGCTCGGCGTCGTGCACGGCCTCTGGCCGCATATCCCCGGGGAGTTCGACGATTACATCGCGACACCGAAGGGCAATGGTTACCGCTCGTTGCATACGGCGGTCGTCGGCCCCGAGAAGCTGCCGGTCGAGATTCAGATCCGCACGTACGAGATGCACCGGCACGCGGAGCTCGGCGTCGCCGCGCATTGGCGCTACAAGGAGGGTGCGCGCTCGGATCGGACGTACGAGCAGAAGATCGCGTGGCTCAGGCAGCTTCTCGATCCGGCGGACGGTCGTGAGACGGACGGCGATTTCCTCGAGCGGGTGCGTGCGGAGATCTTCGAGGACCGCGTGTACGTGCTCTCTCCGCGCGGCGAGGTCGTCGAGCTGCCGCGCGGCGCGACGCCGCTCGACTATGCGTACCACGTGCATACGGATCTCGGGCACCGTTGCCGCGGCGCGAAGGTCAATGGGCGCATCGTGACGCTCGACCGTCCGCTCGCGAACGGCGATCAGGTCGAGATCATCGCCGGCAAGCAGCCGAGCCCGAGCCGCGACTGGCTCGTGCCGGCGCTCGGATACCTCGCGTCCCCGCGCAACCGCGCGAAGGTCCGGGCGTGGTTCCGCAAGCAAGACGAGGCGCAGAACCGTACGCAGGGCCGTCAGCTCCTCGAGCGCGAGCTCCAGCGGCTCGGCGTGCGTGAGGTGCCGCTCGCCGAGCTTGCCGCCGAGTTCCGGTACGAGACCCCGGAGCAGCTCTTTCAGGCGATTGGCGAGGGCGAGGTGACCGCGGCGCAGATCGCGGGTGCGGTGCAGCGCAGGATGCGAGCCGCGGAGCCGGCGCCCGTGCCGATTCGCCGCGCGCCCGACGCGTCCACGGATACGGCGGGCATCCGGATCGAAGGCGCCGGGCAGTTGCTGTCGACGTTCGCGCGCTGCTGCCGGCCGGTGCCGCCCGAGCCGATCGCGGGCTATATCACGGTCGGGCGCGGCGTGACGATCCATCGGAAGGACTGCCCGAACTTGCGCCGGCTCGAGGAGCGTCGTCCGGAGCGCGTGATCGCCGTCGAATGGGGCACGCGCGGCGAGCGCACGTTCCCGGTCGACGTCAATGTGCGCGCGTTCGATCGCAGAGGCTTGTTGCGGGACATCAGCGCCGTGCTCGCGGATTCGAAGATCGATATCCGTGCGGTGACGACGAGCACGCAAGAGCACGACGGCACGGCCGACGTGAATCTGACGATCGCGGTGCACGATCTCGAGGCGCTGTCGCGCGTGCTTGCGCGCATTCAGGGCTTACCGAACGTGCTGAGCGCCGAACGGCGCGCGTGACTATCCATGCAAATTTATGGAGTCGTGCGCGTCTCTCTCGATGCCTCGGGCAGCCCGGCCGGATCAGCGGCGCAGCGTGCTGACCCAGTTGTAGAGCGTCGAGACGCGGTTCGGGTCCTTGTCGACGGAGAGCACGCCGAGCGCGTCGGCCGGGTCGGTCTCGGCCCCGGTGCCGATCTCGTCCGGCGCGTAGCCGAACTCGGCGCGGAACGCGCTTCGGAGGTCGTCCGCGCTCCCGAAGCCGTAAACGAACGCGAGCTCCGCGATCGAGCGCGTCTCGTTGCGACGGACGAGCGCGGAGCGGATATGCTCGAGGCGGCGCAGCAGGATATGCCGCTCGATGCCGCCGAGCGGCTCGAACAGAAGCTCGAGCTGCGCGGGCGGAATGCCAAGGGCCTTCGAGATCGCGGCCGCCGATAGCCGCGGCGAATCGAGATGCCGATCGATGTGCCGGGTGACCTTGCGGCGCTGTAGCGTTTCGATCTGCTCGAGCGCCCGGTCGAGATGCTCGCTCGACGGACGGATACACGCGGCGAGCAGCTCGCAGGTTGCGCGGACGACGTAAGGGGCCTGAGTGACCTCGAGGCCGGGCAGCCGCCGCTCGAGCGACTCGAGATAGTCGGCGAACAGGCCGCCGCTCGCGTCAGGCAGCACGAGGCCGTGCAGATCGCCGACCGCGGGCAGCACATCGTCCATGACATCGCGCGGAACGACCAGCGTGAGGCATTCGGCCGGCGTCGCCTGCGTCGACACGGTCCGCGCCGTGTCGAGGATCGACACGCTGCCGGGCTCGATGCAAATCGGGGCCTCGCCGGCCTGCCCGACATAGCCGCCCTCGCGATAGAACTGCACGAGATAGTGGTCGAGGCGATCGGTGCGCGTCCGGCGCACCGCGCGCAAGAAGTACTGTGCCGCGAACCGAGTGCGCGTCAGCACGAAGTCGCCGAGGTGAAACGCATCGACCTCGGCAACGAAGCCGGCTCCCGCGGCGACCGGTGCGACATCGAACACCGCGGATATGTGAGCGCGCCACGCGTCGAACTGCTCGTGCGGCGGAACGGTCGCGCTCCGGAATCGGGTCGTAGGAATCGACAGGGCTGACATGGGCTCATTTCCTTCCCCGGGGCTGCCCCGGGGGTAGCCGATTCCGCTTCCGTGCGCAGCGACGGGCCCGATGCACGACGAGCTCGGTCGGCGGCTCGGCAAGCGGTCGCGTCGACTCGATCAAGCCCCGATTCTCGCCGTTCCGGAACGATAAGGAAGGACCAAGCTCACATCTTGGGCGCGTCGACCAACGGGATCCCGTTCGGCGCGGCTCAGAAGTCGATGTGCCGCTTGAAGTCGTCGAGAATCCCTTCCCAGAGGATCAACGTCTGCTCGAAATTCTGCCGGCTCACGCCTCCTCCGAGATGCACGCCGAGCTCGAGCCACGGATCGTCCTCGTCGTCGAGATAAGCGCGGCCGAGAAGCGCCGCTCTATTCCACGCGTCGACGGTCTCGAGGGTCGTGCCGTACCTCAAGTCGAAGCCGATGGTGAACAGCACGGTTTCGCAGAGCATGCCGCCGACGCAGCCGTGGAAGAAGATCCGAAAGTCGACGTCCGCGGCGTTCGAGATAATCATCGGATCGCCGACGCCGTCGATATCGAGCTGCGCAGGATAGCCGAGCGCCCGAATCACTTCGACGAGCTTTAGAGGATTCGTGGCACCGACCGTCTCGGCGGACGCGGGCAGGGAAAGAAACGCCGTGAACGCCGCGGCGGCGAGCTTCGTCAGGGCCTTCATGAACACTCCATGTATCGGCGAGCGAACGCGCGCGAGTGTAGCCCGGGAAGCAGGCCGGTAACCGAGACGCGCTTTGCAGATCAGCGTGATGCCGCGATGCGGTGGGAAGAGACGTCGAGCAGGTACGCGGCGGCTCCGATCGCGCTCAGCGCGATCAGCAGGCCGCGGTTCAGGATCATCGGCACGATCGAGACGTCGGCGGACACGCCGTATTGCGCCAGGAGGTAGATGAACGTGCCCTCGAAGACGCCGAGCCCGTTGATCGAGATCGGCAGCACGGCGACGAGCGTGCTGACCGAGAGCACGATCATCATCTCGAGCATCGTGATCGGCTGCTGCGCGCCGTAGCGGAGGATCATCAGGTACGCGCTCGCGACGCAGACGTGGAAACCGACCGAGATCGCGGCCACGGCGAGCGAGCGGCCCGGCTGGCGCAGGTAGTCGTCGAAATGCTCTGCGATCGTTTCGTGCAGGCGGAGGATTCGCTTCGGCACGGCGGTTCGAAGCCGCCGCGGAACGAGCGAGCGCAGCTTCCACGCCGCGAGCGGGACCGCGATACAGGCGGTCAGCGCAGCCGCGGCGGCCGGCGAGATCTCGCGGTGCACGTCGAGCGCGAGCAGCAGCGCCGCACCCGCTCCGAGCAGCACGAGCCCCCCGAAGCCGGTGACGCGCTCCATCGCGACCGCGATCACCGCGCTCGCTTTGCCGCGGCCGTTGTCGAAAGTCTTATAGATACGGTAGCCGTCGCCGCCGATGCTCGTCGGCAGGAAGTTATTGAAGAAGACGGCGACGAAGTAGTACTTGCTGAGCCTGCCGAGCGGGTAGTCGATGCCGTGCATCTTCAGCAGGATCTGCCACTTGTACGCGCTCAGGAAGACGCAGAAGGTCATGATCGCGAACATGCCTGCGACGGGCGCCCAGCCCGTTGCGCCGAAGCTTCGCGAAGCCGCTCCCCAGTCGACCCGTGCGACGATCACCGCGCAAAGGGTCGCCGCGACGACGATCTTCGCGAACGACCCGAGGCTCGACCGGGACAAGCCGAACGGCCGCCGTCCTTCGGCGGCGAGAGCCGGCGCCGCGTCGGTCTTCGACGTATCGAGTCCCGGCGATGTCGCCGCGACGGCGAGGCCCGGCTCGTCCCTCGCCGAGGAGCTCGCGTTCACGTCCTCGTACGTCGTCGTCACTGAATGGTTTCGCGTCCCGGAGCTTCGAGGCGGAACCGGCCTCGTGATGGTGCACCCTAGCGGGCTCGTTCGGATACTTTGACGCTCGTCGTCGGCGTCGACCGCCCCAGGGATCGCCGCAAGCAATACCTATGCCATGCGGAATCGTCGATCTCGATTCGGCGGATTCCCGGTTCCTTGGCGCGCCGGCGCCTTCGAGAAAGTTGCCGTCATCGGAACCGAAAGCGGCACCGACGTTCGCGCCGTTTCCCGATCGAGAATGGACTGCAGAATCTGGAAACGTGCCCGACTCGCAACGGCTTGGCACGCGGCGATCGCCGGCGTCTGGCCATGCGTCGGCTGCGCGCGATCACGCGCGCACCGCCTCAGTCGTCGGCGGGTTCGAGCCGCAGCACCGTGCCGTCGGGCGACCCGCTGCCGTAGCGCACCTCGGTCGTCAGGTAGATCAAGCCGTCCGGTCCCTGCACGACGTCGCGAAACCGCACGCCGAGCTCGGTCAGCATCGGATTGCGCTGCTCGAACTGTCCGGCGCCGCCGAACGCGATCCGCTGCACCTGCTGGCCGCTGAGCGCGGTCACGAACAGATTGTTGCGCCACTCGGGGAAGCGATCGCCGCTGTAGAACGCGAGGCTCGACGGGCTGATTGCCGGCACCCAGAAGAGGCGCGGATTCTCCATGTCGGGGCGCCACCAGGGATAGTCGGAAACGAGCGTGCCCGAGTAGTTGCGGCCCATCGAGACGAGCGGCCAGCCGTAGTTGCGGCCCGGGTGCAGAATGTTCACCTCGTCGCCGCCCATCGGCCCGATCTCGACGCTCCACAGCTCGCCGGTCTCGGGGTGATACGAGAAGCCGTACGTGTTCCGGTTTCCGTACGTGAAGATTTCCGGCTTCGCGTACTTGCGCCCGACGAACGGGTTGTCGTCGGGCACCGTGCCGTCGTCGTTCAGCCGAAGCACCTTGCCGACGTGGTTCGACAGATCCTGGGACAGGATGCGGATGCTCGTGTCGTCGACCGGCCCGCAGCAGAGCCGGTCGCGGTCGCCGACGCTGACGATCAGCTTGCCGGCCGGGTCGAAGATCAT
>CAYMAF010000084.1:0-11496 GCA_964388365.1 uncultured Gammaproteobacteria bacterium | reverse complement strand
TGACGCTCGTGCTCTCGTTCCCGCTCGGCGTCGCGACCGCGATCTACCTCGAGGAGTTCGCTCCGCGCAACCGTTGGACCGACCTGATCGAGGTGAATATCAACAACCTCGCGGCGGTGCCGTCGATCGTGTTCGGACTGCTCGGCCTCGCGCTGTTCATCAATTTCTTCGGGCTGCCGCGCTCGGCGCCCGTCGTCGGTGGGCTCGTGCTGACGCTGATGACGCTGCCCGTGATCATCATCGCGTCGCGTGCGGCGCTGAAGGCCGTGCCGCCGTCGATCCGCGAGGCCGCGCTCGGCATCGGCGCGTCGAAGATGCAGACGGTGCTGCATCACGTGCTGCCGCTCGCGCTGCCGGGCATGCTGACCGGCACGATCATCGGCATGGCGCGCGCACTCGGCGAGTCGGCGCCGCTCTTGATGATCGGCATGGTCGCGTTCATCGTCGACGTGCCCGAGACACCGCTCGATCCGGCGACGGCCCTGCCGGTTCAGATCTTCTTGTGGGCGGATAGCCCCGAGCGCGCGTTCGTCGAGCGGACGTCCGCGGCGATTCTCGTGCTGCTCGCGTTCCTCGTGCTGATGAACGGCGCGGCCATCCTGCTGAGGAAGCGGTTCGAGCGGCGGTATTGACGGGGCGGGCAAGCGAAACGGGCTGGATTCGGCGGACGCGGAGCTCGGGCGTCGCCGCCGATGCCGGCCGAACGGCGGGGATGGAGTAGACTGCGATGCAGATGCAGAGACACGCGGCGGCGGAGGTCATGCGACTCACGGCGAGCACTCAGACGAGCACTCAACGGACGGCGGCAGCCGAGCCGGCCCCTGAGCCGGTGCTCGGCGATACACCGAGCCCGGCTTATCGCACGGTCGGCGACCATCGGGCGGCGATGCCGATCATCACCGCGCGCGACGTCAACGTCTACTACGGCGATAAGCAAGCGATCCAGAACGTGAACCTCGATATCGGGCTGAACGAGGTGATCGCGCTGATCGGCCCGTCGGGCTGCGGAAAGTCGACGTTCCTCCGATGCCTCAACCGGATGAACGATACGATCGAATCGGCGCGCGTGACCGGCGAGATCAAGCTCTACGACGAGGACATCTACGCGAAGCAGATGGACGTCGTGATGCTGCGCGCTCGCGTCGGCATGGTGTTCCAGAAGCCGAATCCGTTCCCGAAATCGATCTACGACAACGTCGCGTACGGCCCGCGGATTCACGGTCTCGCCCGAGATCGAGCCGAGCTCGACGCGATCGTGCAGAAGAGCCTCGAGCGCGCCGGGCTTTGGGCCGAGGTCAAGGACCGCCTCGAGGAGCCCGGCACCGGGCTCTCCGGCGGCCAGCAGCAGCGCCTCTGTATCGCCCGCACGATCGCCGTAAGCCCCGAGGTGATTCTGATGGACGAACCGTGCTCGGCGCTCGATCCGATCGCGACGGCGCGCATCGAGGATCTGATCGACGAGCTGAAGCGCAACTACGCGATCGTGATCGTCACGCACTCGATGCAGCAGGCGGCCCGCGTCTCGCAACGCACCGCGTATTTCCACCTCGGCAGGCTGATCGAGGTCGGCAAGACCGACGAGATCTTCACGAATCCCCGCCATAAGCTAACCGAAGACTACATCACCGGCCGTTTCGGCTGACGAAGACGGCCGCCGCCGGGCGGCCCCGAGAGTCTCCGCAAACCCCGACGAGCGCGCCGCTCGCGTCGAGCGCGCGCGCGCCAATGGCAACCTCTCCCCGCGCGATGCTCGTCCCGCCGCGCGGCTCGCCTCCGCGCGGTCCGGCTCTTTCCTGCGCCGCCGCTCGCCGTTAGGCGTGCGAACGTCTAGCCAAGGCGATCTGCTGCCGTTGCAAGGATGACTCTCTTGCGCGACGTTATTTGAATTGGCGGTCATCCTCAGTATGATGCCTTGTCTCTTATGCGAGACTGTCGGGGGGAGAGCACCGTACGCGCGGATCGGAACGGCAGCGGGCGCACCGAGGAAGACGGCCGAAATGCGGTGAGTGCCGGGTAGGGGAGGATGCCGGTCCGAGCACGCTCTTGGGCTTCCTAAGGCGCGCCTATGTGTGTCTCGCCGGCATGTGGCGTATGCAACGGACTGTGGGAAGCGGACAACGGAGTGTGGGAGATGGTAACGAAACGTGCTTGAGTCATTTCAGGGGGGGAGGTCTTATGACCGCATCGAATAAAGAAGGGGCTTTCCGTCCGAGCGCGGACGGATCATCGAATCGCGATGGTTCAACCACCGGACGAGGCCGTTGGCGTCCGGCGGCGCACGGCGTGGCCGTTGCGCTGGCAGCGATGAGCGCAACGGCGCTCGCGCAACAGCAGGGAGCCCTCGAGGAAGTCATCGTCACGGCCGAGTTCCGCCAGGCCAACGTGCAAGAGACGCCGATCGCGATCACTGCGGTCACCTCCTCGATGATGGAGGCGCGTAGCCAGACCAACGTCTTCGAGATTGCCGCGCAGGCGCCGAACGTCACGCTGAAGCCGGCCGGCGCGGGTATCGGTCCCGCGATGATCGCGTTCATTCGCGGTATCGGTCAGACGGACTTCAACTACGCGCTCGAGCCCGGCGTCGGCGTCTACGTCGACGATGTCTATTACCCGACGCTGACCGGCACGTTGCTCGACCTGCTCGACCTCGATCGCGTCGAGGTTCTGCGCGGTCCGCAGGGCACGCTCGCCGGGAAGAACTCGGTCGGCGGTGCGATCAAGCTGTACTCGCGTCAGCCGAGCGCGGAGAACGGCGGATCGATCGGCTTGACCTACGGCTCGTTCGACCGCGTCGAGTTCCGCGGCAGCGGCGATTTCACGATCGTCGAGGACAAGCTCTATGCCCGCGTCGCGGGCGTCAGCCGCTCGCGCGACGGGTACGTGACGCGGCTCGACTATCGCTGCGTGCACCCCGATTCGAACGTGCCGACGTTCTCGACGGGGCATTTGTCGAACTGCGAGCTCGGCAAGGAAGGCGGGCAGAACTATACCGGCGGTCGCGTCAATCTCTCGTGGACGCCGTCCGATGCGGTTCGAGTCACGTTGATCGCCGACGCGATCAACGACGAGTCGCAGGCCCAGCCGAACGTGCTGATCCGCGTCAACGAGGCGCTCGCCAGATCCAGCGGGCCTTGGGAGGCCGGGGAGTTCCAAGGCATATCGATCCCCGGAACGGACGGCAATCCGGTCCATTTGACGAACGCCTTCGTGCCGTACGGCCCGTGGCGCGGCGACCCGGTCGTCAACGACGGCTACGTCTCGTACGCGACGTATATGGATCCGCACGGCCTCAACATCGATACGCAGCGGCGCTACTCGCCGGTCGCGATCCCGCCGATCACGACGCTCGACCAGCGCGGCATCTCGGCGACGATCGACTGGCAGATCAACGACCGGCTCTCGCTGAAGTCGATCACCGCGGTGCGCGAATACCAGTCGTCGTTCGCACAGGACGTCGACGGCTCGCCGGTCAATAGCCAGATGCTCCTGCAGCATCTCGATCATGAGCAGAAGAGCCAGGAGCTGCGGCTGAGCGGCACGGCGGCGAACGATCGGCTCGATTACACCGTCGGCACGTTCCTGTTCAAGCAGGAGGGCACGCTCGAGGCGAACGTCAACCTGTACTACGTGCAGTTCAACTTCATTCACGGCCCGGATCCGACGCCGTCGCACAACTACGCGGCGTTCGCGCATATGTCGTACGCGCTCACGGACCGCCTCAATCTCTCGCTCGGCCTGCGTTACTCCGACGACGAGAAGACGTACGTGCACTTCCGGCGCAACCCGGACGGGACGCTTCCGCAAGATGCGACGCCGGACGATCCGAATACGACATGTATCGGGCCGCCGCACAACGTCATCAACCCTTCGAACTGCGCGCTGTTCGGCCTGTACAACGAGGGCGCGACCTGGGAGGACACCCGAACCGACTGGCGCGTCGCGCTCGACTGGCGGCTGAGCGATCAGGTCATGACCTATGGACAGGTCTCGACCGGGTACAAGGGCGGCGGCGTCAATCCGCGGCCGTTCGTGCTGCCGCAGCTTCGGCCGTTCAATTCCGAGGACCTGACCGCGTACGAGTTCGGCTTCAAGTCCGAGCTGCTCGATCGGACGATGCGTCTGAACGGTGCGTTGTTCTACAACGACTATACCGACATCATCATGACGCTGAACCCGTGCCCCGAGTTCGGCGGAGAAGGTCCCTGCGCGCTGCCGATCAACGCCGGCACGGCCGACGTCAAGGGCGTCGAGCTCGAGATGGAGTGGTATCCGACCGACCGCTGGAGCTTCGATGCGTCGATCGGCTATCTCGATTTCGAGTACAAGCAGACGGTCCCGCCGGTCGAGCTCGATCACGTGCCGCCGTTCACGCCCGAGCTGCAGTGGAGCGCGGGCATCCAGCACACGTTCCCGCAAGGGGCGCGCGGCCAGTTCTCGATCCGGCTCGATGCGTCCTATCAGGACGACATCTTCACCGGGCCCATCAACACGGAGTTCAACCACATCGACTCGTATACGCTGTCGAACCTGCGGGTGATGTGGCGCTCGCTCGACGAGGCATGGGATGCGGCGCTCGAGGTCACGAACCTGACCGACGAGTACTACTTCCTGACGCTTTTCGATCAGTACGCGAGCGGCGGAGCGACGTTGTCCGGGCAGCCGGGTCTTCCGCGATTGTTCGGCATCACGCTGCGCCGGCACTTCTAGTCCGGGGGAGCGGTGCGGTCCGGTCCCGCTCGGGGCCGGACCGCGCCGGTCGAGCCTTCCGAGGGCGCGCCGCTCAGGCGTCCGCCGAAACCGGGGCTAGCTCCATCGTATAGATCACCTGACGCGCGTCGTCCGGATCCGGGCGCTCGGCGAAGCCGAGGTGACTCGCGAGGCGCCGCATCCGGTGATTCGTCGCCGAGTCGACCGAATAGAGGCGCTTGACTCCCGCGTCGCGCGCATGCTCGATCAGCCGTTTCAGCAGCAGCGTCGCGAGCCCCTTGTGCTGCCAGTCGTCCGCGACCGCGACGGAGATCTCCGCCTCGTCGCAGGGCGCTTGCGACGACGCGTATCGGCAGATGCCGACGAGCCGTTCGCCGCTCGGCGCGGTGGCCGCAGCGACGTAGGCCATCGCCTTCGCGAGGTCCGGCGCGCAGATCCGCTCGAGATCCGCATCGCGCAGATGCGCGATGCCGCCGAGAAACAGCAGGTGCTTGCTGTGTGCGGACAAGCCATCGAAGAACGCGCCGAGCGCGGCCTTGTCGTCCGGCCGGATCGGACGAATCGACACGCGGCTGCCGTCGCGGAGCATCTCCGTTCGAGCCGAGCTCGTCTCGGTGGTCATCACGGGCTCTCCAGGTGATCCTGCCCGACGAGCATACCTCCAAACGGCCACGGCCGCGCCCGTCAATGCTCCGCGAGCGCGTGGAGCGCGAGCATCAACCCGATGCCGCCGATGAAGGCCGCGAGGTGGACGAGGTTGTCGGCCGCGTCGTCCTCCGATCGGACTTCCGGAATCAGGTCCGACGCCGCGATGTAGATGAAATTGCCGGCCGCGAACGGCACGAGAAACGACACGTCGAGCCGGAACGACGCCCCGTATGCAACGAGCCCGCCGACGAGAAACGTCAGCGCGGATAGCACGTTGAAAAGCAGCGCGCGGCCGCGCTCCCAGCCGCCGTGCACGAGCACCGCGAAGTCCCCGAGCTCCTGCGGTATCTCGTGAGCGGCCGCGGCGAGCCATGTGACGATGCCGAGGCGAATGTCGATCAGGAACGCTCCGCCGACGGCGAGCCCGCCGAGGAAATTGTGCAGCCCGTCGCCGATCAGAATCAGATACGTCTGAGGCTTCTTGCGGTCGATCGCGTCCTGGCGGCAGTGATGCCAGTGCAGGAACTGCTCGAGCGCGAAGAAGACGGTGAAGCCGAGCAGCACGAGCGCGAGCACGTCGAAGTGCGGCATGCCCGCATCGAGGCCGACCGGCAGCATGTGAAAGAACGCCCCGCCGATCAGCGTTCCGGCCGCGAACGCGACAAGCGGCGGTACGATGCGAGCGAGCATTCGATCGCTGAAAAGGAGCGTGGCCGCCCCGACGAGCGCGAACGCGCTCATCAGCAGTCCGCCGCCGAGAATCCACAACAGGGTCGGGTCCATGGTCACGGGCCTTTATGTTCCTCGAGCCGGTAGTCCGCAATGTGCCGAAAGTGGAGCGTCGGCGATCTCCGCCCGGTAAGCTTCGCGCATTGTAAGGGCTTGCGTGTTCCCCTTCGCTTTCGGAACGCTTTATGCTTGAGATCTCGTCGAGACGGAGCAGAGCCGAAGGCGAAGCCGTCGATGGTGCAGGGGGCCGCTTGAAGATCTTCAGCCTCGAGGCGAGCCGAGCGCTCGGAGCCGGCGTCGCGGCCGAGCTCGGCTCGGCGCTCGCGCCTCACGAGGAGCGCGAGTTCGAGGATTCCGAGTTCAAAGTCCGCGCGCTCGAGAGCGTGCAGCACGAGCAGGTCGTCGTATGCCAGTCGCTCGCGGGCGACGCGCATGGCAGTGCCGCGGACAAGCTGATGCGCCTTCTGGTGTTCGCCGGCTCGCTGAAGGACGCGGGCGCGGCGGAGGTCATCGCGCTCGTGCCGTACCTCGCGTACTCGCGCAAGGATCGCAGGACGAAGCCGTACGATCCTGTCACGACGCGCTATGTCGCGGCGTTCCTCGAGGCGGCGGGAGTCGACGCGCTCGTCACCGCTGATGTGCACGATCCGGCCGCGTTCGATAACGCGTTCCGCGGCTTCAAGCTCAACGTCGAGGCCGCGCCGCTGCTCGTCGAGCACTTCGCGATCCAAATCCCGGCCGGGCAGCGCGTCGCGGTGCTGTCGCCTGACGCTGGCGGCATGAAACGGGCGATTCGTTTCGCCGAAGCGCTCGCGGATCGGATCGGCGTGCCGGTCGAGCTCGCGCTGATGGAGAAGCGCCGCAGCGAAGGATGGGTCCGGGGACAGGCGTTCGGCGGCGACGTCGACGATGCGTTCGTGATCGTCGTCGACGATCTCGTCAGCAGCGGCACGACGATCGCGCGCGCGGCGCGCGCCGCCGTCGAGCGCGGCGCCGCGTCGGTGCATGCGGCCGCGACGCACGGGGTGTTCTCGGCCGGCGCCGCGGGCGCGCTGATGCGCCCGGAGATCGACTCGGTCGTCGTCACGAATACCGTGATCGGCGTCCGCGAGCGCTGTCCGTCGCTCGCACCGAAGCTCACGGTCCTCGACACGGCACCGCTGCTCGCCGCAGCGCTGCGCCCGCTGCTGCGCGGCGCGCCGGCGTAGCCCTCACCGGCACGCCGCCGCGATGCTGCGCTCGGACGCTTCGATATACCAGCTCGCGCGAGCGCGCCAGACGTCTGGGTCGGATGCCGGGTCCGGCACGCGCCAAGCCGAGAGGACCGCGCGTGCGAGCGCGCGCCGACTGCGATAGAAGCCGAGCAGCGCGTCGGGGACCGGATCGTCCGCGAGCCGCCGGTACAGCGCGGTCAGTCGCTCCCCGGCCGATTCGAGACCGAGACGATCGCAGTCGAGCGCGAGGAACGCGATTTCCTCCGCGGCATCGAGCCAGCGAAGCGCGATCGAGAACTCGAGGCAATCGATGATCTGCGGCACGTCAGTGACGAAGACGTGCTCGGCGCGAAGATCGCCGTGCGCATCGACGATGCGGCGGTCGAGCGAGCGGCGCTCGAGCGTCGCCCGGTTTCTCTCGATGAACTCGAGCTGGAGCGCTGCGACGCGCTGCACGATGCCGCGCGGCAGCCCATCGCTCGCGCCGCCGGTTGCGAGCGCGTCGCGGGTCGTTGTGGCCGTGAAGCGTCGCAGCGCGTCGACATAGCCCGGGCCGTCCCACGGCGCCCGTGTCGCGTGCGCGTAAAACTCGACGAGCTTGCGCGCGACGCGGCCGAGATCGGCGTCGAGATTTGCGTTGCCCCCGGCGTCGGCGAGCGTCGCGCCGCCCGGCAGACGCCGCATCTCGACGAGCCAGTCGACCGGCCGGCCGTCGGCGTCGTCGCCGACGGCAAGGCCGGAGGCCGTACGGACGAGCGGCACGACGCGAAGGTACGTGTTCTCGGCGAGTCGCCGATTCAGCGTGACCTCGAGCTCGCAATACGCATGACGAGCCTCGCGGCGGCGAAAGTCGATCAGGCCGAAGCGGATCGGCTTCTTGAGCTTGTAGACGAGGCGCGGCGAAAGGAAGATCCACGCGAAATGCGTCTCCATCGAGTCGACGCGCGCGGGCCGATCGGGAAAGGCGCGCCCGCTCTCGAGGAACGCGATCTTCTCCGCAAGCGAGACTTTCTTCGCCACGTCCGCATGCTAGGCCGAGCGGTGCGGAACCGGCCATACGGTATTTCCCGCAATCGTTCGTCGCGGACGTGCACCGCATACTTGAACGACGCCGAGAAGGGCTGGCCTGTTCTCGCGACGAAGGAGCGGCGATGCCGGAGACGCAGATACCGCGAGTGTTCCGCGACCGGCGCGAGGCCGGCCGATACCTCGGCGAGCGGCTCGCCGCGAAGTATTCGGGCGCGGATGCCGTCGTGCTCGGCTTACCGCGCGGCGGCGTGCCGGTCGCCGACGAGGTCGCGCGCCGGCTCGGGGCGCCGCTCGATGTCGTCGTCGTGCGCAAGCTCGGCGCGCCGTTCAATCCGGAGTTCGCGATCGGCGCGATCGCGAGCGGCGGCGTCGTTTACTTGAGTCCCGACGGCTTGGAGCAGGGCGGTCTCCGGGAAGCCGATATCGAGCCGATCGTCGCGCGTGCGCGCGCCGAGCTCGTGCGGCGGGAGCAGCTCTACCGGCGCGGACGCGCGCCGCTCGACGTCCGCGGCAAGACGGCGATACTCGTCGACGACGGCATCGCGACCGGCTCGACGATGGAGGCGGCCGTGCGTGCGGTGCGTGCCGCGTCGCCCCGCGTCGTCGTCGCGGCCCCGACGGCTTCGCGGAGTGCGGTCGCGGCGCTCGAGCGCGTCGCCGATGCGGTCGAGGTGTTGAGCACGCCGCAGCCGTACGTCGCGGTCGGCGTGTGGTATGCGAGCTTCCCGCAGCTCACCGACGAGGAGATCCTCGACGTGCTCGCTCCGGCCGGCGCGTCGGCGGAGCCCGACGGCGAGACCTGAGCCGTGCCCCGCTATACTGGCCGCCCGACCCGCTTTCGGCATCGCGATGCAGAAGGAGCTTGTCGCGCCGTCCTCGAATCCCGCCGTGCCCGAGCACGGCCTCGCGCGGCCCATCGTGCACGTTGGGCCGTTCACCGCGACGCTGCTGAACGGCGTCTTTCGCGATCCGCTGCTGCTCGTCCGGCTCAGCCATTCGAACCGCGCGCTGCTGTTCGACCTCGGCGAGACGCACACGCTCGGCGCGAGGACCGCGCATCACGTCACGGATGTCTTCATCACGCACGCGCACATCGACCATATCGCGGGATTTCTGCGGTTCCTGCGCCTGCGGATCGGCGAGCCGTCGGTCGGCCGGATCTACGGCCCGCCGGGCATCGCGGCGAATATCAGCGGTCTCGTCAACGGCGTGCATTGGGACCGGGCCGGCGAGGGCGCGCCGCGCTTTACCGTCGCGGAGCTCTTCCCGGACGAAACGCTGCGCCGGTTCTCGATCCGTGCCGGCGAGCGGGCCGCCCGCCCGCTCGGGATCTCGCCGGCTAAGGACGGGCTGCTGCTCGATGAGCCCCGCTTCGCGGTGCGCGCGAAGACGTTGGATCACCTGACGCCGGTCCTTGCGTTCGCGCTCGAGTCGAAGGCCGAGATCAACGTGCGCAAGGAAAGGCTCGCCGAGCTCGGAGCTCGGCCGGGGCCGTGGCTCACCACGCTCAAAGCCGCGATCGCGGCCGGGCGCCGAGACGCGCTGGTCGAGCTGCCCGACGGCTCCCGGCGGCGCGTCGGGGGGCTCGCGGACTTTCTGGTCCTGATCCGCGCCGGCGCGAAGCTCGTCTATGCGACGGATCTCGCGGATACCGCCGAGAACCGGCGCCGCCTCGAAGCGCTCGCGCGCGATGCGGACGTGCTCTTTTGCGAGTCGACGTTTCTCGTCGCCGACGCCGAACGGGCGGCGCGCACCGGTCATCTCACGACGCGCGCATGCGGCGAGATCGCCTCGGCCGCGAACGTCGCGCGCCTCGTGCCGTTTCATTTCTCACGGCGCTACGAGGCCGATCCCGCCGAGGTCTACCGCGAAATTCGAGCCGCGTTCCCGCGCACGGTCGTGCCGCGCGCGCTCGGGCTCGACTAACGGCTACACTTCGCGGCGATGCTCACGTTGACCGACATCACGCTGCGGCGCGGCCCGCGCGTGCTGCTCAAGAATTTTTCGCTCACCGTTCATCCCGGCTGGCGGGTCGGCGTCGTCGGCCGCAACGGCTGCGGCAAGTCGAGCCTGTTCGCGATGCTGCTCGGTGAGCTCGCGCCGGATGAAGGCGACGTCGCGCTGCCGCGGGATCTCTCGGTCGCCGCCGTCGAGCAGGAGACGCCGGCGACGCCGCGGCCCGCGATCGAGCACGTCCTCGACGGCGACGCGGAGCTCCGCGCGGTCGAGCGTGCGCTCGACCGCGCCGAGCGCGACGGCGACGCGGCCGGCATCGCCCGCGCGCACGAGCGGCTCGGCGAGATCGGCGGGTATGCCGCGCGTGCGCGCGCCGGCGCGATGCTGTTCGGCCTCGGCTTCTCGAGCGACGCGCGGACGCGGCCGGTCGCGGATTTCTCCGGCGGCTGGCGAATGCGGCTCAATCTCGCCCGCGCGCTGATGCGCCGGTCGGATCTCCTGCTGCTCGACGAGCCGACGAACCATCTCGATCTCGATGCCGTGCTGTGGCTCGAGCGCACGCTCGCGGACTATCCCGGCACGCTGCTCGTGATCTCGCACGACCGCGATTTCCTCGACGCGACGACGACGCATACGCTGCATCTCGCGAACGGCGAGGGCCGGCTCTACTCGGGCAACTATTCGAGCTTCGAGACCCAGCGCGCCGCACAGCTCGCGGCGCAGGCCGCGGCTTACGACGCGCAGCAGCGGCGCATCGCGCACCTCAAGCGCTTCGTCGACCGGTTCCGCGCGAAGGCGAGCAAGGCGCGGCAGGCGCAATCGCGGCTGAAAATGATCGAGCGGATGGAGAAGCTCGCGCCGGTGCACGCGGAGGCCGGCTTCGACTTCGAGTTTCGCGCGCCGCGCCGCCTGCCCGATCCGCTCGTGCGTCTCGACGCGGTCTCGGTCGGCTACGACGGCGCGCCCGTGCTCCGCGGCGTCAAGCTCACCGTCTCGCCCGGGCAGCGGATCGGTCTGCTCGGCGCGAATGGCGCCGGCAAGTCGACGCTGATCAAGCTGCTCGCGGGCGCGCTCGAGCCGCTCGAAGGCGAGGCCCAGGCGAGCCCGCACCTCGCCGTCGGGTATTTCGCGCAGCACCAGATTGACGCGCTCGACCCCGCGCGCTCGCCGCTCGAGCACGTGACGGCCGCGGATCCTGCGCTCGGCGAGCAGG
>CAYMAF010000083.1:0-11693 GCA_964388365.1 uncultured Gammaproteobacteria bacterium | reverse complement strand
GTAAGGCGTCGCTGCTCCAGCTCGAGGTCGCGGAAGGCGCGCCGTCACCGGTGGCTCGCCTGCGGCTGGACCTCGCGGGGATCGAGGCCATCTACGAGGGGCCGAGCGGCTTTCACGGCAAGACGTCGATGTTCGTGCAGGCAAGGCGCTTCGACTTCGGCCAGTTCTTCGAGACCATCGAGGAAGACGACTTGGGCTCGCCGGTGTCGACCGACCTGATCGTCAAGACGAAAACGCGTCTTGCGAACGACGACATCGAGTTCTTGGTCATTTTCGCGCCGGAAACTTACGAGCGGACGGTCGACAACATCCTCGCCGCGAAAAGGAAGGGGGAAGGAACCGAGGATCTGACGCTGCAGGACGACGAACAAGATCTTATGCTGACGGGAGTGACCTGGCGGCGGCGCTTCGGCGACGACGGCGAATGGACGAACCGCGTGTACTTCCGTGAGAGCGATAAGGTGTCGTCGGAGGGCGAAGCGAATCACGACCTGGTGCCGGACGGAAGCCCCGCCAACCAGATACCGGTGCGGGAACGCTTGCTGACGGTGACCGAGAAGGATACGGAATTCGGCTGGCGTAGCGATGTCGCGGTAGGCAATGTTCTGGGCCGCTTCGCCGCCGGCGTGCACGTCGTGAACATCGATCTCGACTACTCGACGACATTGCGCGAAGACTGGATTCGCTTCATCTACGAATCGGACGACCCTCGTCCACCCGGCGCGAACTATATCGTCCTGCAACCGGACGAGATCGATTCGGTGTACGTCCAGAGCGAGACGAACTATGCATTGTACGGGGAGCAGGTGTTCGACTGGGGGCGAGCCCGTCTTCGAACAGGCTTGCGTTACGACCACGACGGGTTCAGCGACGAGAGCCTCTGGTCGCCGCGAATCGCGTTCAACTATGGGTTTTCGCCGTGGCTACGCTTTTCGGCGACGACCGGTGTGTTCTACGAATCGCCGAGAAATCTGGCCCGCGCTCTCGATCCGGGCAACTTCGGCCTGAGGAATGAGAAGCTCACCCACGTCGGCGCAGGCCTGGACTTTCGAATCGCCGAGAATCTGGATCTGCTGGTGGAGGCATACTCCCAGCATATCGACCGCCGCCTAGTGGAAGGCAGCCGGGTCACTGGCGAGATCACCAACGAGGGCGAAGGCAGCAACCGCGGCGTCGACATCGTGCTGACGCGGGCATTCGACAATGGTTTTGCCGCCGATTTCGTCTATTCCTGGAATCGCTACCGCGTCGACGACAATGACGGTCGAGGCGAATATGACTGGGATTTCAATCGCATTCATTTCGTCGCTCTCGGCGGCCGCTGGGAAATCAACGAGCGTTGGCAGATTGCGGCACGCTGGAGATACGGATCGGGATATCCCGGAGAGCGGTTCATCACGCATGCCGATGTCCTGGCGCCCGACCTGCCTGTGCGGTACTCGAAGGAGATCACTGCAACGAACGTCGGCCGCGGCAGGGCGTTCAACGCGCTGGATTTTCGAGTCGACTACCGGCGCCCGATAGGCCGACTGGACCTGGTTCTGTTCCTGGACGTTTTGAACTTGAATGGCGGGCCGGCCGGTTTGCTCGACGAGTTCGACGTGCTGACCGGACGGACGATAAAAGAAGACGAGGAAACTTTGCCGCTGTTGGGACTCACCTTCGAGTACGCTTGGTAGCTTCAGGGACGCTCCGTATGAATCGCAGCGCCATAGTCAGAGCGGAACGGTTTTCGGGGCCTGGGCGCTCGGGCGCTCCATCGCGATCGTCAGCGCCCTCCTCGTCATTACCTTCGTCGTGATCGAGCCCGGGGCCAGCCGGGTCGGCCGAAATGTCCGTTGCCGTGGAAGTCATCGTGCCCGGCAGCCTCCCAAGCCGCCGCATGTTGTATGCGGGCGTCCATGACATCGCTTCACCGAACCCCTGCCCGACTAGTACCGAGCCACCGGCTGACGCGGCGCTGAACCACCCGCGATCTTGCGTCTGGAACAGACCTTCCGATTCGGTTCAGTAGGCGGCGCACGCGTCGAGTTCGGTGCCGGTCGTACCGACGACGGTTGTGCCATCGGGTGATACGCCGTATGCGCGACTCATCGACGCCCCTGGTCCGAATCCAATGCCGGTAAAGAAGGGAATGGCGTGAACAGTTCCGGCGAACGTCGTAAGGGCAATGATCGCGAGCAGGTCGGTCAAAGAACCGAGCGTGTCGGCCCTGGCGAAGGGCAGGATCGGCGGCGGATCCACTATGGCCGGAAAAAAAAGCGCCGCTCATGGAGCGGCGCCGCGACGTGCTGATGTTACCGCGATTGGCGCGAAGTCGTAGGGGCTTCAGTTTGCGACTACGCCACCTTGGCGTCTGCCGAGAGCATCGGGCGCGTCGCGATTGTTCTCCATGCAGCTGTACTCGCGAATCCGCCAGTCGGGACGTTTGGAGTAAACGATCGTTCGCTTGATCGGCTGCTTGAACGCCAGCGGATCGGTGATCGTCACGTCGTTATGGATTGTGTCCTCGTCCACGTAATAAATGCGCTCTTCGATGCGCATCTCTTCGCTGTGCGGCAAATTGCCCCATACGAGCGTCTGCGTGTTGAAGCCGACCGTATCGATGATCAGCATATTGCCTTCCCAGCGCCCGATGGAATCGCCGTTGTAACTCGGATCGAGCTCGTCGTACGGCAGGTGCTCGGTGCGATCCAAGAAGATCCGCCGCACCTGGCTCTCCGCTTCATAGATGAACGTGATCCGCCCCGGCGTGTGCAGGACCTCAAACGGGTACGGATAGGTCAATACCGCCGGCATACCAGGCCAACGACATTCTTCCGCCCCTTCTTCGAGCCGAGCCCGGGCAGCGCGCAAGTCCTCGTATATCGCTCGGTACTCATCGGTGAGGATATCCGGGGATGTCCTAAAGCTCGGCTCGATGGTCTCGTTGGGATCGAGCCTGTACCGACCTTCGCGCTTCAAGCGCTCGTCCAGCGTGTCGTCGTTCATCCAAACACCCGACAGATCGCGCGGATCCGCGGGCAAGTTACCCTCCGCCCAGCCGCCGACCGGAGCGACCAGACCGAGCAGCGCAATGGCACCTAAGTGCCGCATCGTGCGTGTCGTTTCAGCCATGGTAATAAAGCACCGTCCCGTCTTCTTTGTGTACCTCGAGGAAGGCGCCGCCAGGTTCCCCGCTGTGCAGTGGATATATCAGGACCCGGACCTTCTCACCAGGCTTCAACGAAGTACGTTTCCAACCGTTCCGTGAAAGGATGTTTGGGCTGCCGCCTTCCAGGCTCCATTCGACGACCTTGCCGTCGGTTTCGACGAGGAGCTGGATGAAGGCGTGAGGGTTGGTCCACTGCAACTCTTTAACGGTTCCCTCCAGCCACATCTCCGCATTCCTGTTGAACATCCCGAAGCTGTGGTGGGCTATGGCCGGAACCGTCATCACGACGGAAAGCAAGGCTGAAATAACGAGCGCGCGTATCGGCATCGCGAAGTCTCCGATCGGTTTCCCCCGACGTGAGCCGGTAGTTCCTGGGATGGTTCCACAGACGCGGACTCTGCTTCCCCACCCAATTGCTCACGTCACTAACAATTATGGTTGTCAACCATCGTGAGTGTCAATAGTATTGGCAGCAATCGTTCTCGCAGTGCTGCAGTCATTCGAACTCAGGCGGGGGGGAAAGCGCTGGCAGCGGATACAAGCTCGGCGCCGGTCAGCCTCTGCGAGAGCTCGGGTTGGCCGTCCGCCGGTTCGTACGAGGCAGCTACGAGACGAGTTGCATTTTTCGGGCGATTTCAGGGACAGCCTTCAAAGGGGGGGATTCATGAAGCTCTTGCGTCGGTATTCGGCGTCCACCATTGCCGTGCTCGGGGGAATGTCCAGCGCGGTCTGTGCTCAGGATGCAGCGCCTGTACTCGAGGAAGTCACCGTTACGGGCTCGTTCATTCGGCGCTCGGACTATCAGCTCTCGTCGCCCATCGATGTCGTGCAGCGGGACGAGCTCGAGTCTCGGGCCGTATTGAACGTGGCCGAGTTCGTCCGCGATCTGCCTTTCAACTTCGGCTCGGCCTTTGCGTCAGGCCGCGCTTTCGGCAACGAACGCGGAGGAGGCACGATCAACCTGCGCGGTTTGGGCGCGTCGGGGACCCTCGTGCTGATCAATGGCCGGCGTCAAACTCAGCTTCCGGACGCCGCCGACAACATCGTCGACGTGAACTCGCTCATTCCAGACATCATGCTCGAGCGCATCGAGATCCTGAAGGACGGCGCGTCCGCGACGTACGGATCGGATGCTATCGCAGGTGTCGCGAACTTCATTACTCGAGATCAGTTCGACGGCTTTACGGCGACCGCTCGCTACAACCAATTCACTCATAGCAACGCCGAGGACTATCGCTTCGAGACGCTCTGGGGTTCGGGCGTCGGCGGGCGCACTCATGTCGTCGCTGCGTTCAGCCTGTCTGGACAGGATGCGATCAACGGCATGGCCTATACGGTGCCCGGACAAGATCCGTCCATGACTCGCAGCACTCGCTTCAGCACTCCCGCGAGCTCGCCCGGCGAGTTCGTCGTGCCGCTGCGCGACGAGAATGGTCAGTTGATTCCTGGGCCCGCGGGTCAGCGCCGTAACGTCGTCGATCCGGAGTGCGGGAACGTAGTGAGCACCATTCCCTCCGTGGGAACCACCCCGGTCGACGATCCGGCCGATGCGCTCGACTGTCGGTACAACTTCTGGGGCGACAACGGCTCGCAGTCCGAAATAAAGCGGGTGCAGGCCATGCTTCGCGCGACGAGCGACATTACCGATCGCATCACGCTGGACGGTGAGTTCGGCTATGCGTATGTCCGCTCGCGGACTTCCTACACCGCCGGCGAGACTTCGAGCGAAGAGGTGTTCGTGCCCGGTCACAATCCGGGCAACACCTACTTCCGCGCCGTCGATGCCAACGGTAACCCGCTCTACGCGGTTTCCAGCGGCGTGAGCGCAGGACTTTCCCGCGACGGCGAGGAGGTATTTCTGCCGCTGCGCGATGCCAACGGTAACGTCGTCCTGACCGACGATCCGACCAACCCGGCGTCGGGGATCCCCTTCTACGAGGACGTCTTCTTCAGCGGGCGCCTGGTGAATTCCCAGGGTAACAGGCCGACCAACAATGCGTTCGGTCCGGGCGAGTACGCCTGGTCGCGCCCGTCGGTCGCCACCAATCACATCATGCGGGCCGCCGGCGGTCTGACCGCCGAGCTCGGAGGCTCCTGGCAGGGGCGCGCAAACATCGCCTATAGCCGTTACTCGCTGAACACGAACGGAGTGCCCGGCGTCGGCTTGAAAAACGAGCTGACGAACGCGTTGAGTGGCTTCGGCGGACCGACGTGCAAAGGCGACACGCCCGGTCAGAACGGGTGCTACTACTTCAACCCGTTCGGCAACAGCGTGTTCGCGACACCCGGTAGCGCCGCGGCCAACAGCGACGAAGTCCTGAACTACATCTTCCCGATGTTCAAGGACGTCTATGAGTCCAAGATGCTGGAGGTCAACGCAGTCGCGAGCGGCGAGCTGTTCGATCTGCCGGGCGGACCCGTGAGCGTGGCGGTCGGCTATCAGCATCGTCACCATGGCTTGATCATCGACTACGACATCAGCGCGAACACAGGAAATCGAACCAGCGGGGTCGTCGCGCAGGACATCGATGTCAGCCGCTCGATCGACGCGGTATTCGCCGAGGCCAGCGTGCCGCTTTACTCGAACTCTTCGAGCAGCCTCGAGCTCAACCTGGCGCTGCGCTACGAGGATCTGGGCAACGGCCTCGACACCACCGATCCGAAAGTCGGCCTAGTGTGGGGCAGGAACGATGGCCGGGTTACCGTACGCGGCAGCTACGGCACGAGCTTCATCGCGCCCTCGCTTTACCGAATGTATGCGGTAGCCGGACGCGGCGTCGCCGTGCAAGATTGCCCGGTCTCGATGGGACCGCCGTGCACGGGCGAGGACAATCTGCGCATCGTCCTTTACGAGAACGGTAACCCCAATCTCCAGCCGGAAGAATCCAAGGCGTGGAGCCTCGGTACGACGGTCGACATTCTGGATAACCTCACGCTCGACGTGAGCTGGTGGAAGTTCGAGTTCGACAACAAGATCGCGACCCAGTCGCCGACCGACGTCGTCCGCGAGTTCCCCAACGGTTCGCCCGAGAACCCGGTGGTGCGGGACAGCACGGGCCGCATCGTCTCCGTCACTGCGCGCTTCTTCAACCAAGCCAGCGTCGTCACGGAAGGCGTGGACTTCGGCGTGAGCTACTTCCGGAGCCTCGGACGCGGTGATCTGAACCTGAATCTGTCGGGTACCTATGTATCGCACTACAAGGTCCAGGATAGGCCAGGCGGTCCGATCTACGACGCGGCAGGTGCGACCAACGATCGTCTTACGGCGCCGCCGCAGTCCGATCTCCGCTTCAACGCGCGTGCGACTTGGACCAGCGGTCCGCATTCGATCACCGGATTGCTGCGCTACTACTCGCCGCTCGAGTTCACGTTGGATCCGACCATCGAGATCAGCGCGTTTACTCCGCTCGACCTGGCCTATACCTATACGATGGATATCGGCGGTAGGGCGACGCAGCTCACTTTCGGCTCGACCAACGTCTTGAACGAAGGGCCGCCGGTTGTGCCGCCGCCGGGATTCCAGCCGTTTATCCCCGGGTTGCACGACACGCGTGGACGGGCCGTCTGGTTCAAGGTCGGTGTGACCTTCTGATCCGACTGCTCGAGGCACAGTGCTCGGGCGCGCCGACAAGCGGCGCGCCCGGCCTGCCGTCGAGGGTTCGAATGACAACGGACATTACATACGAGGAGTGGAGAGCATGAAGCACCGTGTAAATCGTCGAGTGTGGGCCGCTGCGATACTGACGCTGAGCTGCGGCTTGGTTAACGCGCAGGAGATTCGGGAAGCGCAGCCGGGAGCCACGCCGCCGGCCGCCACGTTGAAGCTGGTCGAAGGGTTGGCAGGCCGATGGCTCGGCGACAGCGCCAGCGGCCCGATGGAGGCGATGTTCTCGGAGGCCCGTCACGGCAAGATGGTCGGGCACATCATCTACTGGAACGACGAAGGCTATCGCCTGATAGAGCTTGCGGCCTACGAGGAGCGCGGCGACTCCGTCGTTTACCGCGTCAAGCACTTCAACACGGACTTGGTCGGCGTGCAGGAGAAGGACGTCACGGTCGATCGCCCGTTGATCGCAGTGGAGAACGGTATTGCCTACTTCAAGGATATGACCGTCGCGTTGAATGGCGATGCAATGACGATCGTCGTGCGCGTCGGCGGTCAGGACCTGAAGCTGAACTACCGCCGGGTCGGTCGGTGACACCGGCGGCTTCGCGCGATTTCATCCCCGCACTTGCCGGCGCCCGCTTCGGGCGTCGGCCTTTTTCGGGATCCTGGAGTGAAGCCGCTGAGCCCGTATCGCTAGTCCCGAGCACATCGATCGACGCGCCGCGATGATCTCTACCCTGCAGCAGCCGCCGATCAATACTATTTGTCCCGTTAACGGTCTAAAATGCATCTGATTGAAACATCTAGAAATACGACCACCGAGAGCGCTCCGTCAGACGCGAGGATCAGGGCTGTGCTGTTGCGGCCCCGTCTGTTTGGTGCGTGCCTCGAGTCAGAAATGGGGCAATCAGCAATGCAAGACGACACAGCGAAGAAAGTGCGTCGATCGAAGGCCGGGAACAATCCTCCCCCGGTACGTCTCGGGATGCTGGAGGGCTTCATCGGCTTCAGGCTGCGCCGCGCGCATAACCGCCTGAGCCGACGCATCTACCCGAAGATGCAGAAGAGCGGGCTGCACGCCGGCGAGTTCTCGGCACTGGCTTTGATTGCCGAGAATCCGGGGCTGTCCCAGGGTGAGCTGGCGCTCGTGATGGGGCTGGACAAGGCGATGATCGTTCAGCTCATCGACAAGCTCGAGAAAGCCGAATGGGTGCAGCGCCAGCAGGCCGAGGCCGATCGCCGGCGCAACAATTTGCACGTCACGCCTGAAGGGTACGCGGCGCTCAAGCACATGCATCGGCGCTTCGAGGGCTACGAGGCCGCGCTGCGCGCGGCGTTGGCGCCGCAAGAGGTCGATACGCTGCTCAAGCTGCTGGACAAAGTCGCGGCGGCGGCCGATCCGCGTTAGCCGAGCGACGAGGATTCGAGCTTGTTTGTGCGGACGCCGCGAAAGATCGAGAAACGAGATCGATCGATAAGATCCGGAATCTATCGATCGGCGCGTCCTCCTCGCGCTGCGGCTACGATATTCGCCGTCGTCGGAGCGCTGGCGGCGTTATCGTCGTTGTTCGCCGCTCGGGTATCCGCGGAGATCGTCGGCGAGCCGTCCGGAAGGGGACCGTTCCCGGCCGTCGTGGAGACGCGGCCGGAGCTGCCGGAGCATACGGTCTATCGTCCGGCCGAATGGCCTGACGAGCCGTTGCCGCTCTATGTATGGGGTAACGGGGGTTGCGGTAACAACGGGCTTGCGCACGCCGCTTACCTCTACCACATCGCGTCGCATGGTTACGTCGTCGTCGCGCTAGGTATACCGGGCGGCGGTCCGCCCCCGCCTGCCGACGGCTCGCGGGACGCGACCCACGCGTCGCAGATGCTCGAAGCGATCGATTGGGCGTCGCGAGAGACCGCAAGGGAGGGCGGCCACTTCGAGGGACGCATCGACGTCTCGCGCGTCGCCGTCGGCGGGCATAGCTGCGGCGGATTGCAAGCGCTTGCGGTCTCCGACGATCCGCGCGTCGACACGACGCTCGTTCTGAACAGCGGCATCTACATCAGACCGGGCAGCGGCCGCAGCCGCGTCGAGATCGACAAGTCGCAGCTCGCGCGTCTGCATGCGCCGGCGCTCTACTTGAGCGGCGGTCCGTCGGACATCGCACACGAGAATACGCTCGACGACGTTACGCGCATCGACCATGTGCCGGTGTTCTTCGGCGCCTTACCGGTCGGTCACGGCGGCACGTTCTCCGCGCCGGACGGCGGTGAGTGGGGACGCGTCAGCCTGCGTTGGCTCGACTGGCAGCTCAAGGACGATGCCGATGCGAGCTGGGATTTCGCAGGACCCAGCTGCCGCCTGTGCGCCGACGAGCGTTGGACCGTGCAGCAAAAGCAGATGCCGCTGCCGACCGGGCCTTTTCGCGAATCCCTCTACGTGCCGGTACGCGACGGCACGCTTCTCGCGATGAACATTCTGCGGCCTGCAGAGAACGGGGTGCTGCTCGACGGCCCGCATCCGGTGATCTTTGCGTTCACGCCATACCGCGCACGCTACCGGGCGGAGAACGGACGCGTCGTCGGGCCTCGGGTCGCAGGCGCGGCCGATGAGGCGTTGCTCGCCGCGGGCTACGCGCTCGCGATTGCGGATATCCGCGGTAAGGGGGCGTCGTTCGGCTCGCGGCGAGGTTTCCAGGACCGAACCGAAGCGCGCGACGGATACGATCTCGTGCAGTGGCTCGCCGAGCAGCCGTGGTCGAACGGCAAAGTGGGCATGTACGGCTGCTCCTATCTAGGCGGCACGGCGGTGCATGTCGCGACGACTGCGCCGCCGGCGCTGCGGGCGATCGTTGCCGGGGCGACCGACCTCGACAAGTTCGCTTTCGTTCGCAAAGGCGGGGTTACCGCGCAGTTCAACACGCGTCCGGACGAACCGCTCAGTGACGACTTGGCGAGCGTACCGGTCGACGCGGATCATGACGGAAGTCTGTTGCGAGTGGCCGTCGCCGAGCATGCGCGCAATACACCGATGGCTCCGCTTTGGTACGGCATGCCGTTTCGAGACAGCGTCTCTACGCTCACGGGCAACCGCTTCTGGGAAGAAGTCGGCCCTTACACGTATCTCGAGACGTTGCGCGAGTCCGGCATCGCGACGTACTTCTTCAGCAACTGGCGTGACGAGCCGACCGCGCAAGTGATCCTCGCCGCCGAGAATCTCGGCAGCCGTTTGCTGCTCGGTCCCGGCCTGCATTGCGTGACGCCGCCGGGTCTCGATTTCGCCGGCGAGCTGCTGAGATTCTTCGATGAGCATCTGCGCGACAAAGCAGCGGACGAGCCCGCGCCGCGTGTGACCTGGTGGCTGAACGGCGCGCCTTCCGGCGAAAACTGGCGGCATGACGACCGGTGGCCGGGCGTTCGCGCACCGACGGAAACCTGGTATCTCGCCGAAGACGAGAACGGTGAGCTCGCGCTGCGATCCGATACCGTGAGTGCCGCACGGACGGCGTTCACCGTCGATTACGACGTCGCGACCGACGAGTATTTCCTGCTCTGGATCGACTCGCAGCACGGCAGGGGCTCGAGCTTCACGTCGCCGCCGTTCTCGAGGCCGCACGCGCTGATCGGCTATCCCGTCGTGCATTTGAAGATCGCCTCCGATCAACCCGAGCCGATCCTGTTCGCTTATCTCGAGACACTCGCTCCGGACGGGACGGCGTCGGTCATCGCGGTCGGCCGCCTCGCCGCGGCCTATCGCAAGACCGGCGAGGCGCCGTACGATGCGCTGGGTCTCCCATGGCATACGGGCCGCGAGGCGGACCACGCACCGCTTGCTGCGGGTGAAGAAGCGGTACTGAGCTTCGCACTCACTCCGACGTCGGAGGTCATCAATGCGGGCGACCGTTTGCGTCTGGTCGTGACCGGTGCCGATCCGAGACAACGCAACATCGAAGACGTGCGGGTCGACCCGCCGCCGAGCATCACGTTGATCCTCGGTGGCGCTGACGGTTCGCGCGTGGAGCTCCCGCTGGCCGATTACTGAAGGATGCAGACGTTGCTTGATCTCACCGACGCAGGCCTCGATCCCGACGACGTCCTGATTCTTCTCGCGGGCGATCTCGTGCTCGACGCGGAGGAGCCTGACCACTGGCTTTCGGGCATCGCACCCGCCGTGCGTGCGGCTCACGTCTCGATCGGCCATCTGGAGGTGCCCCATACGCGTCGCGGTATCGAGCTGGTCGGCGACGTGCCGGCCGCTCCCGCGGCACCGGAGCACCTCGACGCGTTGGCGCGGTGCGGCTTCGCGGCGCTCACGCTCGCGGGTAATCACATCGCCGACTGGGGCGGCGAAGGGATCGAGGATACGCGCGAGCGGCTCGACGGGCTCGGGATCGAGCACACTGGTGCCGGGTCGACGCTTGCGGAAGCACGTCGGCCGGCGTGGCTCGAGCGCCGTGGAAAACGAATCGCGGTGCTGAGCTACAACTGCGTCGGCCCCGAAGCCGGTTGGGCTTTGGCGGATCGTCCGGGGTGCAACTATCTTCGTATCGCGACCGCGGATGGAAGTCCGGTCGCGCCGGCCGCGGCGCTGACGCACGCGACGGACGAGGCGCTCGAGCAGCTACGCGAAGACGTCGCCGCGGTGCGTGCCGACGCGGACGTCGTCATCGTCGCGCTGCACAAAGGCATCGTGCACACGCCGGCGAAGCTCGCACCCTACGAACGGCCGCTTGCTGGCGCAGCCATAGCCGCCGACGCGGATATCGTCGTCGGTCATCACGCTCATTTACTGCGCGGCATCGAGACGGTGAACGGCCGTCCGATATTCCACGGCCTCGGTAACGCTTGCGTCGTGACTCATGCGCTCTCGCCCGGGCAGGACCATCCGGCGCGCGCCGCGTGGGTCGAGCGCCGTCGCAAGCTGTTCGGCTTCGAGCCGGATCC
>CAYMAF010000082.1:0-11707 GCA_964388365.1 uncultured Gammaproteobacteria bacterium | reverse complement strand
TCGAGCGCGTGCTGCACCTCGATCGAGCGCTCCGGCGTCAGCATGACCTTCGAGCCGTCGACCGGCGAGCGGAACTCGACGCCGGCCTCGGTCACGCGGCGCAGCTTCTCGAGGCTGAACACCTGAAAGCCGCCCGAATCGGTGAGGATTGGCCGCTCCCAGTGCATGAAACGGTGCAGACCGCCGTGCGCGCGCACGACCTCGATGCCCGGCCGAAGCATCAGATGAAACGTGTTGCCGAGGATCATCTGCGCGCCGACCGTCTCGAGCTCCTCGGCCGTCATCGCCTTGACCGTGCCGTACGTGCCGACGGGCATGAACGCCGGTGTGTCGACGACACCGCGCCGAAACACCATGCGGCCGCGCCGGGCGGCGCCGTCCGTCGCGAGCACTTCGAAATCCATGCTTACCTCTCTTGTCCGGGTTCCGTCCCGGCCGGTGAATGCGTCGGCTCGGCCGGCGTGACGAACATCGCGTCGCCGTACGAGAAGAATCGGTAGCGCTCGGCGACTGCATGCCGATACGCCGCGAGCGTGCGCTCGCGTCCTGCGAAGGCGGCGACGAGCATCAGCAAAGACGACTCCGGCAGATGGAAGTTCGTCACGAGCGCGTCGACGACGCGAAAACGATAGCCGGGATAGATAAAGAGATCCGTCTCGCCTTCGAAGGGCTCGAGCCTGCCGCTCCGGGCCGCCGACTCGAGCGCCCGCACCGCCGTCGTGCCGACCGCGACGATGCGCCCCCCGCGGCGGCGCGCCTCCTCGACCTTCGCGCAGACCTCCGCGGAAACCGAGACCCACTCCGGATGGAGCCGATGCGCCTCGACCTCATCGGTCCGTACCGGCGAGAACGTCCCGGCACCGACGTGGAGCGTCAGGAACGTGCGCTCGACGCCGCGTGCCTCGAGCTCCGCGAACAGCGCATCGTCGAAGTGAAGCCCGGCCGTCGGTGCGGCGACCGCGCCCGGCGAGCGGGCAAAGATCGTCTGATAGCGGGCGCGATCGGCCTCGTCCGGCGCGCGCTCGATATAGGGCGGCAGCGGCACCTCGCCGTGCTCGGCGAAATAGGGCGCCGCGTCGCGGTCGAGCACGAGATCGAACAGCTCGCCCGCCCGCCCCTCGACGACGGCCCGCGCGCCGCCGGGCAGGTCGATCTCGGCGCCCGGCTTCGGGCTCCGGCTCGAGCGCAGCTGCACTCGGACGCGCCGCGCGTCGAGGAAGCGCTCGAGCAGGATCTCGACGCGCCCGCCGGTCCGCTTGGCGCCGCGCAGGCGGGCCGGCACGACGCGCGTATCGTTCAGCACGAGCAGGTCGCCGGGCCGGAGCAGCTCGACGAGATCGCGGAACTGCCGGTCCTCGATCCGCCCGGTCGCACCATCGAGCACGAGCAGGCGGCTCGCGGCGCGCTCGGGGAGCGGCGCCTGCGCGATCAGCTCGGGCGGAAGGTCGTAGGCGAAGTCGCGGCGGTGCATGGCCGGCGCATTCTAGCCCGCTCTGCGCCGACCGGGCGAAATCGGCGCATGGTTGGGGAGCGGCCGGTCCTATGGGGAGACCACCGCGCTCGCAAAGGAGCGCGGCGCGGCACATGGAACGCGAGGTGTCGCGTGAAATGGCGCCCCGCACATATTAAACTTGCGGCCTCCGATCATGCCGGGATGGCGGAACTGGTAGACGCGCCGGACTCAAAATCCGGTGGGGTAAAACCCGTGTCGGTTCGACTCCGACTCCCGGCACCATAGCGAGCCCGGCGCGCTGATGATCCTCGCATCCACAATCATGGCCCTTGCTGATCTTGATGCCGCTGGGCCAAGTGCTCGTTCACGGTCCACAGCAGCGTCTTGCCGAGCTTGTTCCGCTCCAGAAGATGACGGAACTTGGAGATGTCGTCTCGTCCGGCACGACTCTTGACCTAGATCGATTTCGGCAAAGCGGCGCATCGACTCCAAGTCGTACAGCGCATCTTCCACTGCAGGGCGTTAGGCACCACCGTCGATTACTGGTATAGCCGTGAACCGGTCGCGGCTCGCGATCCTCATCGCACCCAGGAGCTGAATAGGACGCCCGGAATTAGATGTCACTTCCACAATGAACGGAAAGCCCGGTGATGTAGGCGCCCCCCTAGCCACCAACAACGCATTAAAGACACGCCCGTCTTCCAACGAGACATTAGCATTAAATCCGCTTTCATAAGCGGTCTCCCCGACAGCGTTCCAGGAAATCTCAGATTCGCGGTTTCCGAGCAATATCAGATACCGAGAATATGGTTCCATGTATACCTCGGCGCGAAACTCTACCGTGATCTTCTCCTGCGAACGCGTAATATATGCGCGCACATTTTGGAACGACTGATCCGCGAGTGGTCGGTATGTATTACGTCCGGAAACCACGTCGACAATTTGGCGGATCGCCGTTTCTAGTCCTTGCGTGTAAATATCGATATAGAGGGTTTGCAGCAGAACGGCCGGCATGAGCACGTCATCCAAGCGGACGGGGATTATCCTCACTTCACCCTTGGTAGCCTTTAGCAGCGCGTTTTGCCACTCCAACCTCACCATCCTGCTTTCGAGGCTGTGTTTACTAACAAAAAGAAGAAAGAACCGACAGTCGGACAAGCCCGAATTCATCTTATCAATGATTCCATCACCAGGCTGAATCGACCAACTGTCGTAAAAGATTCTAGACTGCCCAAATACTGCGGCTAGGCGCTGCGCGATCATGTCAACGATCGACTTGTCGCTGTGAGTATGGCTCAAGAAAATCATGTAACAGCTCCAGGCGAGTCGGCGAGTCCTAGTTGTGCGCAGCTGAAACACAAGCTCTATCAACCTGGTTCGACTAACAGACTAACGCCCATCCTTGTGCGCCTGTTTGATGCGTGCATGCCGCCTCAACTCACCCCATCCCGCGCCAAATAACGTCCCGCCAACCACAGCGGAAAACACCATATGGATTTGGCCTACCAGCTCAAAGAGGGGACTCGCCAAGCCTCGGCTAGCGAAGATCATACATACACCCGCCGTTTCCAAAAATGGACACATATGCGGCAGAGCCGAATACGAGCCCCCACGATCCGACTTTGCGAAGCCAAAGGGCGACACCAAGGCCACGCCCTAAATAGACGAGATAAAGGATGAAGAATAAACAGGACAACACCTCTCCTTTGAACGTGAACAATATGGCTCACACATACTTCCCAGGGTATACAGCAGAGCGCCCGTATAGCCATGCGCCTTCGGCTGTGCGGGCGTGCCTTGCACATGCTAGGGCACTCTCACACACATCTACGGGGCGTTCGAGGCAATCCGCGCCTACAATCGGTCGGCCTTTCGGCATTCTTCGATCTCGTTGCAGCGCTTTCCTTTGCAAAGTATCAGCTGGTCTCATAAGTAGCCCAGCCAGACACAGAACGGGAGTCACGCTGACGAGCCGCCGCTGCGCTCAACCTCCCCAGCCACCGGCGCACGCGGATGAAGCTTGACGGGCTGGCGGCGCCGCCGCACCCGCAGGTTCAGCATCTCGACGCCGACCGAGAAGAACATCGCGAAGTAAATGTAGCCCTTCGGGATGTGCAGCTCGACGCCCTCGGCGATCAGCACGACGCCGATCAGCACGAGGAAGCTGAGCGCGAGCATCTTCACCGTCGGATGCGCGTCGACGAAATCCCCGATGGGCTTCGCGGCGAACATCATCACGCCGACGGCGATCACGATCGCGAGGACCATCACCGGAACGTGCTCGGCCATGCCGACGGCCGTGATCACCGAGTCGAGCGAGAAGACGATGTCGATCACCGCGATCTGTGCGAGCACTCCGAAAAAGCCCGCTACGGCCGCCGCATGCGCGCCCTCTTCCGGGCCCTCGAGGCTGTGATGGATCTCGAGCGTCGCCTTACCGAGCAGAAACAGACCGCCGCCGATCAGAATCAGATCCCGCCCCGAGAACCCGTTACCGAGCACCGTGAATAGCTCGGCTTCGAGCCGCATGATCCACGTGATGACGAGCAGCAGCAGGATGCGCGTGCCCATCGCGAGCCCGAGCCCGAGGATCCGGGCGCGTTGCCGCTGCGCCTCGGGCAAGCGCCCGACGAGGACGGAGATAAAGACGATGTTGTCGATGCCGAGGACGATCTCGAGCAGCGTCAGCGTCGCGAGCGCGACCCACGCTTCCGGTGAGGCGATCCACTCCATCGGCCGCTAACGTTCCGGAACGTTTCGACCGGATAGAAGCCTCATCAGCGGCTCGCGGCCGTGACTTGCTCGAGCACCTCGGCGAGCTGATCCGGTGGCAGATAGCCGCCGACGAGCTCACCGTTCGACGCGAAGACCGCCGGGGTGCCCCGCACGCCGACCCGATTGCCGAGGTCGTAGTGCTCGGCAACGACCGCGTCCGTGCACTGGCCGTTCGGCACGGTGCCGCCGAGCTTCGCACGCGTGAGCGCGCCGTTGCGATCGTCCGCGCACCATACTCTCCGAGCTTTGTCCCAGGACTCCGTATCGGGGCCGGTACGCGGGAAGAAGAGATACCGCACTTCGATCCCGAGCGCGGTCACGCGCTCGATGTCGCGATGGAACTGCCGGCAGTAGCCGCAGTCGATGTCCGTGAAGATCGTGACGCTGTGCTTGATCTCGCCGTTCTTCGGCGCGAACACGATCATCTCGTCGCGATCGACGCTCGCGAGCATCTCGACCCGCGCGTTCGCGCGCGCGGTCTCCGTCACGTTCTCGAGGCTGTCGAGGTCGAACAGGTCGCCCTGGATCAAATAGCGGCCGTCCGTCGTGACGTAGGCGACCGTCGAGCCGCGCGTGATCTGATACAGGCCCTCGATCGGCGATTCGCCGATATCGCTCGCGGCGACGCCGTTCAGCTTCGCGGCGATCTCCTCTTTCGACACCTCGTCTGCGGAGGCGACGGCCGCGGTCAGCGCCAGCGGCAGCACGATCCACGTGATTCTCACGGCTTCTCCTGACCCCGTCGCACGATGCGCCGAGCCCGTCGATTCTAACAGAGACGCGCCCGGATCGACTGCGGAGACGGGCCTCAGCCGCGCGGATGGTGCCGGCTGTGGAGCTCCTTCATGCGCTCGCGGGCCACGTGCGTATAGATCTGCGTCGTCGAGACGTCGCTGTGCCCGAGCAGGAGCTGAACGACCCGCAAATCCGCGCCGTTGTTCAGCAAATGGGTCGCGAACGCATGCCGCACGGTATGCGGCGACAGCTTCTTGTGAATGCCCGCCTTCTTCGCATAGCGCTTGATGATGTGCCAGAAGGCCTGGCGGGTCATCCTGTCGCCGCGCCGCGTCGGAAACAGATACTCGGTCTGCCGCTCGAGCAGGATCTCGCTGCGGGGACCGGCGAGGAACTCGCGGAGCCAGTCCTGCGCCTCGTCGCCGAGCGGGATCAGCCGCTCGCGATCGCCTTTGCCGACGATCCGGAGCACGCCCTGATTCAAATTGAGCTGGCTCATCCGAAGGTTGATCAGCTCGGAGACGCGCACGCCGGTCGCGTAGAGCACCTCGAGCATCGCCCGGTCGCGGTGGCCGAGCGGCTCGGAGACGTCGGGGGCTGCGAGCAGCGCCTCGACCTCCTCCTCGGTCAGCGACTGCGGCAGCGCGCGGCCGATCTTCGGCATCGCGATCTGCGCCGTCGGGTCCTCGCTGATCAGCCCTTCCCGAAGCAGGTATCGATAGAACCGCCGGAAGCTCGAGAGCTGACGTGCGGTCGAGCGCGGCTTCGCCCCGCCCTGCACGCGCCACGAGATGTACTCGAGCACGTCGGCACGAGTCGCACGAAGAAGATCCACGCCGCGTTCCTCGAGCCGATGCGCGAGCGCAAGCAGATCGGCACGATACGCACCGAGCGTATTCTCCGACAGTCCGCGCTCCATCCAGATCGCATCGAGAAAGCGATCAATCAGCGATTTCGGATCCCTCGTAGGCAGTGTGCGCGCCTCCGCCGGTCTCGTTAGCAATACGTTATGCGCCATGTGTCGAATCGCTACGTCGAAGCTCCTTCGCCCAACGCTTCCGCATAGTCGGTACCGGGCGATCCGGCGATCGATGTTTCCTCACTGGCTGTTGGGAATCCGCGATAAGCCGATATAATTCAAGCTGTTGAGGAAATAGCGCGCGGCGCGGTGCTCCATTCGGTGAATCGAGTATGGTGACGCTGCGGATCGACGTACGTGACGCTCATCACACTTCACCGGGCAGCATTAACATAAAGAGAAACGTGTCACAGAATGGCTCATTCGTTACATCGCGTCCGCTTCTGCCGGCCCCTTCGGTCTTAACATAACCGTGCGAACGACCGCAAAGACGGCCGCCGCGTGGCGGGTCGCCTACGGCGCGTACGCCTGGGTGTCTCTGCTGCTCTGCTCGAGCGTGCTCGCGCTCGTCCTCGCGGTGCTGCCCGGCCTCGAGCGGCGCCGCCGCGCCGCGCGCCGGGCGGCGCGGCTGTTCTTTCGCTCGATCGGCAGCCCGGTCTCCGTGTCGGGCGCGCCTCCGCCGCACGAGGCGTGTGTCGTCGTCGCGAACCACTCGAGCTACCTCGACGGCCTGATTCTGACCGCGGCCTTGCCGCCGCGCTTCACGTTTCTGATCAAGAACGAGATGACGCGCGTGCCGCTTGCCGGGTTCATTCTGAAGCGGCTCGGCTCGAAGTTCGTCGATCGGGCCGATGCGAAGAACCGCAGCCGGACGGCTCGGGACCTCGTCGCGTCGGCGGGCAACGGCGACGCGCTCGCGCTCTTCCCCGAGGGGACCTTCGACGCGAACCCGGGCCTGAAGCCCTTTCGTCCCGGCGCGTTCGGCGCCGCATGGCGCGGCGGGGTACCGATCGTGCCGGTCGTCGTCAAAGGCGCCCGAAACAAGCTGCCTTCCGGCGCGTTGCTGCCGCGGCCGGGCCCGCTCGACGTGCGGATCTGCCTATCCCTCGCGAGCGACCGATTTCACTCGGCGAAGGACCTGATGCACGCGACCCGCGCGGCGATGCTCGAGCATCTCGACGAGCCGGATTTGCTCCGTAACAAGGCCGGCGGCGACAGCGGTGAGCCCCGCGGAAGCGCTCGAGCGCACGGGCAAGAGCCCCCCGCACTGCCTGCTCACATCGCCGAGTAGCCCGGCCCGCTCCCGCCTTCGGGCGCCGTCCACGTGATGTTCCGCGCGGGGTCCTTGATCTCGCAGGCCTTGCAGTGGATGCAGTTCGCCGCGTTGATCTGAAAGCGCGCACGGCCATCGCGCTCGCGCACGATCTCGTAGACGCCCGCCGGACAGTAGCGCTCCGCCGGCTCGTCGAACTCCGGCAGGTTGCGCTCGATCGGCACCGCCGGGTCCGCGAGCTCGAGGTGGCACGGCTGATCCTCGTCGTGCCGCACGCCCGCGAGATAGACCGACGACAGCCGATCGAACGCGACCGTGCCGTCCGGACGCGGGTAACGAATGCGAGGCGCGGCGCGGGCCGGAACGAGACGGGCGTGATCGGGCACCGGGTCCCGCAGCGTCCAAGGCGCGTGGCCCTGCAGCACGTTGTGCTCGACGAAAGCGAGCGCCGCGCCCGGAAGCCGGCCGAAGCGCGAGAAGCCGGCGCTGAAGTTTCGTGCCGCTAACAGCTCGTCCCATAGCCACGACCCGCGCACGCGCTCCGGGAAAGTTTCGAGCACGCCGTTGCCCGGATCGCCGGCCGCGAGCGCCTCGTGCACGGCCTCGGCCGCAACCATCCCGCTCTTCATCGCGGTGTGGATGCCCTTGAGCCTCGCGCCGTTCAGAAATCCGGCAGCGCAGCCGACGAGCAGCCCGCCGGGAAACGCGAGCCGAGGCAGCGACGCGAGCCCGCCCTTGTTCAATGCGCGCGCTCCGTACGCAATGCGCCGCCCGCCTCGGAGCACGGGCTCGATCGCGGGATGGCGCTTGAAGCGCTGGAACTCGTCGAACGGCGACAGATGCGGATTTCGATAGCCGAGCGAGACGACGAACCCGACCGAGACGAGACCGCCTGCCGCGTGATAGAGGAAACCGCCGCCGTCGGTGTCGTGCGGCAACGGCCAGCCGGCCGTATGCACGACCTCGCCCGGTCGATGGCGGGCCGGATCAACCTCCCAGAGCTCCTTGAACCCGAGGCCATAGTGCTGCGGATCGCGATCGCGCCGGAGGTCGAAGCGCCGCTCGAGCACGCGGGCGAGCTGACCGCGGCAGCCTTCGGCGAAGATCGTGTATTTCGCGGCCAGCGCGTAGCCGCGCTGAAATGTCGGCTTCGGCCGACCGTCTCGCGCGCGGCCCATGTCGCCGGTCGCGACCCCCGCGACCCGCCCCTCGGCATCGTAGAGGATGTCGGTCGCGGCGAAGCCCGGCAGCACGTCGACGCCGAGAGCTTCGGCCTCGGCTGCGAGCCAGCGGCAAAGCTCGCCGAGGCTGATCACGTAGCCGCCGTCGTGGCGCAGGGGCCGAGGCACGAGCGCGCGCGGCACGCTCACGCTGCGGCGCGGCCCGAGCAGCCATTCGACCCGCTCCGTGCGGACCTCGAGCTCGAGCGGAGCGCCGCGGTCGCGCCAGTCGGGGAACAGCTCATCGAGCGGCCTCGGATCGAAGACCGCGCCGGACACGATGTGCGCGCCGACCTCGGCGCCCTTCTCGACGACGCAGATCGACAGCGGCTCGCCGCGCTCGGCCCCGAGCTGGCCGAGCCGGCACGCGGCCGCAAGGCCGGCGGGACCGGCGCCGACGATCACGACGTCGAACGCCATCGTCTCGCGCGGCGGATCCAGAGCGGGGTCCATGAGATCTTTCGTCATCGTCATCATCGAACCCAGAATAGCGCGGGGCAGCGGGCGGCTATCCGTGCCCGACGCGAACGGCGATCCGCGCCGTTCCGGCCGATGGACGCGGCCTACGCACCCTCTTTCGGCACCGGGCGTTGTAACATCGCGCGGGCGTGCCGCGCGAGCCGTGCACGCATGAGACCGAGATCAAAGTGACGACCACCGACCGAACCGACCCGATCTGGAGACCTTCGGAAGCGCGCGCCGCGGCGACGCAGATGCGCGCGTTTCTCGACCGCCATCGGCCGCGGCTCGACGGCGACGACTACGCTGCGCTCTATCGCTGGAGCGTCGCCGAGCCCGGGGCGTTCTGGCAGGCGATGTCCGATTTCGCCGGCCTTCGCTACGTGGCGAAGGCCGAGCGCGTGCTCATCGACGGCGACGCGATGCCCGGGGCCCGCTGGTTCGAAGGCGCGCTGCTCAATTTCGCCGACAATCTGCTGCGCCCGGAGCACGACGCGCCGGCGCTGATCGCGACGGACGAGACCGGGCGGCGGCGCGCGATGTCGCGCGCGGAGCTGCGCGCCGAGGCCGCGGCGCTCGCACAGGCATTCGGCGCGCTCGGCGTCGAGCCCGGCGACCGCGTCGCGGCGCTGATGCCGAATGGCGCCGAGACCGTCGTCGCGATGCTCGCCGCAGCGAGCCTCGGCGCGACGTTCACGACCTGCTCGCCGGATTTCGGCGTGCGCGGCGTGCTCGATCGTTTCGGACAGACGGCGCCGAAGGTGCTCGTCGCCGCAGCCGAATACGTCTACGCAGGCAAACGGATCGACGTGCTGCCGAAGCTTCGCGAGATCGTGCCGCAGCTGCCGGGGCTCGCCGCGACCGTCGTCGTCGGCGACGGCGAGCCGGGACCGGCGCTCACATCGATCCCGAACGCCGTGCATTGGGACGCGCTCCTGCGCGAGCACGCGGGCGCGGCGTTCGAGCCGAGGCCGCTGCCGTTCTCGCACCCGCTCTATATCCTGTATTCATCCGGCACGACGGGCGCGCCGAAATGCATCGTCCACGGCGCGGGCGGCACGCTGCTGCAGCATCAAAAGGAGCATCTCCTTCACTGCGACATCCGTCCCGGCGACGTCGTGTTTTATTTCACGACGTGCAGCTGGATGATGTGGCACTGGCTCGTCTCGGCGCTTGCCGCGGGCGCGACGCTGCTGCTCTACGACGGCTCGCCGCTTTACCCCGAGCCGAACGCGCTTTGGCGGCTCGCCGCACGCGAGTCCGTCGCGGTATTCGGCACGAGCGCGAAGTATCTGCAAGAGATCGAGAAGCGCGGTGCGGCGCCCGGCAGCGAGGCATCGCTCGACGCCCTGCGCGCCGTGCTTTCGACCGGCTCGCCGCTGCCGCCGTCGAGCTTCGACTACGTCTATCGTGCGATCAAGAGCGATCTGCAGCTCTCGTCGATCTCGGGCGGCACGGATATCGTCTCGTGCTTCGCGCTCGGCAATCCGATCGCGCCGGTCTACCGGGGCGAGCTGCAGTGTCGAGGTCTAGGGATGGACGTGAAGGTTTTCGACGAATCCGGGCAGCCGATCGAACGCGGCAAGGGCGAGCTCGTGTGCGCGTCGCCGTTTCCGTCGATGCCGCTCGGCTTCTGGAACGACGCGGACGGACGTAAGTTTCGCGCCGCTTACTTCGAGCGCTTCCCCGGCGTCTGGTGTCACGGCGACTATGCGGAGATCACGCCGCACGGGGGCATGATCATCCACGGCCGCTCCGACGCCGTGCTGAACCCGGGCGGCGTGCGCATCGGCACGGCCGAGATTTATCGGATCGTCGAGCAGTTCGACGAGATTGCCGAATGCGTCGCGGTCGGACAGCGCTTCGATAACGATACCCGTGTCGTGCTGTTCGTCCGCATGCGCCCTGGATATCGGCTCGACGCGAGTCTCGCCGACGAGATCCGCGCGCGGCTCCGCCGCGACGCGAGCCCGCGGCACGTGCCGGCGAAGATCCTCGAGGTCGCCGACATCCCGCGGACCCGCAACGGCAAGATCTCGGAGCTTGCCGTCCGCGATGCCGTTCACGGCGTCGACATCGCGAACCTCGAAGCGCTCGCGAACCCCGAGTCCCTCGACGAGTTTCGCAACCGGCCCGAGCTTCTCGTCTGATGGGCCCGCTTGCAGAGTATCGTCGCCGCGTCGCGGCCGGCGAGCTTGCGCCGGACGCGGCCCAGGCCGATGCGGTCGCTGCGTTCGACCGGCTCTACCGCGATCTCGTCGCGGCGAGCCCGCCGCCGAGAGGCTGGCGCCGACGCCTCGCGCGAGGCTTGAAGCGTTCGGTCGAGCCCGTGCGCGGCGTCTATCTCTGGGGCGCGGTCGGCCGCGGCAAGACGCTGACGATGGATCTCTTCTATGCGTCGCTGCCGTTCGACGACAAGCTTCGCCTCCACTTCCACCGATTCATGGCGGAGGTTCACGACGGGTTGAAAAGGCTTCGCGACCGCGAGAACCCGCTCGAGATCGTCGCGGACCGCTTCGCCGACCGAACGCGCATCGTCTGCTTCGACGAGCTCGCGGTCAACGACATCGCCGACGCGATGATTCTCGGCAACCTCTTCTCGGCGCTCTTCGCGCGCGGCGTGACGCTTGCCGCGACGTCTAACCTCGAGCCCGGCGAGCTCTATCGCGACGGACTGCAGCGGCAACGTTTCGTGCCGACCATCGATTTGATACGAAAGCATACGGAGGTCGTTCGCATCTCCGACGGTCTCGACTACCGGCTGCAGTTCCTCGAGAAGGCGAACGTATATCTCCACCCGGCCGGAGAGGCCGCGACGTGCGAGCTCGAGCGTTTCTTCGAGACCGTCGCTCCGGACAGCTCGGCTACGCCCGGCCGGATCGAAGTGCTGAACCGCCCGATCGAGTATCGGCGCGCCTCGGACGGCGTGATCT
>CAYMAF010000081.1:0-11804 GCA_964388365.1 uncultured Gammaproteobacteria bacterium | reverse complement strand
ATGTACGGTGGTGTGAGAGGGCCGCGGGGGTAACCCCGCGCCCTACTCGATGCCCCGAAAACGTCGGGAAACTTGCCATCTCATTTGCGACGCACCGATCTGCGCGCGTCAAATAGTTGAGACATCGCAAATTTTCTTGTTGGCGCGATTCTTGAAAGGAGGGCACGGGGGATCGTCGCCATTCGAATGAGGGGAATCGCTCCGATGCAGAGTCTGCGTTTCTTTGCCGTGCTGAGTCTCGTCGCCGTGCTCGGGGCGTTACCGGCGAAGGTATCCGCCGTTCCGATCGGCTCGCTCGACAGCCGTCATCCGTACGTCGGCTCCGTGGGCTTCGTCTCTGACGGATCGCTGTACCAGGGGCGCGCGTCGGGAGTGCTCATCGCGCCGGATGTCGTTCTCACCGCCGGTCACGTGGCGGAGCTCACTGTGGTGGGGCGCGAGGTCGCGTTCGTCACCGGCGCCGATCTGTGGAACGGGATCGAAACGGTATCGACGGTCGCGAGCGCGGTGTTCCACCCGCTGTACGACGCGGACGACCCGATGCGCGGCTACGATCTCGCGCTGCTCTTCCTGGCCGCTCCGGTCGTCTTGGACCAATATGCGGTCCTTGCGCCGTTCGCGCCGGAGACGCTCGTCGGCGAGCCGGGCGAGGTCGTCGGGTACGGCAGCGATTGGCGGCGAAGGTTCGCCGAGAGCGCGATCACGGACTTCCTCGACGACGAGCTCGTCGTCCTCGAGGAGGGCTTCGTCGAGCCGGGCGACAGCGGCGGCGGTCTGTTTGTCGAACGTGACGGCGAGGCCGTGCTCGCCGGCATTACGTCTTGGGCGTCCCTGCCGTGGGGCTATGGCGGCTTCGAGCCCGTCGCGTATGGGCGCAGCTTCATCGATGCGTATGTGCCGGGCGCGGTCTGGTACGGGGAAGCGGTCTCGGTTCCCGAGCCGTGCACGGCGATTCTGCTTCTCGTCGGCCTGGCCGGCGCCGCGGCGCAACGAACGGGACAGAAGCGGCGGCGCAGGATCGCCGCCTGACGCGCGCCTACTCGAAAGAGAGATAACCGATGCGGTGACCGGCGGCGTCGGTGAACCACAACCGGCGTCCGAGCCGCATGGGCGGCTCGCGGTCGCTCCCAGCGCTCAAGCCGACGGTCCGCGCCGGCTGGCCCGGGATCTCGTGCTCGGAGATCCGTCCTTCCGGCGTGACGCGGCCGAGCGACCCGCCCTTCGTGTACCAAACGCTGCGATCGGGACCGACGGCGATGTTGATCGGCGTGCCGCCGGGGCTCGGGATCGGGAACTCGGTGACCTCGCCGGTCATCGAGATGCGTCCGACCCGATTGCCGTCGGGCTCGAGCCCGTCCATGCGGCCCGCAAGCTCGACGAACCACATATGGCCGTCGGCACCGGCGGTGATATCGCCGGGACCCGCGTTCGGCCGCGGCAGATCGAATTCCGTGACCTCGCCGCTCGGTGTGATGCGCCCGATCTTGCTCGCCTTGAACTCCGAGAACCAGATATTCCCGTCCGGGCCGGCGGCGAGCGCTCGGGGGCCGCTGTCCGGGGTCGGGAGATCGAACAGCGTGATCTCGCCGCTCGGCGTGATGCGTCCGATCTTCCCCGCGGCGAACAGGCCGAACCAGATGTTGCCGTCGGCGCCGAGCGCAATCGCGCGCGGCTGACTCTCGGGCGTCGGGATATCGAACTCTGCGATCTCGCCCTCCGGCGTGATACGCCCGATCCGGTTCCCGGTATGCTCCGAGAACCACATGTTGCCGTCGGCGCCGAGCGCGATCACGCGCGGAGAGCTGTCCGGATGGGGCAGCGGGTAGATCCGTAGCCCGCTGCCGTCCGGATTCATCCGGCCGATCGCGTTACCGGCCGCGAGCGTGAACCAGACCGTGCCGTCCGGGGCGAGGGCAACGGTCGTCGGGCCGACCGCGTCTTCCGGCAGCTCGAACATTTGAAACTCGCCGGTCGATTCCACGTGCTCGTCGGGCCCGATCCACCGCGGTTCGTCCGCATTCGCGATCGCCATCGCCAAGGCTCCGGTCAGAACGAATGTCTTGCGGTTCATGCGCACACGCTCCGTGCCGCTTCGCTCGTTCGGATTCTAGCCGAACAGAGGTCGCGCCGGTCCGGGCGCGAAGCCGCTCGGGACGACGGCGCGCGCGACAAAGGATTCGGCGGGGGATAGGTCTCGGGCGCGTTTGCCGTGATTGAGATGCGGGGGTACCCTCATTGATTTCCGGGGATCCCCAGCGCCAGGCCGCTCATGAGCCATTCGCGCCGCGGAAACGTGCTGGCCGCCGTCGCGATCGCGATCGGCGCGTGTGTCGTGACGTTCGCGCTGCACCGCGCGCTGCACGACGAGGCGTCCGCGCTCGGCGGCGAGCGCCCCGGCACGGTAATCGGCGTATCCGGGCACGAGAACGGCCGCGATGCGCCGACACCTGAGCGGGAGGCCGATGACGGCGTGCTTCGATCACGGCAGGCGCGGCTCGACGCCGGCGGTGCCGCGGTAGAGCGCGTCGCCGATGCGGAGGCCGACGTTGCGTCTGCGGCCGAAGGCGCCGATGCCGGGCGCGACCCGTTCGGGCCGCCGACGCGCTCCCCGCACGTCGAGGCGTTTCGGCATCCCTCCGAAGCGTTTCGCAATACGAGTCTGCTCGCGCTGATACGCGGCGCCGGCTATGTCTGCCTCGATATCGTCTCGTCGGCGGCATGGGACGACGCTTCGTCCGCCTGGCGAGTGTCGTGCGACGGCGCGCGCGCGTATCTCGTCGCCGAGCTCGACGGAGGCGAGCTCGTCGTCGAGCCGCTCGAGCCTTTCGACCGACCGGTTCCGCGACCGTTCACGACGCCGTTCGAGCGCGCTCCCGGCGTCGATCAAGTTATTCCCCTCGAGCCGCGATGACGTCGCGTGCTTGGAATACGCGCTTTGCTGCGGGCCGACACCGCATCGAGTCGTGACGTCGTTGCGGCGCCCGCCGATGCTCGGCGACCGGTCGTCGATCGCCGACGCTTGCGCTCGTGATCCCGTTCACCTTTATGCTGCAAAGTGCTTGACAGCGAAATGACCCGCGCCCGAGACTGAGGAGCGAATATGGCATCTGCCTTTCCACCCAGTGTGACCTCTCGCGGCTCCGCGCCGGTATCGATCGATGCCGGCGCGTTGGAGCACCTGCGCTATATCCGCGATACGATCGAGGCGGCGCATACGTTCACGTCGGTCCCGGGGAAGGGATGTATCGCAATGGGTGTGACCGCGCTCGTCGCGGCCGCGCTCGATACCGTCCCGGCGCTCGAGGCGTACTGGTTGCCGATCTGGCTCTGCGCGGCCGCTACGGCGGTCGGGCTCGCGAGCTATTTTCTCGTGAAGAAGGCTCGGAAGCAGGGCCTGCGGTTATGGGGAGGCGTCGCGCGGCGCTTCTTTCTGACCTTGCTGCCCGCGCTCGTCGCCGGGGGCGTGATGACCGTCGCGCTGCTCGACGCCGATGCCCGCGAGCTCGTCTCGGGGGCGTGGCTCCTGCTCTACGGCGCGGGGCTCGCGGCGAGCGGCGTGTTCTCGATCCGGCCCGTGATGCTGGCCGGGTTCGCGTTCATGGCGCTCGGCACGCTCGCGCTCGCGCTGCCGCCGTGGTGGACGACGACGCTGCTCGCGATCGGCTTCGGCGGCCTTCATCTGGTGCTCGGCGTGACGATTCTACGGAGGCACGGTGGGTAAGCGCGCGATAACGTCCGCGGACGGCGCCGACGAGGTCCGGCTGCGCAGGTTGCGCACGGTCAGCTTGTACGTCGCGGACGGGGAATCGAAGGACTTCGATCGGCTGATCTACGAGCGCATTCGGCTCGGCATCATGAGCGCGCTCAGCGTGAACGAGAGCATGACCTTCAACGAGCTGAAGGAACTGCTGAAGACGACCGACGGGAACCTGAGCGTCCATGGACGCAAGCTCGAGGAGGCCGGCTACATCGCTTGCCGCAAGTCGTTCTCGGCACGGGTTCCGAAGACCGAATTCAGCCTGACGCCGAAGGGGCGGCGGGTATTCGAGCGGTATCTGAATCACATGGAAGCGCTGATCGGCGCCGCACGGGGCCGGTGAGCGTTTGACCGGATTTGCGCACTTTGTGATGCAAAGTGCGCCGAAAGGGAGTCATCGCATGCACGTAGCGATCATCATGGACGGCAACGGGCGCTGGGCCGTGAAGAGAGGGCTGCCGCGGCCGGCCGGGCACCGCGCCGGCGCGGAGACGGTTCGGCGGATCGTCGAGGCGGCCGTCGCTTCGCATGTCTCCGTCCTCACGCTGTATGCGTTCTCCGCCGACAACTGGCTGCGGCCGCGCCGCGAGGTCTCGGCGCTGATGAAGCTGATGAAACGCTATCTCGTCAGCGAGCGGCTCCGCTGCATCGAGAACGGGATCCGCGTGAACGTGATCGGCCGGCGGGATCGTCTCGCGCCGGAGCTCGTGCGTTCGATCGAGGATCTCGAGCAGATCACCGTCGGCGGAGATCGGCTGCTGCTGCGCCTCGCCGTCGACTATTCGGCGCGTCAGCTCCTGCTCAGCGCGGCGAGGCATGCGCGAAACGCGGCCAGCTTCGATGATTTCGAGCGTTGCATCGCGGCCGTCTCGCATTCCGTCCCCGACGTGCCGGGCGTCGATCTGCTGATCCGCACCGGAGGCGAGCAGCGCCTCAGCGATTTCCTGCTCTGGGAATGCGCCTACGCAGAGCTCGTGTTCTCCGAGACGTATTGGCCGGACTACACCGAGGAGGAGTTCAGGGCCGCGCTCGACGAGTACAGCCGCCGCGACCGCCGCTTCGGTCAGCTCTCGCGACGCTCGGCCTGACCGCCCGCCGCGGGTATAGTCTTGCCCCGGTAGCTCGTCAGGGGGAAGACCATGGCCGTTCCACGCCCCGTGTTCGCGTTCGCGGCTTTCGTCGCCGCGGCGCTCGCAGCGCCGGCGGGCTACGCCCAGACCGACGAAGCGTCCGGGCGCTGGCAGCCGGCTCGCAAGCCCTGGGGCGATCCGGATCTCGAAGGCGTCTGGCCGCTCGATCACATCAACGGCACGCCGGTCCAGCGGCCCCCGGAATTCGGCGAACGGCGCTACCTGACCGACGAGGAGTTCGCCGAGCGCGCGGCTCGCCTCGCTGCGCTGAATGCCCGTTACGACGAGGAAATCGCGTCGAACCGGATGGGGATGGGACATTGGTCCGAGATGGGAGAGCCGAACAGGCTGACCTCGTTGATCGTCGAGCCCGAGAACGGCCGCGTGCCGCCGCTGACCGAGGCGGGCCGGCGTAAGGCCGCGACGATGACGAGCTCGTGGTCCGATATCCCGTTCGACGACATCGACGACTTCAATCCGCTCGACCGCTGCATCACGCGGGGGCTGCCTGCGTCGATGTTCCCGTTCATGTACAACAGCGGCATCGAGATCGTGCAGGCGCCGGGCTATGTCGTCATTCGGCTCGAGCTGATCCACGAAGCTCGCATCGTGCCGCTCGACGGCCGGCCGCGCCTCGATGACGCAATTCGGCAGTGGATGGGCGATTCCCGCGGTTATTTCGACGGCGACACGCTCGTCATCGAGACGACGAATTTCAACGGAGGATCGCCGATGCTGATCGTCGGGCCCGCCGGCAACCCGATACCGACGAGCGCGTCGTTGCGGATCGTCGAGCGGCTGACCCGGGTCGGGCACGACACGATCGAGTACGAGCTCGAGGTCGAGGATCCGGAGATCCTCACCGCGCCGTGGAAGGCCGAGTTCCCGTGGAAGCGCGACGACGGCTACGTTCTCTACGAATACGCCTGCCACGAAGGCAATACGATCGTCCCGAGCCTGATCAACGCGACTCGGGCCGCAAGGGACGGCCTCTAGCACGGTGTTCCGGCTGCTCAGGAAGCGGCGGCGGCGCAAAGTCCTCGCGACGCGGCGCATTCCCGACGAGACTTGGCGCGACGTCCTCGGCGCCGTGCCGGTCCTGCGGGCGCTCGACGACGGCGAGCGTGCTCGGCTCCGAGACTTGGCGCTGCTGTTCCTGCACGAGAAACGCATCGAGGCCGCCGGCGGGCTCGACATCGACGACGCGATGCGGACGCGTGTCGCCGCGCTCGCGTGCTTGCCGATTCTCGAGCTCGGCCTCGACTGCTACGACGGCTTCGCGTCGGTGATTCTCTATCCGGGCGAGTTCGTCGTGCGTGACCGCGAGCACGTCGACGAGGCCGGCGTCGTTCACGTCGGCGACGACGTGCTGAGCGGCGAGGCCTGGGAAGCGGGGCCCGTCATCCTCGGCTGGGAAGACGTCGAGGCGAGCGGGCAGGGCGACGGCTACAACGTCGTCGCGCACGAGTTCGCGCACAAGCTGGATCTGCTCGACGGTGCCGTGAACGGGCTGCCGCCGCTGCATCGCGGCATGAGCGTCGCCGAATGGACTTCGACGTTCCAGGCGGCTTACGACGCGCTCGTCCGCCAGATCGAGCGCGGCGAGGAAACATGGCTCGATCCGTATGCCGCCGAGGATCCCGGAGAGTTCTTCGCCGTCTGCTCCGAGGTCTTCTTCGACACGCCGCTCGATCTGCTCGTGCGTTATCCGGCGCTGTATCGTCAGCTCGCGGCGTTCTACCGGCAGGATCCGGCCGCGCGCGCGCGTCGTCCTACCGGCCGACACGCCTCTTGATCTCGGCGCATCGAGCTACAATGTGACCGGCCCACCGTCGGACCGAGGACTCGTTGGTAGACCTGCTCGAGGCGATCACTCCGCACGTGCCCTGGCTCATGGGCGTGTCGGTTGTCAGCGTGCTGCTCGGCGCGCTGCTCGTGCCGGCGATGATCCTGCGGATTCCGTCCGATTACTTTCTGCCGGAGCGGCGCGTGACACTCGCCGAGCGCGCCGGGCATCCCGCGGGCCGGCTGCTGCTGCTCGCGGCGAAGAATCTGCTCGGCGCCGTGCTGCTCGTCGCGGGCTTTGCGCTGCTCTTTCTCCCCGGCCAGGGCGTGCTGACGCTGCTCGCCGGGCTGATCGTCATGAATTATCCTGGCAAGTATCGGTTCGAGCGGTGGCTGGTCCGGCGCCCGTACGTGCTGTCCGCGATGAACTGGCTGCGGCAGCGGTACGGGCGCTGCCCGCTGAAAGCCCCTTGATCCGAAGCCGACCGCGCCGAATCGTGGCGCGATCTACGGAGATCTGATCGCTTGGAGAGAGCAATGCGCGCAATTCTGGTTCCGACCGCCGATCGTCCCGAGTGCCGGGCGCTTTTGTCGACCGCGTTTCGGCTCGGGGCACGGCTCGGCGCGGACGTGCTCGGACGGCACTTTCGTCCGGTTCCGCTCGAGCCCGGCGACTGGGATATGGCCGACCTCTGGTCGATGAATCAGCGCGCCGCGTGGGCCATGCCGATCGCAGAGGAGGCGGACCGCGCCGCCGACGCCGCGGAGCAGCTGTTCCGGTCCTACGCCGACGGCGCGGGCTATCCGGTCTCCGTCGCGGCCGGCACGCCGGACCGGCCGCATGCGAGCTTTCAAGCGCTCGACGGCGCGCCGTTCGAGCTGATGTCCGCCGTCGGCGGCGCGAGCGACCTGATCGTCGTCTCACGGGCGGCCGAGCGCGGCGGAGAGAAGGCGTGGATCGTGCTGATGAGCGCGCTGCTCGATTCGCTCCGGCCCGTGCTCGTGCTGCCCCAGCAAGGGGAGCCGGCGCCGGTGCGCCGCATCGCGGTCGCGTGGAATGCCGGGCGCACCGAGACGCTCGCCGTGCATGCGGCGCTGCCGCTGCTGAAGGCGGCCGATGACGTCGTCCTGCTGACGGTCGGCACCGGACGGCGGAGTCATCGCGGACCGTCGAGCGACGAGATCTGCGGCTGGCTCGCCCGTCACGGCGTCGCGGCCCGCGCGAAGCGGATCGAGCGCAGCGACGAGGGTCCGGCTCTCGTCGAGTCCGCTCAGGCGGAGGGCGCCGATACGCTGCTCGCCGGCGCGTACACGCGAGGAAGGCTCCGCGAAATGGTTTTCGGCGGCGTCACGGAGTATCTCGTCACGAAGACGTCGTTCCCGGTCGTGCTGATGCACGCCTGACGCCTGAAGCCTCAGACGAATCGCATCACGACGAAGACACCGACCATCGCGAAGCCGAGCGCGAGCTTCGCCGCGGTGCCGATCACGAGTCCGAGCGTCGCGCCGAAGCCGGCGCGTCCCGCATCGAGCAGGGACTTGCGGGCGGAGAGCTCGCCGAGCACCGCGCCGACGAACGGTCCGACGAGCACGCCGATGAGTCCGAGGAACAGGCCCGCGAAAGCGCCGAGCGCGGCGCCGACGACCGCCCGGCGCGACGCGCCGTAACGACTCGCACCGAGCGAGCCGGCCGCGAAGTCGGCCGCGTACGCGAGCACCGCGAGCACGCCGAGCAGCGTCAGCGTCGGCGCGCCAATATGCTCGAAGCCTTCGGCCCACGCGCCGACGACGAAGCCGGCGAACAGCAGCACCGGACCCGGCAACGCGGGCAGCACGAGGCCGACGAGCCCCGCGGTGACCAGGATCACGGCGAGCGCCCAGAGCAGGATCGTCGTCACCGTCGGACGATGAGCGCGCGACGCCCGCCTGCGCTCACGGCTCTTCCCGAACCGCGCCCGCCGCAGGCGCGCGTCCGAGCGCGGCGGACTCGGCGTCGTCATGCTTTCGGCCCGCGCGCTCCGCGGCCGCGCCGCGTTTCGCCGGGATCAGCATCTTGCCGAAAGTCCCGTCCTGATTGAACGCGGCGTGCTTGTACACGCCGGCGATGTGCAGCAGCGTCAACATCAAGATGACGAGTGCGGCGCCGGCGTGCATGCGATGCAACACATCGCGCACCGCGAAGTTCTGCTCGAACGGGCCCGGAATCTCGAACCAATCCCAAACGCCGATGCTTGCGCCGCCGAGCCAGACCATCAACGGGCCGGTGACGAGCATGACCGCGATCGCGATCAGCAGCGCGTAGTGAGCGAGCTTGCCGATTTCGAAGAAAAGTCCGCGCTGCTTCGGCAGCGGACCCGGATGGCGCTGGACGAAACGCAGGACGACCCGCGCCCACAGCACCGCATACGCCGTGATCGCGATCGACGTATGAAGCAGCAATGCTTCTTCACGCTCGGCTCCTTCGAGCGTAGAGATGGTGTCGCCGACGAATAGCAGCACGAGCACCACGATCGCGGTGACCCAATGTAGTGCGATGGAAAGCCATCCGTAGCCGTTGGTCGTATCCCTGAGCGGCATCGATCGTACCGAGAACCTCCAGTGCGAGCGCCTCGTCGGGCAGTAATCGTGCAATGTGATTATATCTTTATAGCTTGCACACTCGGAGCGTTATGCGCGAACGGTCTCTTACCTCATGATCATCTCGACTGTTCAGCATCTGGAAGAATCCCGTACAATGCACGAGCCCCGGGGAGTGTGCGCGCCCATGGTTGTCCCTCTCAACCAACCGACCCCCAGAGCGTCGCTTCCCGGGGCTCCGTTTCTCGCCGTCCGCACCCGACAGAAACGAGCCCGCTTCGGACTTCGTTCCGAGTCCCGACCGGGGATGCGATGGCGATCACTCGCCGCTTCACGATAGCATAGTGTTCGGATCGGGATGTCTCCCGAGCAACTCCGAATCGATGGCTTCGACGACCACGTTTGCACCCTTCGGGCTCGCGCCGCTGCTGGCCGCGATCGCCGTGCTCGCGGCCGGCTGCGGCGCAGGCGAGCCTGCGGGATCCGCTACGGTTGACGACGAGCCTGGACCCGCACGGATGGCGGGCGCCGCGCCCGTCGAGCTCGCCGTTCAGGCGGCGGACGGCAGCGCGGGGCCGCATCTCGCCGCGGGCCCGGACGGCACGGTCGTCCTCAGCTGGCTCGAGCCCGAGGCCGGCACCACCGCGCTGAAGCTCGCAACACTCGAGAACGGCGCGTTCGGCACGCCGCGCACGATCGCGAGCGGCGACGATTTGCTCGTCAGCTGGGCCGATTTCCCGGCCGTCGTGCCGGTGACCTCGAGCTCGTGGGCCGCGCATTGGCTGCGTATCGCAGCCGGCAGCATCGGGTCGTACGACATCCTGTTCGCGCTGTCTGACGACGGCGGCGCGACGTTTGGAGACGGCACGCTGCTCAATCTCGACGGGACGCTGAGCGAGCACGGCTTCGTGTCCTGGTTCCCATGGGGCGGCGAGATCGGCGTGGTCTGGCTCGACGGCCGGCGGATGGCCGAGCAGTTCGAGTCGGGCGAGTTCGATCCGGACGGCCCGCCGGTCGGCACGAGCCTACGATTCGCGCGCATCCGCGCGGACGGCTCGTTCGCCGAGCAGGGCGAGATCGACGAGCTCGCGTGCGACTGCTGCCGGACGGCCGCCGTGGTGACCTCCGACGGACCGGTCGTCGCGTACCGAGACCGCTCCGTCGACGAGATCAGGGATATCGTCGTGCGGCGCTATGTCGGCGGCGCGTGGAGCGAGCCGGTCGTGCTCGGGCCGGACGGCTGGCGGATCGAAGGCTGCCCCGTCAACGGGCCGGCGCTCGCGGCGGCCGGCGACGAGGTCGTCGCCGCGTGGTTCACGGCCGCCGGTAATACGCCCCGAGTACGATTTGCGCGCTCGAGTGACGGCGGCGCGAGCTTCGGCGAGCCCGCGGAGATCGACACGGGCGACGCGTTCGGTCACGCCGGTATCGTGCTTCTCGACGGCGGCGATGCGGCCGTGAGCTGGTGGCGCAAGGCCGCCGATGGCGGCATCGAGCTCGCCGTGCGGCGCGTCGCGCGAGACGGAACGCTAGGCGGCATCGTGCGCGTTGCGCGGAACGCGGTTGCACAGCCCCTCGACGTTCCGCAGCTCGTCGCGTCGGACGGCCGGCTCGTGCTCGCGTGGATCGATGTGAGCGAGGCGCGCGTCAAGAGCGCCGAGGTGCGTCTGCCGTGAGGGCTCGCCGCTTCAGATCGGCTCGCTGCGCGGCGCGTCTCGCCGCGGCGGTGCTCGCTGCGTCCGCGGCTTCCGGCTGCGTCACGCGCCAGCCGATGACGGACGCGTACGATGGGCCGCAACCGCTGCCGGCGAGCCTTTCCGAAGCCTTTCGTTTCGAGTACGAGCCCGCGGAGCCGAGCACCGATTCGCTGCGCGATCGGCGCGATTTCACGGTGCGCGAAGTCGTGCTGCCGGCGGTCAAGGGCGGCCCCGACGAAACCGAGCTCGGCGCGGTCCGGCTCGAGTACTACGACGTGGCCGGATCGGACGTCACGCCGGTCATCGTCGTGCTGCCGATTGCGAACGGCAACATGATCGTGTCGCGGTATTTCGGGCGCTACTTCGCCGATCGCGGCTGGGCGACGGTCGTCGTCGACCGGCTCGACGATCCCCTCGAGAGCGTGCTCGACGACCCCGAAAGCACGATCCGCCGCAATATTTTCGACTACAAGCGGATCCTCGACTGGGTCGACGAGCAGCCCGAGCTCGGCGAGATCGGGATCTTCGGCATCAGCTTCGGCGGCATGGCCGCCGTGATGCTCGCCGCGCTCGACGACCGGGTCGACGCGGTCGTCGCGGCGATGGCCGGCGGAGACTTGCCGTACTTGATGGTGAACACGAGCTATCGGTCGGTCGCGCGTCAGATCAACCGGGCGGTCCGCAAGAAAGGCATCAGCCGCGAGCGTCTCGAGCAGCAGCTTGCGGAGATGATCGTATCGGATCCGCTGCGGTTCGCGCCTTATGTCGACGCCGAGGACGTTTTGCTCGTGATGACGCGCACCGACATGATCGTGCCGTTCGAAGCGCAGGAGAAGCTTCGGCGCGAGCTCGGCGAGC
>CAYMAF010000080.1:0-12177 GCA_964388365.1 uncultured Gammaproteobacteria bacterium | reverse complement strand
TCGAGCGCGTGATCGCCTGGCGGATCCACCACGTCGCGTACGTCGAGAACTTGTACCCGCGCCGGTACTCGAACTTGTCGACCGCCTTCATCAGGCCGATGTTGCCCTCCTGGATCAGGTCCAGGAACTGCAGGCCGCGGTTCGTGTACTTCTTCGCGATCGAGATCACGAGACGCAGGTTCGCCTCGACCATCTCCTTCTTCGCGCGGCGGGCTTGCGCCTCGCCGAGCGAGATCTGGCGGTTGATCTCCTTGATCTCGCCGATCGACAGCTACGCCTGCTGCTCGATCTTCTGCAGCCGCTTCTGCGCGCGCAGGATCTCGTCCTTCAGCTTCGCGAGCTGCGACGAGTGCTTGCGCTTCGCACGGATGTGCTTGTCGACCCACTCGAGGTTCGTCTCGTTCTTCGGGAAGCTCGCGATGAAGTCCTTGCGCGGCATCCCGGCGTCGCGCACGCAAAGGGCCATGATCTGCCGCTCGTACGTGCGGATCGAGTTCACCATGTCGCGAAGCTGCGCGACCATCTGGTCGAAGACCTTCGGCGCGAGCTTCAGCTCCATGAAGTCCGTCGTGAACGCCTTCAACGCCTTCTTCGTCTGCGTGTTGCGTGCACCGTGCTCCGCGAGCAGCTCGACGTAGCGCTTGTGCAGGCGCTTCAGCTTCTTCAGACGCTTCGCGACTTCCTCCGGATCGGGACCGGTATCGCTCGCGGTCTCGCGCGACGAATCCTCGTCCTCGTCGTCGCTATCGTCCGACGTGTCGCTATCGCTGATCTCGGCGCGCCCGCCGGGCTCGGCGATCTCCGCGTTCGGATCGATGAAGCCGACGATCACGTCTTGCAGGCGGGCCTCGCCCCTGACCACCTGCTCGTGCGTCTCGTAGAGCAGATCGAATGTCGGCGGGAACTGCGCGAGCGCTTGGCGCACCTGGTCCAGGCCTTCCTCGATCCGCTTCGCGATCCGGATCTCGCCCTCACGAGTCAGCAGCTCGACCGTGCCCATCTCGCGCATGTACATGCGCACAGGGTCCGTGGTCCGGCCGAACTCGCTATCGACCGTCGCGAGCGCTGCAGCCGCCTCATCCGCCGCGTCGTCGTCGGTCGAGACCGCCGAGTCGGACAGGAGCAGCGACTCCGCGTCCGGCGCCTTCTCGAAGACCGTGATGCCCATGTCATTGATCATGTTCACGATATCCTCGATCTGCTCCGGATCGACGATATCGCTCGGCAGATGATCGTTGACCTCGCCGTACGTCAGGTAGCCCTGCTCCTTGCCCTTGGCAATCAAGAGCTTGAGCTGGGACTGGCGCTCGTCTTCTTGAGGATGAGAGGCGGTATCCATAGACTCTGGTTTCCTCGTCAGTGGTCGGGCGGCTAAAAAACGGGGCACTATAGCGCGATCAGCGCGCCGAGGCCATTGCCACGCTCACGTTTTTGTGATGGCAGCCGCGTCAATTAGTTCAAGTCTCTAGGTCAACTCGCGCGCCCGTCGGCATTCGGCCGGGCCCTGCGCAGCGCCTCGGCTGCGCGGCGCTTGCGAACGGTCAGCGCGTGATCCCGCACGATACGCTCCAGGCTGTCCCGCAGCACGGCCGCGGCGGCGGCTTCGTCGTCCACGAGCGGCGGCTCGGCCGCGGCGAGCCTCACGACGTGTCTTTCGTCCGGATCGTCTCGAAAACGCTCGAGGAGTCCGGCCAGCTTTAAATCGGGGCGCTCCCCGGCAAGTTCAAGCAAGCGCCGCAATAGCTCCGCGCCCGGCTCGTCGACCGCGTCGAGCCCGTCTACCGGGCCCGCGAGCCGCACGGCCCCGGGATAGTGCAGCACGAGCGTTATCGTTCGGCCGATCGCGGTTCGGCCCCTTCGGCTCGGCGGGACAGGAGCCCGCTCGGGCGCCTGGGCAGCGCCGGTGCGCGCCGGCTGCTCGAGCAGCGCGGCGAATCGTGACTCTTCGATTCCCGCGAGCCGCGCGAGTTCCCCGACTAGAAGCTCCCGGTAGATCCCGGCCGGAATCCGGCCGAGCAGGGGCTTCGCCTCGGCGACGAGGCGCGCGCGCCCGTCGACGTCCTTGACGTCGACCCGCGTAGCGAGCTCGTCGATCAGGAATGCCGACAACGGTGCGGCGTCGGCGATTCGCTCGCGAAACGCGTCCGGGCCGCGCGTCCGTACCAGCGAGTCCGGATCCTCGCCCTCGGGCAGCAGCAGGAACTTGATCTCGACCTTGCCGCCGGCGAACGGCAGGACCGTCTCGAGCGCTCGCCACGCCGCCGCGCGGCCCGCCTTGTCGCCGTCGAAGCAGAATACGACGCGATCCGTGAGCCGGGTCAGCCGGCGCACGTGATCAGCCGTCGTCGACGTGCCGAGCGTCGCGACGGCCGGCTCGACGCCGAACTGCGAAAGGCTCGCGACGTCGAGATAGCCCTCGACGACGAGGATCTCCGCGGGCCGTCCCGGCGTTCGGCGGGCCTCGAACAGGCCGTAGAGCTCGCGCCCCTTGTGGAAGACCGGCGATTCGGGCGAGTTCAGGTATTTCGGCTCGCCGGCGCCCAGGACCCGCCCGCCGAAGCCGATCACGTCGCCGCGCGCATTGCGGATCGGAAACATGATCCGGTCGCGGAAGCGGTCGTAGACGCGGCCGCTCTCGTTCCGGATCAGGAGCCCCGCCTCGAGCAGCCGCGCGACGCGCTGCTCGTCGCCGCCGAGCGCCTTCAGCACCGTATCCCACGCGTCGGGCGCATAGCCGAGCCCGAAGCGGCCGGCCGTCGCGCCGTCGATGCCGCGCCGCTTCAGATACTCGATCGCCTTCGGGCTCTCGCGCAGGTGGCGGCGGAAGAGCTGATCGGCCTCGTGCAGCAGCGGGATCAGGCCGCTATCGGCAGGCCGGGGCTCGGTCCGCGCGGCCTCGGGCACGGGCAGGCCGAGCATGTCGGCGAGCGCCTCGACCGCCTCGCGGAAGCCGAGGTTGTCATAACGCATCAGGAAGCCGAGCGCGGTGCCGTTCGCACCGCAGCCGAAGCAATGGAAGAAACCCTTGCTCGGGCTGACGGTGAACGACGGCGTCTTCTCGTCGTGGAACGGGCAGAGCCCCTTGTAGTCGCGGCCGGCTTTCCGCAACGAGACGCGCGAGCCGACCACGTCGACGATATCGGCTCTCGCGATCAGCTCGTCGATGAAGGGCTGGGGGATTCGGCTCATCCGCCGGCCGGCCGGGAACGGCTGCGCAGGGCGGGGGCGAAGCGCGCGGCTTCGAGCCTTTCGCGGCGGGTGCCGCTACTCGTCGGCAAGCGCGGCGCGGACACGGGAGTTGACCTCGCGCATGTCGGCACGGCCCGCGGCCTTCGACTTCATCGCGGCCATCACCTTCCCGATGTCGTTCAGGCCCCGCGCGCCGACCTCGTCGATCGTGTCGGCGATCATCTCGTCGAGCTCCTCGTCGCTCAGCGGCTCCGGCAGGTAGCTTTGCAGCACGGCGATCTCGGCCTCGTCCTTCTGGACGAGGTCGTCGCGGCCGGCTTCCCGGTACTGCGCCAGCGAGTCCCGGGTCTGCTTGATCATCCGCTCGAGAACGCTCTGGACGCCGGCATCATCGAGTGGCTGGCGGGAATCGACCTCGCGCTGCTTGACCGCCGCGAGCGCAAGGCGCAGAGCACCCAGCCGCACCTTGTCGCCGGAGCGCAGGGCGGCCTTCATATCCTCTTCCAAACGGCCCTTTAGAGACATCGGACCGAAACCGGATCTGCTTCTCGGGAATCAGTACAAGCGTCGCCGCCGTGACAGAGCTCGGGCGTTGCGCTTCAGATGGCGCTTGATCGCCGCCGCCTTCTTGCGCTTGCGCTCCTGTGTCGGTTTTTCGTAGTACTCTCGCCTACGAAGCTCTGTCAGAATACCCGCCTTTTCGCAGGCCCGCTTGAAGCGGCGCAGTGCGGCATCGAAATGTTCGCTTTCTCTTACTCGGACGCTTGGCATCAAGTACTCGCGTAACTAGGTGAACGACGGCGGCCCCGCCGCCGTCCGAGCCGGATATCGTACTCCTCGGCCGAGTGAAGTGTAAAGGGGCGGTCCAAGACACCATGCAGGTACTCGGCATCGAAACGAGCTGCGACGAGACCGGCGTCGCGCTCTACGACACGCGGCGCGGCCTGGTCGCCGAGGCGCTCGCGACCCAGACGGCGGTCCATGCGCCGTTCGGGGGCGTCGTTCCGGAGCTCGCGTCGCGCGACCATATCGCGAAGCTTGCGTCGATGGTTCGGCACGTCCTCGCCGAGGCCGGCGCGGAGCCGCGGGACCTCGGCGCCGTGGCCTATACCGCCGGGCCCGGGCTCGTCGGTGCGCTGATGGTCGGCGGCGCGTTCGCGGCGTCGTTCGCGTACGGGCTCGGCATCCCGGCCGTCCCGGTGCACCACATGGAGGGGCACCTGCTCGCGACGATGCTCGAGCCGACCCCGCCGGAATTCCCGTTCCTCGCGCTGCTCGTCTCCGGGGGCCATTCGCTGCTCGTCGACGTTGCCGGCCTCGGGCGCTATCGGATCGTCGGCGAATCGCTCGACGACGCGGCCGGCGAGGCCTTCGATAAGGTCGCGAGGCTGCTGTCGCTGCCGTATCCCGGCGGCCCGGCGCTTGCGGCGCTCGCCGAGCACGGCGATCCGGTGCGGTTCGCGTTCCCGCGGCCGCTGAAGGGCCAGGGGCTCGACATGAGCTTCAGCGGCCTGAAGACCGCGGTGCGGCTCGCGATCGACGCGGAGCGCGCCGCCGGCCGGTGGACCGACGCCGTGCGCGCGGATATCGCCGCCGGCTTCCAGGCCGCGGTCGTCGACACCCTCGTCGACAAATGCCGCCTCGCGATCGCGCGCACCGGCCGCGAGCGGCTGATCGTCGCAGGCGGTGTCGGCGCGAACCGGCGGCTGCGCGCCGCGCTCGAGAGCGCCGGCCGCGAGCATGGCTTCGTCGTTCACTATCCGCGGCCCGAGCTTTGCACCGACAACGGCGCGATGATCGCGTACGCGGGCGCGTGCCGCGCGCCGTCGGCCGCGTCGGGTCCGCCGCCCGGCATCATCGCCCGGCCGCGCTGGTCGCTCGAGGATCTCGAGCCGCCCGAGCGACAGGCACCGCGGTTGCCCGGCTCGCAGGACGCGGCCAGCGGCGCCGGCCGCTCGGCCGTGCGCGGTCATCGATATTCCTGAGGAGAAGCGGCGTGGACATCGTTTTTGTGCGCGATCTACGCATCGAGACCGTGATCGGCGTCTGGGAGTGGGAACGGCACATCAAGCAGATCGTCAGTATCGATCTCGAGATGGGCACGGATATCCGGCGGGCCGCCGAATCGGACTCGATCGATAGCGCGCTGAACTACAAGGACGTCGCGAAGCGGCTGATCGCGCATGTCGAGGAGACGCGCTTCGCGCTCGTCGAGGCGCTCGCCGAATCGGTCGCGAGGATCGTCGTCACGGAGTTCGGCGTCCCATGGATTCGCGTATCCGTCGCGAAGCCCGGCGCCGTCGAGGGATCGAAGGAGGTCGGCGTCGTCATCGAGCGCCGCACGGAGGATTATGGTTGAGGTCTATGTCGGTGCCGGCAGCAATATCGAGCCCGCTCGTCATCTCAGGCTGGCCGCCGCGGCGCTCACGGAGCGTTTCAGCGGGGTCAGGTGCTCCGACGTCTATCGCAGCCCGGCGTTCGGCTTCGACGGCGCGCCGTTCCTGAACATGGTCTTCGCGTTCGACGTCGCGGGCTCCCCGGACGACGTCGAGCGCGAGCTCAACGATATCGAGTACGAAGGCGGCCGGCTGAGGCGCGGCGCGCGCTTCTCGTCGCGGACGCTCGATCTCGATCTCTTGCTGTTCGGCGGCATCGTCGATGCGGGCCGCCGGCTGCCCCGCGATGACGTGCTGCGCTACCCGTTCGTGCTCGCGCCGCTCGCCGAGATCGCGCCGGATCTGCACCACCCGCTGACCGGGCGGCGCATCGGCATCGAATGGGCCGAGCGGTGCCGGCAGACGACCGCGCTCGAGCGGCTCGGACCGCTCGAGCGCGTCGCCGAGTGACGTTCGCCCGTCACCAGCCGACGCTGCGGCCGCCGTCGACGGCGAGGATCTGGCCGGTGACGTACGTCGCGTCGCGAACGAGATAGAGCACGGCGGATGCGATGTCCTCGGGCGAGCCCGTCCGCTTCAACGGCACCTGCTTCAGGATCGTCTGCTGCACGCTTTCCGGCATCCCGGACTCCGGCCACAGGATCGCGCCGGGCGAGACGCCGTTCACGCGGATCTCGGGCGCGAGATCCTTCGCGAGAGAGCGCGTCAGCATCGCGAGCCCGGCCTTCGCCGGGCCGTAGACGACGTGATGCCGCAGCGGCCGCTGCGCGTGGATGTCGACGATATTGACGATCGAGCCGCGCGCGGCCTTCAAGTGCGGCAGCGCGGCTTGCGCGAGGAACAGCGGCGCTTTGAGGTTGCTGTCGATGAGGTCGTGCCATTGCTCGTCCGTCACGGTGCCGAGCGGCGTCGGATAGAACGTCGACGCGTTGTTCACGAGGACGTCGAGCCGCCCCGTGCGCGCGGTCACGTCTGCGACGATGCGTTCGATCTCGGCGATCTTGCGGATATCGCCGCCGACCGCGAACGCGGAGCTCGCGCGCGCGTCGTTCAGCTCCGCCGCGACGCGCTCGGCATCGTCGGACGACCGAAAATAATGTACCGCGACGTTCGCGCCGGCCGCGTGCAGCGTGCGCGCGATCGTCGCGCCGATGCGCTTCCCGGCGCCGGTGACGAGAGCCCATCGGCCCTCGAGAGAAACTTCACGTTGTTGCACTGCGATTCCACGGAGTCCGAACAGCGGCTAAGGGTACACTAGTGGCCGCGCCCGGCCATCCGCCGAAGCGGGCGGCTGGGCGCCGCGTCTTTTCTACCTGCGGCAAAGCGACGATCCATGCGCCCGACGAGCCTCGAGAACACGTTGCCGCCGCCCGACGACGCCTCGCTCGCGCGAAGCCGTGCGCTCTCAGCGCGGATCCGCGATGCGATCGCCGCGGCCGGCGGCTGGATCGGCTTCGAGCGCTACGTCGAGCTCGCGCTCTACGAGCCGGGCTTCGGCTACTACAGCGCGCCCAGCGAGAAGATCGGCGCCGGCGGCGATTTCGTGACGGCGCCGGAGCTCTCCGATGCGCTCGCCCGGGCGCTCGCGGCGGCGTTCGCGCCGTGGCTTACGGCGCGGCCGTCGCCGACGATCCTCGAGCTCGGTGCGGGCCGCGGCACGCTCGCCGCGCAGTGTCTCGATGCGTTCGCCGCGCTCGGGCTGCGCGACATCCGCTACCGGATCCTCGAGACGAGCGCGGCGCTGCGGCAGCGACAGCGGGAGACGCTCGCGCGGCATGCCGGCCGCGTCGAGTGGCTCGATCGGCTGCCGGACGCGCCGTTCGACGGGTTGATCGTCGCGAACGAGGTCGCGGACGCGCTGCCGTTCGAATGCTTCGTGAGGCGCGAGGACGGCGCCGTGCCGCTCGGCGTGCGCGCCGTCGGAGATCGGTTCGAATGGGCCGAAGGCGCACCCGATCCGGCGCTTGCGGCCGCGGTCGCGCGGATCGAGGAGTCGATCGGCGCGCCGCTCCCATCGGGATATCGCTCGGAGCTGCGCCTCGTGTTGCCGGCGTGGATCGACGCGCTCGGCGGCTGCCTCGCGCACGGCGCGATCGTGCTCGTCGACTACGGCTACGCGCGCCGCGATTACTACCGGCCCGAGCGATCGGGCGGCACGCTGATGTGCCATTACCGACACCGCGCGCACGGCGATCCGTTCCTTTATCCCGGCCTGACCGATATCACCGCATGGGTCGATTTCAGCGCATGCGCCGAGGCCGGCCGCGCGGCGGGGCTTTCGGTCGCGGGCTACACGACGCAGGCGCAGTTCCTGATGGAAGCGCTCGGCGATGCGCTCGTCGGCGAGCGCGAGCGCGCGTCGGCCGAGAGGCTCGCGGCGTTGAAGACGCTGCTCCTTCCCGGGGAGATGGGGGAGCGCTTCAAGCTGATCATGCTGACGAGGGGCGCCGAAGGCCTCACGCTGCCGGGGCGGGATTTTCGCAGCCGGCTATAGCGGCTCGGTCTGCGGCGCGGGCGAGTGCGCGCGGACCGGCGCCGAGTGTGTCGGCGGCCGTCCGGACGCTCCGGCTCAAGCCCAGATCGCGCGAATCGCCTCGATCCGCTCGCGTCGCAGCGCTTCGCCGAGCGCGGCGCCGTCGAGGCCGCGCGCTCGCAGCGCCGCGGCGTCGACGGAGCGCGCGGCCTCGAGCGCGGCCAGCAGCCGCTCGCGTTGCGGATAGGGGCGGTCCTCGAGCCCTTTGCGGCCGCGCGCATCCGCCTCGCATGCGAGCAAGAATTTCTCGAACCGATCCGGCCGCCGCAGCCCGTCGGCGCGCTCGATCAGCTTCAGCACCGACGCCGGCTGGAGCTCGTGGGAGCGGTGCACGAGACCGTGATAGCGTGCGACCGGCTCGGCCACGTCTCGATACGCGCGCGGCACCGGCAGCCGCTCGCAGAGCCCGTCGAGCAGCTCCGCGGAGCGCTCCTCGTGGCCGTGATGTCTCGGCAGCATCTCTTCCGGCGTCGTGCCCTTGCCGAGATCGTGCGTCAGCACCGCGAAGCGGACGACCGGATCGTCCGAGAGCTTCGCGGCGATTCGCAGCGCCATCAGCAGGTGCACGCCGGTATCGATCTCCGGGTGCCAGCGCTCCGGCTGCGGCACGCCGAACAACGCGTCGACCTCCGGGAACACCTTCGCGAGCGCGCCGCATTCGCGGAGCACCTCGATGAAGACATCGGGCCGATCGGTGCCGAGCGCGCGGGCGGTCTCTTTCCAGACGCGCTCGGGGCGAAGCGCGTCGACCTCGCCGCTCTCGACCATCTCTCGCATCAGCGCGAGCGTCTCGTCGGCGACGGTGAAGCCGAGCTCGTGCAGGTCCGCGGCGAATCGCGCCGCGCGGAGCACGCGGACCGGATCCTCGCGAAACGCGTCCGAGACGTGGCGGAGCTTGCGCGCTTCGAGGTCGCGCCGGCCGCCCCACGGATCGATCAAGCGGCCTTCGCGGTCGCGGGCCATCGCGTTGATCGTCAGATCCCGGCGCTGGAGGTCCTGCTCGATCGTGATCGTCGGCGAAGTGTCGAACGTGAAGCCGGCATAGCCGGGCGCGACTTTCCGCTCCGTCCGGGCGAGCGCGTACTCCTCGCCGGTTTCCGGGTGCAGGAAGACCGGGAAATCCTTGCCGACCGGCTTGTAGCCGAGCGCGATCATCTCCGCGGGCTCCGCGCCCACCACGAGCCAATCGCGCTCGCGGGGGCGCCGCCCGAGGAGGGAGTCGCGGACGGCTCCGCCCACTTCGTAAATCTCCATCCGGCTCGATCTTAACTCAGCGTCGGACATGGTAAGGTTCGGCGCCATGCGAGCTCTGAGATTCGCCGCTCTCGTCGCCGTCTGCGCGGCCGTGCAGAGCTGCGCCGTGCCGTTCTACTGGCAGGCCGCGGCCGGCCAGCTCGAGCTGATGCGCAAACGTACGCCGATCGAGCGCGTGCTCGAGGATCCCAATCAGGACGAGCGGGTCAAGCAGACGTTGAGCCGGATCCCGGAGATCCGCCGCTTCGCCGTCGAGGAGCTCCATCTGCCGAGTAACAAGAGTTACACGACGTATGTCGACCTCGGCCGCCCGTACGTCGTCTGGAACGTGATCGCGGCGGACGAGTTCTCGGTGAATCCGAAGCGCTGGTGCTATCCGTTCACCGGCTGTGTCGCGTATCGCGGCTTCTTCAGCCGCGACAGCGCCGAGCGGTTTCGCAAGGCGCTCGAGCGGGACGGGCTCGATACGTATCTCGGCGGCGCGTCGGCGTACTCGACGCTCGGCTATTTCGCCGATCCGGTGTTGTCGACGATGGTCGCCGGCGGGGAGCAGCACGTCGCATCCATTCTGTTTCACGAGCTTGCGCATCAGGTCGTCTATATCAAGGACGACAGCGCGCTCAGCGAAGCGTTCGCGACGGCCGTCGAGGAATACGGCACGGCGCTTTGGCTCGAGCGCCACGCCGGTGCCGAGGCCGCCGAGCGCTACCGGCGGAAGATCCGCTATCGTCTCGAGTTCTCTGCGCTCGTCTCCCGGCAGCAGGACCGGCTTCGCGCGATCTTCGCCGAGGATCTGCCGCCCGACGAGATGCGGGCGCTGAAGGCGCGCGCGTACGAGCAGATGCGCGAGGAATACGAGGCGCTGAAGGCGGCGTGGGGCGGCGCGACCGATTACGACAACTGGTTCGCGCAGCCGCTGAACAACGCGGCGCTCGCGTCGGTCGCGACCTATCGGCGCTGGCTGCCGACGCTGAAGACGAGGCTCGAGCAGATCGGCCCGCAAGCGTTCTACGCCGAGATGATCGAGCTCGGCGGGATGTCGGATATCAGCCGACAGCTCGTGCTCGAGTCGTGGCAGAGCGAGCAGGAGGAGCGCGTCGCGAGCGCGGAGCGCTGACGCGTCGATTCGGGCAACGAAACCGGCCCCTTGATCGTCTCTCGCAAAGGGCCGGCTCCTTTTCTCGGCTCTAGCCGGCGTGCCGCGGTCGAGGCCGGCGGCGTCGCGGCTCGAGATAGCTCGGCGCGACTGCAGTCATCGCCTGTGGCTCGATGCCGAGCGCCGCAAAGCCGTTCTCGCCGCAGACGCCGGCGACGCCGAGCGACGCGAAATTGTCGAGCGAGAACGGCTTGCCGGGCAGGAGCTCGCCGACCCACGCTTGCATTCGGCCGAGCGGTCTCGGCAACGGCATGATCGCGCGCCGCAGCCCGAGCTGCGCGCGCACGAAACGCACGACTTCGCCGAGCGTATAGATGTCCGGTCCGCAGAGCTCGTACGTCCGGCCGAACGTGTCGCTGTCCTCGAGCGCGGTCATGAACGCTTTGGCGACGTCGTCGACGTACGCGGGCGACAGCCGCGAATCCGCGCACGCGAGCGGCAGGACCGGCATCAGCTTCAGAAGCCGCGCGAAGCGATTCGTGAACGAGTCGTTCGGCCCGAAAATCACCGACGGCTTGAAGATCGTGAAGCGGATCTCGCCGGCCTGGTTGCGGATCAGTTGCTCCGCCTGACCCTTCGTCCTGAGGTAATGGCTGGGCGCTCGCTCGGCATGTGCTTTGAGCGCGCTCATGTGGAGCAGGCGGGCGACGCCGGCCTCCTGGCATGCGGAGAGCAGCTTTGCGACGAGGTCGACATGGACTTTCTTGAAGCCGCTGCCGTCCCGGCCGCGCTCGTTCAGGATGCCGACGAGGTTGATCGCGGCCTCCGTGCCGCGAAGCGCGGCGGCGAGCGCCCGCTCGTCGTGGACGTCCATGCCGATCAGCTCGACGCCCGGGAAGACCAGCATGTCCCGGTGACGCTGCCGCCGGCGTGTCGGAATCACGACACGATAGCCGGCTCGAACCAATTGGTTGACCAGCGTCCGGCCGACGAAGCCGGTACCGCCGAGCACACAAACGCTTCGAGATCGAGGCTTGACCGTCATCTAGAAAGAACCCCTGTGAAAGAAGAGGGCGCCGAGCCGTGTCAGCGCATCAGGATCGTCATGTTTCGTCGCCCGCGGCGAATCTCGAGGACGACGGTATCGGCGCTTTCGACGAGCGCGTTCGCTTCGGACGGCGTCGCGACGGGTTGCTGATTCACGCTCAGGATCACGTCCCCCGCTCGCAGTCCGCGGCGCTCCGCGAGGCTGCCGGGCGCGACGCCGGAGACGACGACGCCTTCGTCGTCCGACGGCGCGAGCTCGACACCGGAGAACAACGGCGTAGGAGGCGGCGTGCTCGTCAACAGGCGTGCCGCTTCCTGCGCTTCGCCCAGCGTCGCCTCGACGGTTTCCTCGCGGCCGTCGCGGAGGATGCCGATCGAGATGCGGTCGCCGGGCCGTCGCAGGCCGATCGCTGCGCGTAGCGAGCCCGCATCACGCACCGGCTTGCCGTCGACGCTGAGGATGACGTCGTCGACGCGCAGCCCCGCGCGCTCCGCGGCCGATCCCGCCGCAACCGTCGAGATCACCGCGCCGCGCGTCGATCGCAGCCCGCGCGAGGCCGCGGTCTCCGGCGTGATCGTGTTGATCCAGACGCCGAGCGCTCCGCGGGTGACGCGGCCCGATTCGATCAGCTCGCGCATCACGTAGCGCGCCATGTTGACCG
>CAYMAF010000079.1:0-12685 GCA_964388365.1 uncultured Gammaproteobacteria bacterium | reverse complement strand
TTTCGCAAGGTGGAGCTGAGCGACGCGGATATCGACGCGATCGCCGGCTATCTCGAGGCGACGGCCGAGGCGAACCTTTCGCGTCGATGAGCTCGCCGCGGGCTCATGGAGGTCCCGCCGTCATCCGGGCCGGCGGAACCTCTCTCCAGGCGGTTACCGTCGTGACCGCCTTCGAAAGGGGACTCGGTACGTCGGCAACGCCCGGCGCCCGTGTGCCGCTTCGATCGATTGTCGAGAGAAGCTCTATAGCATTCGCTCCGACAGACGCCGCGCATACGCGCGGCCGACGGGCACGGTCGTGCCGTTCGCAAGCGCGATGCAGCGTACGCCGCTTTCGCTCGTAACGCGACTCACGTGATCGCCGGGATCGGCCAATAGTGTACGACAACGTCCGTCATCGGCTCGTCGCTGCCGCCGGTAACGGAATGACGCTCGCGATGGACGCCGCGTCCGGTCTCTCCGCCGGCCGCTTGCGGCAAGTCGAGCAGCAGGCGCGCACGGCGCTGCTCGGCGACTTGCTGAACTTCCCGATGCCGCATCTCGCCGATGCGTGGGGCGTGCCGGATCTCGGCGACGCGTACCGGGAGCCGTTCGCCTCGGCCGTCCCGGCATTGCTTCTGAGCGGCACGCTCGACGGACGAACCTATCCCGAGAGCGCCGCCGAAACCGCCGCGACGCTCACCGACGCGACGCACGTGCTGATCGAGAACGCGGGCCACAACTTGTTTATGGTTGCGCCCGAGGTCGCGGAGATCATCGTCGCGTTCATGCGCGGCGAAAGGCCGCAGCGGCGAACGATCGAGCTGTCGCCGCCGCGGTTCCCGCTTCCGGACGAGCCCGCTACTCGCTAGGCGGCACGAAGCCCGGGCGCTTCACGACGACCAGATCGCACGGCAGTCGGTCGAGCACCCGTTCCGCCGTGCTGCCGACGAAGATACGCTCGAGCCCGCTGCGCGAGATCGCGCCCATTACGACGAAATCGATGCCCGCCTGCTCGGCGACGTTGGCGAGCGCTCGATGAGGCGCGCTTTGCTCGAAATGCACGTCCGCGTCGCTGACTCCGCTATCCGCGAGCAGCTTGTCGAGCGCGTCGCGGTGCCGCTTCTCGAGCTCCGGAACGAGCTCGGGCGGCGTCAGCGCGCTATCGAATGCATGCAGCACATGCAGGCGGCCGCTCGTCGCGCGTGCGAGCTCGCCGGCGAATGCGAGAATCGCGTGGTCGAGGTCCGCGGGCTTGTCGCGCTCATGCAGCGGATCGACGGCCGCGAGCACGTTCGGCGAGCCGCCGATGTCGCGGGGCTTGACGAGGAGCAGCGGCGCCGGGCACGAGCGGATCAGGTTCCAGTCGGTGTTCGAGAGCAGCGTGCGGCGCAGCACCGGGTGGTCGTGGGTGTCCTTGACGAGCAGCATCGGCTTCGTCTCGACGGCTTTGTCGAGAATGCCGCGATGGAGCGGCTGCCCCCAACGCGCGTCGATGTCCACCTCGAGCCCTTCGTTGACCAGCGGAGCACGCAGCCCTTCGAGCGTTTGAAGGTGACGATCGAGCACGCTTTGGCGTGCCTGTTCCATGACCTTCGGCTCGAAGTACGGCAGGCTCGCGAGCGACTGATCGTAATCGCAGATGAAGAGCTCGAGCGACGCGCCGAAGGCCTTCGCGAGCCGCGCGGCACGCGCAAGCGCAGGCTGCTCGTCGGCAGTCGGGTCGATGATGACGAGGATTCGGCGTGCGTCGGGCATGGTCGAGCTCCAAGAGAATTTTCGGTGAGCTTAGCTGGTCGGCATATAAGCTCACAAGCCCCGACTCTAGACATCGACCGCCGATTCCGGTAAACCGCACTCACCGCGCGCCCTTCCGGTTCATCCGTTCGGGACTTGCATCTCGCCGGCATCGGTATAGTCGGAACGCGGCCGCTCGACTTCGAGGATCGACTTGATGACTGTACGAAAGTGGCTAGTCCTCATCGGCGTCTGCGCAATGGCGGCCGTCGTCATCGCAGGTATCGCGCTCAACGGCGACGCAGGGCCGTTATTGCTCGGGATTCGCGCTGAATTCTTCTTGTTCGGCCTGACGCTGCTCGGTGTCGCGCTGTTTCACGACCGTACGCTCGAGGTCGCGCTCGTCGGGCTCGTTGGGATCCTCGCGCTGAAGCTTTCGACCGATGCCGATTTCGCGTTCGGCGAGCACATGCTCCACGAAGCCCCGATGCTGATCAACCTGTTCGGCCTTCTGCTCGGCTTCGCGGTGCTGTCACGTCATTTCGAGGAATCGCAGGTCCCCGAGATCCTGCCCCGCTTCCTGCCGGACGACTGGAAGGGCGGTTTCGTGCTGCTCACGATGGTCTTCGTGATGTCGGCGTTCCTCGACAACATCGCCGCGGCGATGATCGGCGGGACTATCGCGCTGCACGTCTTCAAGCGCCGGCTCGACATCGGTTTTCTCGCCGCGATCGTCGCGGTGAGCAATGCCGGCGGCGCGGGCTCGGTCGTCGGCGACACGACGACGACGATGATGTGGATCGACGGCGTGCCGGCGCTCGACGTGCTGCACGCATATATCGGTGCCGTGCCGGTGCTGATCGTCATCGGCGTCTTCGCGTCGATTCAGCAGCATGCGTACCAGCCGATTCAACGCGACCCGGTGGGCGATCACGAGGTTCAGTGGCGGCGTTTGATCGCGGTCGGGCTGATCCTCGTCGGCGCGATCGTGACGAACGTCACGCTCGATTTCCCGGCGGCCGGCGTCTGGGTTGCGATCATCGTCTCCGCGTTCTTCGTGTCGACGGACTGGAAGATCGTGCCGGCGTCGATGAAGGGCACGCTGTTCCTCTTGGCGCTCGTGACGTGCGCGTCGATGATGCCGGTCGAGACGCTGCCGCCCGCATCGTGGCAGACCGCGTTTGGTCTCGGCTGGATTTCCTCGGTCTTCGACAATATCCCGCTGACGAAGCTCGCGCTCGATCAGGGCGGCTACGACTGGGGTGTGCTCGCGTTCACCGTCGGCTACGGTGGATCGATGGTGTGGTTCGGCTCGTCCGCGGGCGTCGCGTTGTCGAACATCTTTCCCGAGGCACGCTCGGTGGTCCATTGGATCCGCCGCGGCTGGTACGTGCCGCTCGCCTACGTGATTGGCTTCTTCATCATGCTCTGGATCTGGGGCTGGCACCCGATCCCGCCTCACTGACGGCAAGGCAGTCGCCGTCGAGATGACGAGGAGCACCGGCAGTGATGCCGGTGCTCCGCATCGGCTAGAGCGCTTCGTTGATCGCCGCGACGGGGAATGCGTCGATCAGGTCTCCCATGCCGGCGAGCGCCGAATTCGGATCGGAGAAACTCGATCCGGAGAACGTCAGAAACGAGCCGCCGTCGAGCGCGACCATGACGGTGCCGTCTTCCTGGACCGTCCCCGGCAGGCCTCCGACTCGCACCGACCGGCCGGCTCCGAGCATGCCCATTCGGGCAAAGCCGCCGAGCAGCTGTCCGAGGCCCGCGGTATCTCCGCCGGCCCCGCGGGTCAGCGAGACCGTGACCGTCTCCCCGTTCTTCTCGTAATCGGCCGAGATGTTCGCGAAGCCCATCGCCATGGTCTCGTCGTAGCTGGTGCGTTTCCAGCCTGCGATCTCCGTCCGGAAATGCGCGCCGACCCGGCCCTGCAGCGCTTGCTCGATGCCTTGCAGGCACAAGCTAGCTTTCTCGCGCGCTTCGGTGAGCTTGCCGGCCCTCTGAAGCGCGTCGATCTGTGCGCAGTTGTCCGTCAGGTTGCCCCCCAGCTCGAGCTGGGCGAAAGCCGCAGGCGCGATCAGCAGCGGTACGATCCCCGCGACCAAAGTCTTTCTCATCGTGTGTACCTTCCCTGACCTCGATAAACGTGACTTGAGGCGGCCGGAGTGTACACGGCCGTGATCGCAAAGGCTGCTGCGCGGATCACGCCTCGGCGTCTCGAGCCGTTCGGTCACGATGCCTCCCGCGATTCGGGTCCGAGACTGTCACGAACTCCGCCCGATCGTCCCTCGCCGCCCGGCAGGCCGCGCTCCGACGCGCCCGCTAGTGCGTCCCGCTCCGCCAGGACGGCCGGGACTGACACCGGTGCAGCCAATCCTCGACGCGAGCATGCGCGGCCAACGGAACGCCGACCATCGTGCCCCACCCGACGACCGAGGCCGCGATCAGATCGGTCAGCGAGAACCGGTCGCCCAGCAGGAAGGGCGTGGCCTTGAGCCGCCGATCCAAGATCGCGAGCAGATCCTGCAGCTCGTCGTGACACATTTTTGCGTGCAGCTCGCTTTGCGGCGCTTCGCCGCCTTCGGTCGCGAGCAGCAGACGGTGGACCGCGCTGCCGTACGTGACATAGCTCCAGACCGACCATGACAGTGCCTGCGGCCGGCACGGATCGTCGAGCGCCGGCCACGATCCCGCTGCGACGCCGTAGCGCTCGGCGAGCCACAGCATGATCGCGAGGGCCTCGAACATCGGCGTGCCGTCGACGACGAGCGTCGGCACTTTGCCGTTCGGGTTCAGCGCGAGGAAGTCTGGCCGGCGCTGGGCGCCTGCCGCAAGGTCGACGCGGACGCGCTCGTGAGGCACGTTCAGCTCGGCGAGCGCTCGCGCGACCGGCGTCGCGCTCGACATCGGGGCTTCGTAAAACACGATCGACATCGGAGTTCTCCTGGTTCTGAACGGGCACCGAAGGCGCCGGGCGGAACATCGTACGGGACGATTGCGGACGATCTCGGTCCGCAATCTCCGACTAGAATGCCGTGATGGAATCGACGTCCGCCCGGCTACTGCGGCTGCTCACGTTGCTTCAGGCACGGCGCTCCTGGTCAGGAGCCGCGCTCGCCGAGCGGCTCGCGATCACCGAGCGCACCGTTCGACGCGACGTCGATCGGCTACGCAGCCTCGGTTATCCGGTGCGTGCGGCACCGGGCGTCGGCGGCGGCTACACATTCGAAGCGGGGAAGGCGCTCCCGCCGCTGCTGCTCGACGACGACGAGGCGCTCGCCGTCGCGCTCGGCCTGCGGATTGCGGCAGGCGGCTCGGTCTCGGGCATCGAGGATCTCGCGCTTCGTGCGCTCGTTAAGCTCGAGCAGGTACTGCCGGCGCGCCTGCGTCGCCGCGTCGCCGCGCTGCACGGCTCGATCGTCCCGCTCGAGCGGTCGGGCCCGGCCGTCGATCCGACGCTGCTCGGCGCGATCGCGGGCGCGTGCCGCGATCGCGAGCGCCTGCGCTTTCGATACGGGGACCGCCGGGGGCGCAGCAGCGATCGAACGGTCGAGCCGCAGGGCGTCGTGCACGCGAGCGGCCGGTGGTATCTCGTCGCATGGGATCTCGATCGGGAGGACTGGCGTACTTTCCGTATCGACCGCATCGGGTCGCGGATATCGGCCGGGCCCCGGTTCGCGCCGCGCGAAGGGCCCGACGGAGGCGATCTCGCCGCATTCGTGTCGCGCTCCGTGTCGACAGACGTCTATTCGGTCAGGGCGCGGCTGCTCCTTCATGCGCCTTACGATGCGCTGCGGGAACGCATCTCGCCGCTCGCCGGCACGCTAACTCCGATCGACGGCGACCGCTGTGAGCTCGAGACCGGCGCGTATACCTTGCGTTCGCTGGCGGCGTGGCTCGCCGCGGGCGATATCGAGTTCGACGTGCTCGATCCGCCGGAGCTTCTCGAGCGTTTGCGCGACATGCGCGGACGAATCGAGCGGACGCTCGCACGCGCGCCGCGGCGCCGCTAACCGTTTCATCGATTGACTCTCGGATGATCGGGCGGCGCCGCAACGGACGCTCCGCCGCCTTGCGCCCGCCAATCGCATCGTAAGCGGCCGTGCTCTCGCCGGCAGACCGACGGCCATCCGTGCCGGTCCCAATGAGCGACGATCCCGGAATCGTTCAGGAGCTCGATGAAGCTCGGTAGTTGCCGAACCTCGTCGAAGACCGGAAGCCAAAGCCAATGGAAGCTCAGCCAGACGCCGTCGAGCGCGTCGCGCATCAGCTCGACGGCAAGCTCCAGCTCGCCGATATGCGCCGCGATCGCGCTGTAGTAGACGGACTCGGCCGACATCTTCTCGTCGCGGGCCCGGAAGTCGTCGAGCGCTTGCATGACCCGAGACCGATCGTCGAGGTGCGCGAGCAGCGTTCTCAGATCCTCCGGAATGGGCAATTGGTGCAGGTCGCGCAACGGCTCGTTTCGGCCGAGCGCGAGGAAGACGTTGACCGTATCGCCCCACCAAACAGGGTTAAGCTCTTCGCCGAGCCGATATTCGCGGCGCGCGCGCTCGGTTTGGCCCGCCATCTCGTAGGCCGCCATCAGGAAGCCTCGGCCGTAGAGGTTCACCGGCTCGGTCAGCAGATTAGCCTCGAGGATATCGATCGCCCCTGCGAAATCTCCGAGGCTCATCAGCACGGGCGCATAGAACTTCATATCGGAGAGGCCGACGCCCATCGCCTTCAGCCGCTCCACTTCCCGCGTGACGCCTTCCCAATCGCCGGTCGTCGCGAACGCGGCGCCCCGCAGCGAATAGCCGCGGGCGTCGTGCGGCGCGAGCTCGATGATTCTCTTGGCCGACGCCATCGCGAGCTCGAGGTGCGTCTCGGCGTCCATGCCCGGTAGCGGCACGGCGGTCAGCACGAGATTGACGTACGAGAAATAGTAGTGTGCGTCGATGAAGCCGTCGTCGAGGCCGATCGCCTGGTTCGTCAGACTCCACGTCTGCGCATAGTCCTGAAAGTAATACGCGTTCTTCGCGGCGAGCAGGTAGCGATACGCATCAAGTGAGTGGGTCGGCAGCGTGCCGATGCCGTCCCGCTCGCCCGCGGTGATCTCCGCCTCGAGGGCCGCGGCGACGTTGGTTGCGATATCGGCCTGAATCGCGAGCACGTCGCCGATCTTGCCGATATCGACATCGTAGCTCGATGCCCAGAGGACGATGCCGCTGACCGGAGCGAGCATCTGTAGCCGGATCGTCGCACGGTCGCCGAGATACTGGATCGTGCCGGTGAGAACGCTCTGTGCGCGCAGCAGCCGCGCGATCTCGTCGAGCGGCAGCTCCCGGTGCGCGAGCGAGAGCACGTTCTCGCGCGAGATGACCTTCAGGCTCTTGATGCGGGCGAGCTGCTGGATCATCTCGTCGTGCAGCCCGATCGCGAAAAGGCCGTCATCGGTCGGCGAGTTGAGCTCGGTCAACGGGAGGATCGCGACGGAGCCCGGCAGCGGCTCGTGATCTCTGTCCGCAGCGGTCCGTGTCTCGCCGCCGATCGAGCCTTGGAGGAAGATCGCGGCCGCGCCGAGCAGCAGCACGACGAGCCCCGCGAACGCCCACGCGCGGCCTGACAGCAGCCTCAGCGACGCGAGCGAGAGGAATCGACCCTGCCGTGCGGACGTCGGAGCGTCGGCGTCGGCCGTGTCGCTATCGGGATCGGCCGCGACCTCGAGGCCGCTCTCCGCCTCCGGCGCTTCGATCGGCGCGATGAACCGGTAGCCGCGGCCGGGAATCGTCTGAATGAAGCGCGGCGCCGACGTCGTGTCGCACAGCGCCCTGCGCAGCGACGAAACTGCCTGATTGAGGTTGTTCTGCTCGACGATCACGTCGGGCCAGACGGCTTGCATCAGATGCTCTTTTGAAAGAGTCTCTCCTGCGTGCCGGATCAGCTCGAGCAACGTATCGAAGGCCCTAGAGCTGATGTGGACCGGCGCCCCGTCCGGGTCGAACAGCTTCCGCGCAACCGCATCCAGCCGATAACCGGCGAACCGGTAATCGCCCGTCGGATTGGATGATGTCATCCTGGCCCCCCCCCATTTCGCTTCGGCCGACCGTCGCCGATCCGCGGCGACGCCGAGCCGCGGACGCACGCATTCGTCGGCGCAAGGCCGTGCTTCACGCGTTTTCAGTCGTATTCAGAACAAATCAGCACCGTCCTCAGAGGCGTTCATAGCCCGCTGAACGACGAGGTGGAACCATCGTTCGCCAGATTCCCGACAGGAGATCCGGCGAGAGAGCACCGATCGGTCCTGAACGCTCGTTCTGCGTGGCCTCAGTCATCATGCGTGCCGAGTGGCGAGTGATACGGCACGACGCCCGTTGCCAGGCTCGGCGCTTAGAGGCTCGATCTAACCATCGCCGGCCGCAGCGGGTCGTCGTGTTGGGATTTTAGCAACTCATCGCGGCTGGAACGTGCTCCTTCGGGACGACGCGTCAACCTGTCGGAATTCTCTGAGAAGAACGACTCGACCCAGGGTGGTCGCGAGTATCGGGCGAATGTCTTTTTTTGGCGACATTCCGGCCGGCGAGCGGTCATGCCGACGGAATCGAGCATGTCCTACGTGGAGGAACAGGGGGAACGCATGAACGAGAACTGGCTGAAGAGCGAGCATGCGCCGCGGCCGCCGCGGCGCACCGCGTTGGCCGCGGCCGTCGTCGTCGCGCTCGGCGCCGCGAGCGCGGCGGATCACTCGGCGGCTCAAGACGCGGCGATCGAAGAGGTCGTCGTGACCGGGTCGCGGATCGTGCGCCGCGATCTCGAGGCCGCCAGTCCGATCTTGACGGTCGAGTCGCGGATGTTCGAGGAGTCGAGCACGCTCGCGGTCGAAAGCGTCCTGAACCAGTTGCCCCAGTTCGTACCCGAACGAACTCAGTTCAACACGTCCGACGTCTTTCCGAGCGCGACGAGCACGCCGGGCATCTCGACGGTGAACCTGCGCGGCCTCGGCGCGCAGCGGACGCTCGTGCTCGTCGACGGCCGGCGGGGCCAGCCGGTGAACTCGACGCTAGTGATCGACACGAATGCGATCCCCGCCGCGGCGATCGAAAGCGTCGAGATCATCACGGGCGGCGCTTCGGCGGTATACGGCGCGGATGCGCTCGGCGGTGTCACGAACTTCAAGCTGCGCAGCAACTTCGAGGGTCTCGACCTTCAGGCACGGACCGGCTTCACCGAGCACGGCGGCGGCCAGGAGACGAGCATCAGCCTGCTGCTTGGCGCGAATCTCGAGGACGGCCGGGGCAACGCGATGCTCGCCGTCGAATGGACGGAGCGCGACGAGGTCATGGCGTACGACCGGCCCTTCATGCGCAAGGCGATGAAGGATTCGAACACGAACGCCGGCACCGCGGCGCGCATGACGGACTTTCAGTATCAGCCGAGCGCGACGAATCGCCCGTCCGAGGCGGCAGTGCGCGCGCTGTACCCGGACCTGCCGCCCGACCTCGACATCACCCCGCTGCTCGGCTCGTCGTTCCTCTTCAACGACGACGACACGCTCTACAAGGTCGAGCGCGGCGGACTCGGATTCAACGGCGACGTCGCGAACGATCCTGCCTACCGGATCGCACCGAACGGCACGCTCGTCCCGAACAACTTCGATCTGCGCTACTCGAGCCCGATGGACCGGTACTCGCTGTTCGGCAAGGCGCACTACCGCTTCACCGATTCGGTCGAGGCCTATACGCAGGTCATGTTCGTCAACACGACGAACCTGCAGGTGCTGCAGCCGACCGGTGCCGTCGGCGGCTTCGGTGCGACGATTCCGTACGGCGAAGGCTTGTACGCGCCGTCTCTCGCCGAGGACGGCGTGACGACGCTCCCCGAGTATACCGAGGGCGGCGCATACGGCCTGAGCTGCCCGCCCGTGGGAGGCTGCACGAACTCGCAAGCGTTCCCGGTCCCGGACGCGCTCAGGGACCTGCTCGAGTCCCGCGGGCCGGACGAGCTCAGCACGACGGAGTTCGATCCGCTCACCGGCGAGCCCCTGGTCGTCGCCGGAGAGAACTCGCCGTGGGGCATCGGCGCGACGTTCGACTTTCTGCCGACCCGCTCGATGCGCAACACGAGCAACCTCTACCAGGTGCTCGCCGGCTTCCGCGGCGATCTGCCTTTCAAGGAATGGACCTGGGACCTCTACTATTCGCACGGGGAGACGCGCGTCGATCTCGACTACATCGGGTTCGTCTCGACGTCCCGTTGGCAGCAGGTCGTTTCCGCGCCGAACTACGGACGCGGCCTGTCGCTCGCCGGAACCGGCTCGACGACGCTGAGCTGCGAGAGCGGCCTTCCCGTGTTCGACGACTTCGAGGTCAGCCCGGACTGCATCGACGCGCTCTCGCCGCGCTACACGGACCGGACGCGTCTCACTCAGGACGTCATCGAGGGGACGATGCAGGGCGCGCTCGGCAACCTGCCCGCGGGCGAGGTCCGCATGGCGTTCGGCGCGACGTACCGCAAGAACGATTTCGAGTATCTGCCGGACGCGACCCGGGAGACGAACTCGATCGTAGACATACCGGTCGGCACGTTCGGCCAGGCGAACGTCATCGGGGGCATCGACGTGAGCGAGGTCTATACCGAGTTCCTGATCCCGCTGCTTCGCGACAAGCGCTTCGCGCGCGGTCTCGAGCTAGAGCTCGGCTATCGCTACTCCGATTACGGCGACACCGGCGGTACGGTGCCGACCTACAAGGCCCTGTTCAGCTGGCGGCCCATCGATATCGTGCGCTTCCGCGGCGGCTATCAGCTCGCGAACCGCGCGCCGAACATCAACGAGCTGTTCCTCGAGGCGAGCAGCGTCGCCGTGACGATGCGAAGCCCCGACTATTGCCGCGCCGACACGCGCGAGATCACCGGCAACCACCCGGACAACCCGAATCGGGCCGCGGCGCAGGCGCTATGCGCGGCGTTGATCGGCAACGATACGTCGGAGTTCTCGGCCGACCCGGACAACTATATCGGCGGGCGGGGCGACGGCGTGATCCTGCAGATCAATAGCGGCAATCGGGATCTGCGCAGCGAGGAGGGCAAAACATGGACCTTCGGCGCGGTGTTCCAGTCGCCGTTCTCTCGGCCGGCCGTCGAGGACATGACGCTGTCGATCGACTGGTATCGCATCGACATCGAGGATGCGATCGCGACCGTCTCGGCGCAGATCACCTACGACCTCTGCTTCAACCGCGACGGCCGGAGCAACCCGACATACTCGCTGAACGACCCGAACGGCGTCTGCGCGAATATCGAGCGCGACGAGGTGACGGGTGCGGCGCTGCTCGTGAACTCGCAGTTCCAGAACCTCGGGGCCATCGAGACGTCCGGTTTCGACGCGAACTTCAACTGGACCGCGGCGCTGACGGATCTCGGGCTGTCGAACGCGTCGGGCCGGCTCGGCGTGAGCATGACGTTCTCGAGGCTGTTCGAGTTCAAGGCGCAGGAGTATGCGACCGCCGAGCCGCTCGAGAATGCCGGGACGCTCGCGAGAGGCGGCCTCTTCGACTGGCGCTTGATGACGACCGTGCGTTACTCGGCGCCGAACTGGGGCGTCGCGCTGAACTGGCGTCATTTGCCGTCCGTCAAGAGCTCTCAGTCCGTGACGGCGCCGGATACGCCGATTCAGGGCGCGGGCTCGTACGACGTGTTCGGCCTGATCGCGAACTGGAACATTAGCGACCGGCTGTTGCTGACCGGCGGCGTCGACAATCTGTTCGATCGCGAGCCGGAGCGCGTCGGAGCAGGGCAGGTGCAGAACATCGCGGCCATCAACGGCGGCGGCCAGAGGGTGTTGAACGGCTCCGGCTCGACGTTCCCTGCGTACTACGACGTGCTCGGCCGGCGCTACTTCGTGAACTTGAGGATGCAGTTCTGATGGGCTGATGCTGGTCCCCCCAGCGAAGTCGGTCGGCGCGGCATAGGGCGCCTTCCGGCGGGTGGAGCCCGGGCAGGGATGCCCGGGCTTTCCCCCTTGGGTTTCCATCCGGTCCGTCAGGCGCGGCAGCCCGCATGCCGGGATCAGGAGCGCGTCGCCTCGTCCGCGTCCGCCGACACGGCCGACGCGTCGAACGCATAGCCCGCATTCGGCACGGTCTTGAGCAGACGCGGCGACGCGGGGTCGCTTTCGATCTTGTTGCGCAGCCTGTGCACGAGCTGCTTCAACAGCTGCCGGTTGCCGCCCGCACGGCGGCCCCAGACGTGGCCGAGAATGCGCTCGGTCTGCACCGTGCGCCCGGCGTGCGCGAACAGAAGCTGCAGCAGCCGCGCCTCGAGCGGCGTCAGCCGGATCGTGCCTTGCGGCAGGCCTTCGAGCGTCAGCTCGTCGACCTCCAGGGTCAGCGGGCCGAGCGTGAGCGTGCCCTCGGCCTCGAGCCCGGCGCGGCGCAGCACGGCCCGGATCCGTGCGATCAGTATCTTCGGGCTGAAGGGCTTCGTCAGATAATCGTCGGCGCCGAGCGAGAGCGCGCGGACGACGTCGTCCTCCTCGCCGCGGACCGTGAGCATGATCACCGGGACGGTGCTCTTCTCGCGCAGCCGCCGCGCAACGTCGAACCCGCTCATCCGCGGCATGTTGATGTCGAGCACCGCAAGGTCCGGCTGCTCGCGCTCGAAGACCTCGAGCGCGCTCGCGCCGTCGGCCGCGGTCACGACGAGGAACCCGGCCTGCTGCAGCGCGAAGCCGGTTACCGAGAGGAGATCGGGATCGTCGTCGACGAGAAGGACCTTCATCGCTATCGCACCCCGTCGTTCGCCGCGGCCCGAGCCGCGCCGGCGCCGTGCGCCGCGTTCGGACGCTGCCGCGAATTTGCCTGCCCGAGCGGCAGCTCGACGGTCACCCTCGTGCGCGCCGCGCTCGTGCGGCGAAGCGAGACGTGCCCGCCGTGCCGCTCGACGATCGACTGCACGATGTAGAGCCCGAGGCCGAGCCCGCTCTCGT
>CAYMAF010000078.1:0-12741 GCA_964388365.1 uncultured Gammaproteobacteria bacterium | reverse complement strand
AGCTCGACGGCATGCGCTACGAGCGCCTGTTCGACTATCTGCCGGCCGAAGGCGAGATCTGCCGCGTGCGCACGGCCGAGTTCGTCACGACCGAGGACGGCACGGGGATCGTGCACATCGCGCCGGCGTACGGTGAGGACGACCTGAAGCTCGGTCAGAAGCACGGCCTGCCCGTCGTTCACGGCGTCGGCGACGACGGATACTTCAAGCCCGAGGTGACGCCGGTCGCCGGAAAGTTCTTCAAGGACGCCGATCCGGTGATCACCGATCTGTTGCGCCAGCGCGGGCTGCTGTTCCGCGCCGGGCGCTTCACGCATAACTACCCGTTCGGCTGGCGCACCGGCGATCCGCTGATCTATTACGCGAAGAACGCGTGGTATATCCGCACGACCGCATTCCGTGATCGGCTCGTCGAGCTGAATCGGCAGATCAACTGGGTGCCGGAGCACATCCGCGAGGGCCGCTTCGGCAACTGGCTCGAGAACAACATCGATTGGGCGCTCTCGCGAGAGCGCTTCTGGGGCACGCCGCTGCCGATCTGGACCGACGGCAACGGCGACTATATCTGCATCGGCTCGGTCGCCGAGCTCGAGCAGCGCGCTGGCCGCAAGCTCGACGGGCTCGATCTGCATCGGCCCGCGATCGACGAGATCACGTTCGTGCACGACGGGCGCGAGTACCGGCGCGTAGCCGAGGTCATCGACTGCTGGTTCGATTCCGGTGCGATGCCGTATGCCCAATGGCATTACCCGTTCGAGAACGCCGAGACGTTCGAGAAGAGCTTCCCGGCCGACTTCATCTGCGAGGCGATCGACCAGACCCGCGGCTGGTTCTACACGCTGCACGCGATCGCAACGATGGTGTCCGACAGCGTCGCGTACCGTAACGTCGTATGCCTGAGCCATATCGTCGACCAGGACGGTAAGAAGATGTCGAAATCGCTCGGCAACATCGTCGACCCGTACGATGTCTTCGACTCGGTCGGCGCCGATGCGCTGCGCTGGCATTTCGCCGCCCGCGTCGCACCGGATGTGCAGAAGCGTGTCTCGGTCGATATCGTTGCCGACGTCGCGAGCGGCTTCATCAATACGCTCTGGAATACGTACGGCTTCTTCGTCATGTACGCGCGACTCGACGGATTCGACGCGGCCCGCAGCGTGGACTACGCCGACCGTCCCGAGATCGACCGCTGGGCCGTATCGCTGCTCGAGCAGACGATCCGCACGGTGACCGAGGCGCTCGACCGCTACGACGCGCTCGCCGCGGGCACCGCGATCGAGCGCTTCGTCGATCAGCTCAGCAACTGGTACGTGCGCCGCAACCGCCGCCGTTTCTGGAAGGCGGCGAGCGGCGAAGACAAGGTGTCGGCGTACGCGACGCTCTACGAGTGTCTCGAGACGCTGACGCGCCTGCTCGCGCCGTTCGTGCCCTTCATCAGCGAGGCGATGTATCAGAACCTCGTCCGGCGCGTGCGGCCGGACGCGCCGATCAGCGTGCACATGGCCGAGTGGCCGGAGCATCGGCCGGAGCGCCTCGACGCGCGTTTGCTCGAGGAGATCGAGACGGTGCAGCGCGTCGTCGGGCTCGGGCGCGCCGCGCGTAATGCGTCGAAGCTCAAGGTGCGCCAGCCGCTCGCGCGACTGCTCGTGCGCGTGCCGAACGATGCGGCCGAGCAGGCGGTTCGACGGCATCGGGAGCAGATTCTCGAGGAGCTCAACGTCAAGTCGATCGAGCTCCTCGCGCGCGACGCCGAGCTCGTGTCGTATCGAATCAAGCCGAACCTGCCGCTGCTCGGCAAGCGCTACGGCAAGCTGATCCCGGCGATTCGAGATTACCTCGCCGCGGCGGACGCGGCTGCGATGGCCGCCGCCGCAGCGCGAGGTGAGACGCAGCATGCCGAGATCGGCGGACAGCGGGTCGAGCTTCCGCCGGAGGCGCTGCTGATCGAGACCGCGTCCGCCGAGGGCTTCGCTTGCGCAGAGGAGGGCGGCTATCTCGTTGGGCTCGATACGGCGTTGAACGACGAGCTGAAGCGAGAAGGTCTCGCGCGCGAGCTCGTCCGCGTCGTGCAGGAGGCTCGGAAGCAGGCCGGGCTCGAGGTCTCGGACCGCATCGTGCTCGAGATCGAAGGGGATCCGGAGGTCCGCGACGCGCTCGCCGCGCATCGCGACTACGTGATGAGCGAGACACTCGCGGTGCGCTGGGAGCGGCCCGGGGATGACGCCGCTTTCGTCATCGAGCAGCGCGATGAGGCGCCGAGGTGGACGATTCGTCTCGCGAAGGCGGAGCCGGCATGACGGCGTCGCGCCGCTGGTTCTCGCTGCGGGCCGGCGCGAGCGACTGGCTCTGGGTTTCGCTCGCCGTGATCGTGCTCGATCAGCTGACGAAGTGGCTCATCGCGGCGAACTTGCGCGAGTTCGACCAGATCCCGGTGCTCTCGATCCTGAGCATCGTCCGGCTGCACAACGAGGGCGCCGCGTTCAGTATCTTGAGCGACGCATCGGGCTGGCAGCGGTGGTTCTTCACGGCGCTCGGCCTCGCCGTGAGCGTCGGCATTCTCGTCTACTTGCGGCGACTGCCGGCACGCGGCCAGGGCATCCTCGCCGCCGGGCTCGCGTTCGTGCTCGGCGGCGCTCTCGGCAATGTGATCGACCGCGTCGTGCACGGCTACGTGATCGATTTCGTGAGCGTGCGCTACGGTGGCTGGAGCTTCCCGGCGTTCAACGTCGCGGACTCCGCGATCACGGTCGGCGCGGCGCTGCTGATCCTCGACATGTTGCTCGAGGGACGAAGAGCGCGGGTGAAGGGCGGCGGGACGTAGGTTCGCGCGACGCCGCGCTCACCAGCAGCGGCTCATCGGATCGGGCGCGGCGCGCCGTAAGCCGTCCGATGTGATCGAGAACTCGGCGCACTCGTCGTCGTCGGTCATCTTGACGCCGTTCGCGCCGCCTTCGGGGCGCGGTCTCGCTTTGGCGACGTAACCGAACGCGAGGCCGCTCGCGGCCGGCTCGATCGAAAGGCGATAGACGCCGTTCTCGGAAAGGCCGCCCGGAAAGCCGAGCACCTCGGGATCGTCCGTGTACGTGTTGTGCTGCAAGTACCAGCGTTCCTGGTTCGTCTGCAGCCGCAGCAGCGCGGACTTCGCTTCGGTGCGGTGCGCGCGGATCATGTATTTCCTGTAGCTCGGCACCGCGATCAGGCCGAGGATGGCGACGACGACGACGACGATCATCAGCTCGATCAGCGTGATCCCGGCGGCACGGCGGAGGCGCCGGTCAATCGACATGCTGTTGCCTCCAGAACGTGCGCACCGGCGCGTTACCGAAGCCGGCCGGCCGACAGAACAGGTCGACGCAGACGACGGGCAGCGGCGCGCATCCGTCTCCGACGCATCCCGGCTCGTCGGCGGACGGGAACAGGAACGATACGCCGCTGCCGATCGACCCGGCGAACTCCGTCGAGCGTACCAGACCGCGACCTGAGCCGTCCGTGCCGTCGCCGATCGGCTCGTCGTCGACGCGGCGGTCGAGCGTATTCGCGGGCGCGCCGTTCAACAGGCTGAGCACATACAGCCGGTTCGTGCCGAGACGCGGCTCGCAGTCGTTCTCGGCGCCGGCCTCCCCCGGCGAGAACGTTGTGAAATAGACCTCGTCGTTGAATGTGCGCGCCTCTGCGAGGACCTTCTCTCCGGGGCCGAGGCGCAGCATCCAGCCGGCGCTGCCGGGCTCGACATCCGCATCGAGATCGTCCGTGACGTCGACGAGATCCGCCTCGGTCACGGCGCCGCGCGCGGCGAACTCCGCTTGGCTCAGGTGCTTGAATGGCTCGTGGTCGCGAAGCGCATAGAAGCGGTCATTCGTATCGGTCGAGTTCGGGTGCGCCCGATAGCCCGAGCCGATGCCGATGTGTAGGAACGTCCGGCCGCGCGCCGTCGCGAGCGCGACGTCCGGGGCGTAGTAGAAGCGCCGCGTATCGGCCGGCGCGGCTTCGGCCGGCGACGGGCTTGCGGCGGCTCCGAGTCGGGCGATGACGCCGCCGGTGACGAGCTGCGACGCCGGGCGTCCGTTGAAGATATCTAAGCGCCAGATCTGTCCGCCCATATCGGCGGCGTAGATCCGGTCCGCGAAGCCGTCGCCGTCGAGATCGATGACCTTGACGTCCGCCGGGATCGAGTAGCGCATGTCCGGGAGGATTCGCGTCGCGCCCGACGGCCCGCCGTGCCAAAGCAGCTCCCCCGAGAACGCGTCGACGATATAGAGCGCGTTCCCGATCGAATCCGTGCTCGCGACATGGTTATCTTGCGTCTCGTCGTAGCCGCCGGCGAAGATCACGACCGCCCGCTCGCGGTTCTGGCTCGGGTCATCGACATGAACCTTCGTCGGGACCGGGGTCGACCACGTCTGGCCGAGCCCGGGGAGGGCGGTGGCGTCGAGACGCCACAGCAGCTGCGGCCGATCGCGGTCCGTGATGTCGAGACCGTAGTAGACTCGCCCGCCGCGCCTCAGGCCGAAGTAGAGGTGTACCCGCTCGCCGGCCGCGGCATCGATCACGCCGTCGTCGTCGACGGTGAGCATCTGCACACGCAGATGGCCGTCGATGCCGTAGTGCTTCGTCGAGACCTCGGGGTTCAGCAGCAGATCGACCTGATCGTCGAGAAACTCGGGCGGCACGAAGGCCCATTGCTCGATGCCGGTCGTCGGGTCGATCGCGTGCAGATAGCCGTCATTCGTCGCGAACAGCACGAGCGCGTCGTTCGCGCCCGGGGCGCTCGACGTGCCGCCGTAATGGACGACGACGGGCGCAGAGTGGAGCGGGTCGCCGATCTGCCCGCGCGGCTCGGTGCGGTTGCCGTTGCCGTTCGCGTCCGCGACGTCGACGCCGCGTATGAAATCGATGACGTCGTCGCGCGAAGGATCGCCGGGATCGCCGAGGCCCAAGAGCTCGTCTGTCAGCAACCCGTTGCTGCGGGCGATCTCGTTCGTCGGCGAAGTGAGGTCGCGGCCCGAAAGGTACGTGTAAATGCGCCGTTGCGCCGGCGACGGCAGACGGCTCGCGACGCCGCCTCGTGTCACGCTGCGTCCGTCGGGACCGCTCGACCACGCGCTCTGCGCATCCGGGCTGAACAAGCCGTCGTCGTCGACGGCCGGGCGGCCGTTGACGTCGACGATCACGCCGTCTGCGGCGCGCAGCCGGTACTTCTTGAGGTTTCCCGGCCAGTGCACGTTGCCGCTCGGCTGAAACAGCGTGACGAACAGGTCGTTCGCGTGCCGTGCGCGGTTGAACGCATCGACCGTGACCGCGGGCGCGGTGAACGTCGCGGGCGTCTCGAGGATCGACGTCACGATATTCGTCAGCACCTGCGTCAGCGAGGCGGTATCGTCCGTCGTGTAGTATTCGCCGCCGCCCGCTTCGGCCGCGCGCGACAGGAGCGGCAGATCGAGCGTGAAGCCGATCGTGTAGGTCGACACGCTCTGCCTGCCTGGCAGCGAGGGATCGAGATCCGCATCGTGCAAATAGCGGGCGAGCTCGACGAAGCAGGCACCGTCGCCCGATCCCGAGCAGCGCGCGCCGACGACGCTCGTGAAGCCCGGCAGCGTGTCGACGAGCCCCGGAACGTCGGCATCGCGATTCGGCTCGCCGTCCGTGAGATAGACGATATAGTTCTTCTGGCAGGCGCGCTCGATCGGGCTGCGGTACCGTCCGTCGATGACTCCGACGGCGCTCTCGCCGAAGTGCGGCGTCCCGCCGACGAAGTACAGGGCCGCTTCGTACAGCGTCTCGGCGAGCGGCGTGAAACCCGAAGGCGTGAGGCCGTCGATGGCCGCGAGCAGTGAGTCCCGATGCGACGATACATCGGCAATCTCGTGCACGAGCGTGCCGCCGTTCGACGAGTTGTAGCGCATCACGCCGAGGTTCACGCCGTTGACGCTGCCGACGAGCCCCTTTGCGACGTTCTTCATCACCTGCATACGCGTCGTCGTGCGCGTCGGCCCGTAATACCAGTTGAGATAGTTCGCGGTGTAGAGCGTCGCCGAGTCCCGGCTGCTCCAGTTGATCTCGTCCTCGGGGCGGTCGCTCCACGGCGAGCCCGCGATGCCGTCGCGGGCGTAGACGGCCGAGGAATTCGAGCCGTCGCCGTGAACCCCGCTGTCGTCTTCGCACTCGACGAGCTGATCGTGTATGCCTCGGTCGAGCCGCTTCCATGCGGCTTCGGCCTCGTCATAACGCGCGAATCGGTCGGTGAGACGGCCGCCCGACTCGAACGCTGAGCGCGCCGCGTCGCAGCGCAGCACCGACGCAGCGATCCAGCGGTCGGTGTTGCAAGCCGGCGGCTCGCCGGTGCCGAATCGCCAATAGAGTCGGCTCGAGTCGCAGGATCCGCCGTACACGAAACTCGGGTCGTAGACCGACTGGCTTTCGACGGCGGTATCCATGCTGCCGGAGGTATCGAAGATGAACAGCACGTTCGGTGCCGCCGCCTCGCCTCGGGCGCGGGCGACGAACAGATCCGTATCGTCCGCGACCGCGGCCGGGCCGACGCAAACGGCGGTGCCGAGCATGCCGGCCACGAACGCTGCGCATCGCTTCGCGATAGCCATCGGTTCTCCTCAATCGTCGAGGCGGTCGAGCACGAGCCGGTTCACACGGCGCGTTTCGACGTCATAGAAGATGTAGATCGCGGTCTCGTCCGCGCGGCCGGCCGCGGCGGCTTCGGCAGCGGCCTGCACGAGCGCGTCGAGCGGAACTTCCGAGCGTTCGACGAAGTAGGCCGTCCGCGGCGATACCGGCAGCGAGACCCGCGCGCAGCCGGAGCATGGCGAGAACCGCACGAGCCCCGTGGGGCTCGCCGGGAGCTCGACTTCGGCGAGCGCCGCCTCGTAGCCGCCTTCCGGCTGCTCGATCACGCGCGTTGCGCCGGCGGTCGCGCACGCGCCGGCGGCGATTGCCGCGGCGAGCGCCGCTGCGGCCATCGAAGGCTTATTGCCCGCCCGGTCCGAGGACATAGAAGCCTTGATGATGAGTCGACGTCGCACCTCGAGGTCCTCTTCCGGTCGCCACGATGTCGAAATGAAAGGCCTGAACGCTGCCGCTCATGCCGACGCCCATGCTGAACGCGGAGCCGGGCACGCTCGTCGCTTGCACGAATCGCGTCACGACCTCGGCCGATCCGCTGCCGACGGGCGTCTCCGGAATCGTCATCGGCCCCGTCGTCGAGAAGACGCCCTGCGAGATCGCCAAATCGATACCGGTCTCCGCGGCCTGGAACGCTTCTTCCTGCGCTTGCGCGTTGCCGGCCATCGCGAGCTCGAGCGTCGCGGTGCTCATCGCCGAGACGCCGAGGATCGTCATCACGAGCAGCAGCACGAGCCCGACGAGCAGCGCCGCGCCGCGCTGCCGTTCCGAGGCGAGCGGGGCTCCGCCGCGTGCGGTATCGAAACGGTGCGGTCGGCTCATGATGCGGCCCTCGCGTTCCGGAGATAGATCGTCTTCGATAGGACGATGCGCCGATAGCCGTCGTTCGGCGGCGGATCGTCTCGATCGGCATAGGAGTAGCCGCTCGAATCCGTGAAGCCCGGCTCCGGGCGCTCGCTCCGCACGCGCAGCCAGACGCGTATCGCGAGCACGCGAACGTCCGGATATGCGGACGCATCGAGCAATGGATCGCCGGGGTTCACGTATCGGTCGATCGCGCCGCGTCCGGGTGAGCCGGGCGGATCGGTGTCGATGCCGAGCTGGATCTGCAGATCCTCGACGCCGGGAAGCACTTCGCGGTCTTCGATTCGCGGGCCGTCGACGAGCGTCTTGACGCGCAGCGACGGCACGGGATCGTCGGCGGTCGAGAGCGAGGAGGTCGGGCTGACGTAGTAACCGTTGACGACCAAGCGGTAGGTTTCGGACGTCGTCGCCGAATACCCTGCAGGGACGCCTTCGCCGAGGAACAACCGCCCTTCCTGGAAGCGTGCCGACTGGACCTGCAGGCGATCGGGCGCCGGCGCGCTCGGCGCTTCCTCGACGCGCCGCACGACGAGCGTATCGGTGCCGGGCATCGCGCCCGCGCCGGCATAAGGCGTGCACGTCCACGTATACGTGTTGTTCGTGCCGTCGACGGCGGCATCGAGATTCACGGACCAGTTCGGGCCGCAGTCGCCGGCGACCGCGAACGCGATCGGATCGGCGGGGCCCGCGCGTCCGCCGATTCGGTCGGGTCGTGCGGTGAGGCCGAAGTAGTAGCCCATGCGGATGTCGGGCTCGATCGCGGCGAGCGCGAAACGCGCTGTCTCCTGGAGCCGCGACAGCGACTCGCTGACTCGAAAAGCTGTCTGGCTCTGCACGAAGACCGTGATCGCGCCGATCAGCAGAAACGAGCCGATCGCGAGCGCGACCATGATCTCGATGAGCGTCATGCCGCCTGTCCGGCCGGCGACGGCCCGGCGAGCCGGGGCTCGTCGCCGCTTCGGTCGCGGAATACCGATCTCGCGTGCCAGGCTCATTGCTCCGGGACCCGAATCTCGAGGCGATGCGTCAGCGTGCCTTGGCCGGCCTCGGTCCAACGGACCTCGATCGTATAGGTCGGCGGAACCGTGCCGCCGTCGTGCGCGACCGTGCCGACGCCGTTCGGCAACTGCTCGGCGACGAGCCGCTGCCAGACGAAAAGATCGTGCGCGGCCATCTGCGCGGGCGTGCAATCGACGCCGCCGCCGCTTTCCGGGTCGCATGCCTCGTTTGCGGCCGGGCCGGCATAGGCGGCGCCGCCGAGCCGGTTCACGCGGATACGATCCGCCATGTCCGCGGCGAGGTTCACCGCCTTGGAACGGAGCAGGGCCGTGCGGCCCGCCGACAGACTGTGGCCGTGCAGCGCGGCGATGCCGATCATGCCGACGGACAGCACGACGAGCGCGATCATCGCTTCGAGCAAGCTGAAACCGCGCACGTACCGCCGGGCGATCATTCGCAATCCGCGCCGAGCGCGGCGGCCGCGGTCGCGACGACATCGATCGCCTGGCGCATCATTCCGCGCCCGGCCGCGTCGATCACGACGACGCGCGCCGCTGAGCCGCCGGACGCCGGTCGGTTGCCGCGATCGTCGCAGAGCAAGAACCGAGTCGCCGACGCCTCGCCGCCGGCGGCATCTCGCGGGGATCCGTTCCGCGCGTACGTCAGATGAGCCGCATCGGACCAGAGCCGTATCGTGCCGCCCGGCGCGGGCCGACGAAGCAGCACGTCTTCCGGCGAGGCGACTGCGGCATCGGCATCCTCGTCGACGAAGACGACGAAGCCGCCCAACGAGGCCGGGCCGCATACCGGCGTCTCGGCGGCCGGATCGGGCGACGTGCAGAGCGTGACGGGCTGCTGCCGCTTCACGGCCTCCGAGCGCGCGAGCAGAGTCCCGGTGACGAGATCGTTCGTCGCCGCCGCCATCGCGTTCGTGCGCTGGAACTCCATGAAGCCGGGGACACCGAGGCCGAGAACGATTCCGGCGACCGCGATCGCCATCATCAGCTCCCACAGCGTGAACCCGTATGAACGAGAAAGCCCCTCCATCGAGCGGGACTATATCGTGCCGCGACCTTATGTTGAATGCCCGCCCGACGATCGCGTGCCGGGCGGCGACGAGCGGCATGAGCACGCGTGCCGTGCGCCGTCGCGTCAGGCCGGGCACGTCAGGGGCCTCCCGGGTCCGACGCGTGCGACCCGCGGCCGGCCCGTGTAGCTGACGATCACGGCGCGGGCCGCCTCGGCGCCGCGCCGGTCGCAGAAGGTGACCGTGCCGTTCGTGCTGCGGGTGCGAAACGGCCGGAACTCGAACAGCGCGCGATTCGCGGTGATCGAGCCGCCGAACACTGGGCGGTGCGCGAGGATCAGCGGCTCGTCGGGCGCGCGCCGCACCGGCTTCTCGCCGTCATCGTCGACGAACAGCATCCAGCCCGCGTCGTAACCGATCTCGTCTCCGCCGCAGTGCTCGAGATCGGCCGTCTTGCAGAGCACGACCGTCCGGGCGCGCTTCGCCGCCTCGCTCCGCGCGCGCTGCACCGCGCCGACGAACGCGTTGATCTCGGTCGTGAGCCGTGAGTCGAGCACGAAGCGCTCGAAGCCCGGGATCGCGAGGCCAAGCAGAATCCCCGCGATGACCAGCCCCGCGACGAGCTCGGGCAGCGTGTGACCTTGCTGCTTCATCTCCCGGCCCTCCGTGGCCGAACGCCTCGGCGAGAGACTAGCGGCGCCGGACGAATCTGCGCGATCACGAAATTCGGGGCGAAAACGCGGATATTCCGGCGGATTCGATGGTCAGAGAGCGGTGTCTCGGGTAGTCAGTCGAGGAACGGCTCGGCTATAATTGCCAACCGCTTGATTTTATGGAAAGCAAGGTGACTCGCGACCGGATCTCCGAGCTGCTGCACGAGCATGGGGTGTTCCCGACGCCGCAGCGTCTCGACGTCGCCGAGGTCATTCTCGCGCGTCCGCAGCATCTGTCGGCCGATCAGATCATCGCACGGGTGCGGCGCATGGGCTCGCGAGTCTCGAAGGCGACGGTCTACAACACGCTGAATCTGTTCTGCGAGCGCGGTCTCTTGCGTACGGTCGAGGTCGACCCGACGCGGCTGTTCTACGATTCGACGATCGAGCCGCATCATCACTTCTTCGACGTCGAGACCGGCGAGCTTCTCGATATTCCGCTCAACGGCATCGACATCGAGCTCGCGCAGCCGCTGCCGGAGGGCAGGGAGCTCGTCGGCGTCGACGTCGTGATTCGCGTGCGGCGAGCGAGCGGCCCGGAGGCTTGACGATTCGAGTCTAGCGCGCCGACGAAAAATCACTCGACAACAGCGGCCGACAATCGGATAGAATTGCGCGCTCCGGTCGCTGCGTCCCAGACAGCCGGTGTAGCTCAGCTGGTAGAGCAACGCATTCGTAATGCGTGGGTCGGCGGTTCGAATCCGTCCACCGGCACCATCCCCCCTAAGGTTCATCCCCGATACGTGGTTTGCGGTCCATTCCGGAGACATAGGGCACCCCTGTCCCGGGCGGCGCGTCATTCCCGTGATTCGATCGAGCTCAAGCTCCTGGAGCGCGAGTTTGACCGCGTTCCGGGTATCGGGGAGCATAGGCGCATGGCTGTCTTTCCCATGCTGAATCGTTTCCCGCGAAGCGCCGGCAAGCTGCTCGCACGCGATTAGCCCCGGGCGGCCGACACGCGAACGCGTTGCAGCCACCCGGGGCGTTGACGCACCGCGCAGCGTCTGCGCGGACTTTCCACTCGTACGGTTGACCGAGAGATCTCGACATCTCTCGGCGAGACGGATTCCGGGGGGACACGCATGTGCAAGGACGACTCGAACGAGCTCGATCGCCGCAAGGTCGAATCGGCGGATCACGAATCGGGGCCGGAGACCGGCGAGAGCCGCTCCGCGCGCGGCGTCGTCGTGCCGCTTAAGCAGGTGCGTAGGGCCGAGTCGTCTCACGACGACCCGGACGGAGACGATCCGGGGCCGGCGGCGGCTTGACGAGACGAGGGTTCGCCCGTTACGCGGCGGACGGCCGCCGATCCGTCCTGTGGCGACCGACGACGCTATAGCCGAAACAGATACTCCTGCATGCCGTTCCGCAGCAGCCGAGCACGCTCGGCCTTGTAGCCCGGCAAACAGTTCGCAAGGTCCTCGGGCGAGTAGCGCGGCGCGTCCCGCTCGGCCTGGGGCGGGGCGACGTTCACGAGCCTCTGCCCGTCGATCGGCACGAAGCACCCGGGCTTGATCGGCATTCGGCTCGACGAGTACGCGATCAGCGCGTGCGCGAACGCGCCGCGCCGCGCGCGATCCGCGACCGCGGTCATGAACGCGGAAAGCGCCGGGCGATTCAGGTAGTTCAGCAGGTCCCAGCACAAAATCAGATGCGCGGCCTCCTGCCGGCGGGGCGGCAGCAGGCGCTCGACGTTCTCGCGTAGCACGTCCGGGTCGTCGACGTCGAGCAGGTCCAGGCTTTCGCCGAGATCGACGATGTCGAGCCGCGCCCGGAACCGCCCGAACAGCGTGAGCGTCTCCGTGCGGGCCGCACCGAGGTCGAGCACGACACAGCGCTCCTCGGCCGCTTCGAGGCGCTCGATCAGCGACGCGAATAGCGGTGCATTCAACGGCTCCGCTTCGGCGGAGCGCGCGGACGCGGTGGAGCGGCCGGGCAGGTTCACGGCGTCATCGGCTCGTCAGTCGGCTCGTCGAATCGGACAACGGAAGCCCCGCGCCGGGCAACGGATGCCCGGCGAACGGCAGCGTGAAAGTGTAGCGCGTCGGCGCCTTCGCGGTCAGCGTTTCGCGCCGGAGACGGCTTCGGGCTTCGCGTCGCCGGGCTTGACCGCGACCGTCGGTCCCTTCGTGTCGCCCGGAAGAGTTTGCGCGGGCTGACCGGGACCGCGGCGCTTGCCGAGCGCCGTCTCGACGGCCTGCGGATCCATCTCGATCGTGCCCTTGAAGCGTGCCCCGTCGTCGAGGCTCACGCGCGGCGACGTGATGTTCCCGCGCACCTGGGCGCTCTTGCGGATGCAGACGCGCTCGGAGCCGTAGAGATCGCCTTCCATGTACCCCTCGACGTACACCGAGTGCGCGTAGACGTCGGCGGCGACCTTGCCCTGCGGACCGATCGTCAGGCTATTGTTCCGCAGCATCACCGTGCCGTTGACCTCGCCCTCGATGATCAGGTCTTCCTCGCCGCGCAGATCGCCGTCGATGTGGATCGACGGGCCGATCACCG
>CAYMAF010000077.1:0-13081 GCA_964388365.1 uncultured Gammaproteobacteria bacterium | reverse complement strand
TCGACATCAGCCATACCGGCGGCGCCGAAACGGTCGCCTCGTGCGTCGTGTTCGGCCAAGACGGCCCGTTGAAATCCGACTACCGTCGCTTCAACATCACCGGCGTCACGGCCGGGGACGACTATGCGGCGATGTCGCAGGCGCTCGAGCGGCGTTATGCGCGGGTGAAGCGCGGCGAGGCGCCGGTGCCGGACGTGCTGCTGATCGACGGAGGGCGAGGGCAGCTCAAGCAAGCCGAGACGGTTCTGAAGGAGCTCGAGATCGAAGGCATCACGCTCGTCGGGGTCGCGAAGGGCGAAGGGCGCAGGCCCGGCCGGGAGCGGCTCTACGTCGCCGGCCGCACGGGCGCGCTGACGCTGCCTCCGTCGTCGCCGGCGCTGCATCTGATCCAGCAGGTGCGCGACGAGGCGCACCGCTTCGCGATCACGGGTCATCGGGCGAGGCGGCAAAGGCGCCAGACGTCGTCGCCGCTCGAGGAGATCAGGGGACTCGGCCCGAAGCGCCGCCGCGACTTGCTGCGGCAGTTCGGGGGCCTCCAGGCCGTCGCGCGGGCCGGCGTCGAGGATCTCGTCAAGGTCAAGGGCATCTCGCGCCAGCTGGCCGAGTCGATCTATCGGCATTTCCATGCCGAGTAGGCGCGGGAGACGTAGCGGCATGGTATTCAATCTGCCGAACACGCTGACGTGGTTTCGCATCCTCGCGATCCCGCTCGTCGTCATCGTGTTCTACCTTCCGGTGCCGTGGGCGAGGCCCGCGGCGGGGCTGCTTTTCGCGCTCGCCGGCATCACGGACTACTTCGACGGGTATCTCGCGCGCCGGCTCAATCAGACGTCGAGCTTCGGCGCCTTTCTCGATCCGGTCGCGGACAAGCTGATCGTCTCGACCGCGTTGGTGTTGCTCGTGCAGTCCGATCCGCAGATCGCGCTCGCGATCGTCGCCGGCATCATCATCGGGCGCGAGATCACGGTGTCGGCGCTGCGGGAATGGATGTCCGAGCTCGGCGCTCGGGCGCACGTCGCCGTGACGTTCTTCGGCAAATGGAAGACGACGGTGCAGATCGTCGGGATCAGCCTAATGCTCTACTACAAGCCGATACTCGGGATCGACGTTTATCCGATCGGCGTCGGGCTGCTGTTCGTCGCAGGCGCGCTGACGCTCTGGTCGATGTTCGATTATCTGCGCGCGGCGTGGCCGGTCATGCTTCGCGAGGAGTAGCGCAATACCGCGCCGGACGCGCAATTCCATACGCCGATCCGGTCGGTTATCGTGACGGGAAAACCAACAGAAGGGAGCCACCATGGTGACAACAGCGCCGAGCGGAGAGCTGCGCAAGATCTTCGTCGTCATCGACCCGAAGCGCCTCGTCCAACCCGCCCTCGAGAAGGCCGAGTGGCTCGCCCGGCGCAACGGCGCGGAGATCGAGCTCTACTGCACGCTCGAGCCGCAGAGCGTCGCGGACAGCGAGGCGCAGGCGCGTCTCGTCGCCCGTACGCAGGCGTGGATCGAGCGCATTGCGGAGAAGCCGCAGAGTCAAGGCATCAAGCTTTCGATTCGGGTCGAGGTGAACCAGAACTGGCGGCGAGCGATCGCCGAGGCGGCCGCACGCTCCGACGCCGACCTCGTGATCAAGACCAGCTCGCCGCGCGGCGTGCTGCGGCGACGATTGATGGAAACGGCCGACTGGACGCTGCTGCGCAACTGCGCGAAGCCGGTCCTGCTCGCGAGCCCGAGCGCGCCCGAGCTGCCGAAGACCGTGCTCGTCGCGGTGAAGCTGAAGCCCGAGGACAAGGTCTACGAGGAGCTCAACCGCCGTGTCATCGCGCTCGCGCATCGGATCGCGGGGCTGCTCGAAGCGGAGCTCCACGCCGTGACCGTGTACCGCGGCGACGAGATGTTCTACGACCGGCAGAAGTTCGCCGACGCGTGCGGGCTGCCGAGGAATCGGGTGCACTCGGTCGAAGGGGCGCCGTACGAGGGGATCGCCGAGGTCGCCAATCGGCTCGGAGCGAGCGCCGTGATCGTCGGCAGCGCGCCGCAGCCGGCGCGCGGCAGCATTCTCGGCACGACAGCCGAGCGCGTGATCGACGAGATTCCGGGCGACATCCTCGTGCTGCCCGCGACTTGAGGCGCATGCTCGAGCGCGCTCGTCCAAGGCGGGGAGGCGGCGACGAAGCATGAGCGACGCCGCCGACCGCGTCGACGCGATGATGGCGACCGCCGAGCTGCGGGCGCTGTTCGACGCAGCCGTCGACGCGATCGTCGTGACCGACGAGGAAGGACGCATCCTCGCGTTCAACCGCGCGGCGGAGCGCGTGTTCGGCCACTCGGCCGAGGACGCGATCGGTAACGGGGTCGAGATGCTGATGCCGGAGCCGGATCGCTCGCATCACCGCGAGTACATGCGGCGCTACCTCGAGACCGGTCATGCGAAAATCATCGGCATCGGGCGGGAGGTCGCCGCGGTGCGCGCCGACGGCACGGTATTCCCGATCGCGCTTTCGGTCGGCGAGGCGAAGAGCGGCGACCGGCGCCGGTTCGTCGCGATCATTCGTGATCTCTCGGAGCAGCGGCAAGCGGAGCAGCATGCTCGTTCGCTCGAGCTGCGCCTCGCCCAGGTAGACCGATTCAATCTGATGGGCGAGATGGCCGCGGGCATCGCGCACGAGATCAATCAGCCGCTCTCCGCGATCGCGACGTATGCGCAGACCGCGCGGCGTCTCCTCGAGCGCCAGCCGACGAATGTCGCGGCGCTCAGCGGGATCGCCGAGAAGATCGACGCGCAGGCACGGCGGGCCGGTCAGGTCATCGAGAACGTGCGAAAGTTCATCCGCCGCCAGGAGAGCGTCACCGAGACTCTCGACGTGAACCAGGTGCTGGCCGATGCACGCGATCTGATGGAGGCCGACGCTCATGCCGCGGGGATTCGGCTCGAGGTGCGTTACGCCGAGGACCTGCCGCCGGTCCGTGCCGACGCGGTGCAGCTCCAGCAGGTCCTGCTGAATCTGACCCGCAACGCCGTCGATGCGATGCGCGACGGGCCGGGCCGGCATCGCGGCATCATCGTCGAGACCTGCCGGACGCCGGACGGCGGCGTGCGCGTTTCGGTGACGGATCACGGCCCCGGCGTGACGAAGTCGCTCGGCGAGAACATTTTCGATCCGTTCGTGACGACGAAGGACACGGGGCTCGGCGTCGGTCTTGCCATCAGCCGAACGATCGCGCAAGCTTCGGGCGGCAAGCTCGAGTACGGCGATAACCCGGAGGGGGGCGCGGTTTTCTCGCTCGAGCTGCCGGCAGCGGACGGATAGAGACGGTGAGCAACGCGAACGAGCCCCTCGTCTACGTGATCGACGACGACGAGGCGGTGCGCGATTCCTTGACGATGCTTCTCGAGTCGGAAGGGCTCGCGTGCGAAGCGTTCGCGTCCGCGTTCGACTTCCTCGAGGCGTACGATCCGGAGCGCCACGCCTGCATCGTCAGCGATATTCGGATGCCCGGCATGAACGGGCTCGAGCTGCAGGAGCGGCTCGTCGAGTCCGGCGTCGAGGTCCCGCTGATCTTCATCACCGGGCACGGCGACGTGCCGATGGCCGTGACCGCGATGAAGCGGGGCGCGGCCGATTTCATCCAGAAGCCGTTCGGCGATCAGGAGCTGATCGATCGGATCCACCAGGTGCTCGAACAGGAGAAGTCCCGCCGTGCGGCGCGTCTCGAGGAGAAAGTCATCCGCGAGCGCCTGAGCACGTTGACGCCGCGCGAGACCGAGGTCATGGAGCGCGTCGTGCGCGGGCAAGCGAACAAGGTCATCGCGATGGATCTCGGCGTGAGCCAGCGGACCGTCGAGCTGCACCGCGCGCGCGTGATGCGCAAGCTCCGAATGCGGTCGCTGGCCGAGCTCGTTCAAGCAGTCGGTAAGGTGTCGGGGGCGGCCGGCTCGGCCGAAAGCACGCCGAAGCCGCAAACGCCGGCCGAATCCGAATCGTCGTAGTGTCGCGGCCGCGGCCGTCCGCTTCCCCGCTCGGCCACCGCCTGTTAGCGTAGAAGGTCGATGCAGAGCCTTACCGCAGGCAGGCGGCACGCGATGCTTCACGACGAGCTCGCTTACCACATCTGGTCGACGAAGTACCGGCACGTCGGCGCCGACGGGACGCAGGAGGCGTCGATCGAAGAGACGTGGCGGCGCGTGGCCCGGGCCGTCGCGGCCGCGGAGCCGCGCGGCCGAGAGGATTGGAAGCGGAGTTTCTTCGCCGTGCTCGACGGCTTCCGCTTCGTCCCCGCCGGACGCATCCTCGCCGGGGCCGGCACCGGCCGCAGGACGACGCTGTTCAACTGCTTCGTCATGGGCTACATCGACGACTCGATCGAGTCGATCTTCGAGCATGTGAAGCAGGGCGCGGTCACGATGCAGTGCGGCGGCGGGATCGGCGTCGATTTCTCGACGCTCCGGCCGCGAGGCTCGGAGGCCGCGACGCGCGGCACGATCGCGTCGGGTCCGGTCTCGTTCATGCGCGTTTGGGACGCGATGTGCGCGACGCTGCTGTCGACCGGCGCGCGGCGCGGCGCGATGATGGGCACGCTGCGTTGCGATCATCCGGATATCGAGGAGTTCATCGACGCGAAGCGCGATCCGCGGGCGCTACGAAACTTCAACGTCTCCGTGCAGGTCACGGACGAGCTGATGGCGGCGGTCGCCGCGGACGCCGATTGGCCGCTGTGCTTCCCCGTCGACGACGGCGATACGGTTGCCGGCGAAGCCCGGCGAGTGCGGTGGCCGGGCCGCGATCGCGAGGTCGACTGCCGAATCGTGCGGCGGGTATCGGCGCGCGCGCTGTGGCGGCGCATCGTCGACGCGGCGTACGACGCCGCGGAGCCGGGCGTGCTGTTCGTCGACCGGATCAACGCGCTCAATAATCTCTACTACCGCGAGCACATCACGACGACGAATCCGTGCGGCGAGATTCCGCTGCCGGCGTACGGCGCATGCGATCTCGGCTCGATCAATCTGGCCGCGTTCGTCCGCGAGCCGTTCACGCGCGCCGCGCGGCTCGACCTCGAAGCGATCGAGGAGCTCGTCCCGATCGCGGTGAGGATGCTCGACGACGTCATCGACGTCTCGGAGTACCCGCTGCCCGAGCAGGCCGAGCAGGCGCGTTCGACGCGCCGCGTCGGGCTCGGGATCACGGGGCTCGGCGATGCGCTGATCATGCTCGGGCTTCGTTACGACAGCGATGCCGGCCGTGCCGCCGCGGCCGAGGCGCTCGAGCGCATCCGTAACGCGGCGTATCGAACGTCGATCGCGCTCGCGGACGAGAAGGGTGCGTTTGCGTACTTCGACCGGGACGCGTACCTCGCCGGCCGGTTCGTGTCCGAGCTGCCGGAGGATATCCGTGACGGCATCGCCCGCTGCGGGATCCGGAACAGCCACCTGCTCGCGATCGCGCCGACCGGCACGATCAGCCTGCTCGCGAACAACGTCTCGAGCGGCATCGAGCCCGCGTACGCGGCGGAAGGGGAGCGGCGCGTGCTGAATCGCGACGGCGTGCCGGAGACGCGGCGCACCGTCGACTTCGCATACGCGCTCTGGCGCCGCGAGCGCGGCACCGGCTTGCCGCCGGCCTTCGTCACCGCGGCAGAGCTGCCGCCCGAAGCGCATCTCGGAATGCTCGCGGCGCTGCAGCCGCTCGTCGATCATTCGATCTCGAAAACGATCAACGTCGCGCCCGAGATCTCCCGGGACGATTTCGCCGGCATCTACGAGCGCGCGCACGCGCTCGGGCTCAAGGGCTGCACGGTGTTCCGTCCGAACGAGATCACGGGATCCGTGCTCGCCGCGGCGCCTCCGGTCGGCGCGCCGCACTGCTGCTCGATCGAGCGGGAAGGGGACTGAGGAGGGCGATTGGTGGAGGCCGCCGGCGGAGGGGGACTGCGGCATGCCGCAACCCTGCGGCACTCGCGCGCAGCCCCCGCTGAGCAACGGATGAATGTGATGCAAGGAGGCCTTGCAGGCCGGGCGAGTCCGGCTACAATACGCGCGAAAGGCCGGTGGAAACCGGGGCCAAGACTTCAGGCTCGATCTGAGGTAGAATGGCCAAGTTCCTGACCGAGCGGGAATAGCTCAGTTGGTAGAGCACAACCTTGCCAAGGTTGGGGTCGCGAGTTCGAGTCTCGTTTCCCGCTCCAATTCCCTTTCCTGAATCGCGCTCTCGCGCATTCAGCCGATCCTCGATCCGGAAGCGCTCAGGCCGTATGTCTTCACGCGATGACGTGCGGCAGGCGTGTTGGGCGCGTCGAGCGGACGCATGACCGCTACCTGGAGAAGCGGGGCTAGCGGCGATCGAGTCGGGATGATCTCCTACCGAGCGGCCTGCGCGACCATGTACTCGACGGCTCGGATAATCTCCTGATCGGACAGGTCCAGGCGCCCGCCCTTCCTCGGCATGATGCCGGTGTTGCCGGAGAATCCGCGCAGCGCGTGATCGATCAGCGTGTCGATGCCCTGGGCGATGCGCTCGGCCCACGCATCGCCGTCGCCGAGCGCCGGCGCGCCGCCGAGGCCGGGGGGGCCGTGGCAGGCGATGCAGACGGCGTCGTAGACCTCGGGCCCGCTCATCAGCGCGTCGGCCGCTTCCGCCGTCGAGCTCGGCGCGCTTGGCGCAGCGGGCAGTCCTTCCGCATCCGCGAGCGCGGTCAGCGCGATCGGGGAAACGGCTGCGCAGATCGCGGTTCCGAGGACGAATACGAAACGGCGGAGAAGTCGCTGGTCTGGGTTGCGCAAGTCGCAGTCCTGGTTTCTGGCCAGCGCGATTATAGCGCGCCGGCAGTTGGCCGCTGCGCCCTCCGGCGCGAGCATGGAATTGACCGTGATCGGCCGTAGGGTTGTCTCGGCTACGAATGGCAAGAATTGTCAATGGCCCTCATCGGCTGTGGTCAGGGTAGGCGGAGTACCCGGGAATCGCGTTATTCTTTCCGGCCAATTACGGGAAGTGAGAATCCCGACCACTTGGGGGGAGTCTGGTTCGATGCGCGTACGCAATCGCTTGATCCTTTTTCCGTCGCTCGTTGCCGCCTGTTTCGCCGTTGGCGGTCACGCCGAAGCACAAGGGCACGGTCCTTCGGCGGTCAGAGAGGGGGTGTGGTCCGATCCGTCCGTCTGGTCCGGCGGCGCGGTTCCCGCGGAAGGCGACGTCGTCACGATCGGCGAGGGCATCGAGGTCGTCCTCGACGTGAGCCCGCCGGGGCTGCACGGCATGCATATCGACGGCAAGCTGAGCTTCGCCCGCGACAAGGATCTCGAGCTGACGACCGAGTGGATTCTGCTGCGCGGGGAGCTCGAGATCGGCACCGAGAGCGCGCCCCATACGCGCAACGCGACGATCACGCTGACCGACAACGTCCCCGACGAGAACATCCACGGCATGGGGGACCGCGGGATCCTGATCGCCGGCGGCACGTTGAGCCTGCACGGCGAGCGGACGAATGCCTGGACCAAGCTGGCCAAGACCGCGGAGCGGGGCAGCACGAGGATCGAGGTGCTCGACGCGCGCGAGTGGCGCGTCGGCGACGTGATCGTGCTCGCATCGACCGATTTCAACCCGCGGCAGGCGGAGAAGCGGCGCATTACCCGCATCCGGGGCAACGTGATCACGCTGGATCAGCCGCTCGAATGGATGCATTTCGGCGAGATCACCTACGGCGTCGACGAGCGCGGCGAGGTCGGCTTGCTGACGCGCAACATCGTGATCCAGGCTTCGGACGATGCCGAAGAGTCGTGGTTCGGCGGCCATATCATGGCGATGGCGGGCAGCACGATGACGATCTCCGGCATCGAGCTGTATCGCATGGGCCAGCACCTGCATTTGGCGCGCTACCCCGTCCACTGGCATCTGATGGGCGACGCGACCGGGCAGTACATCAAGAACTCGTCGGTCCACGATTCCTATAGCCGCTGCGTGACGATTCACGGCACCGATAACCTCCTCGTCGAGAACAACGTCACGTACAACACCGTCGGGCACTGCTTCTTCATGGAGGACGGCATCGAGACGGGCAATCGGGTCATCCGGAATCTCGGGATCCAGACGAAGTGCCATCCGGTCCTGCCGTGCGATCCGACGAATCTCGTTCTGGCGTATCAGTCGACGAGGGGCCAATCGTCGCCGCACGTCCTGATCCCTTCGGACAACACCGTCTCGACGTTCTGGATTACGCATCCGGACAACATCTACCGCGACAACGTCGCGGCGGGCTCCGACCAGATCGGCTTCTGGTTCGCGATTCCGACGCATCCGATCGGAGCGTTCGAAGGCACGGAGATCAGTGCGAATACGTGGCCGGGACGCTCGAAGCTCGGGGAGTTCAAAGGCAACGTCGCCCACTCGAACTTCGACGGCCTGATGCTCGATCGCGGCCCGAGGCCCGACGGCACTTTCGGGATCGCCGGTCCGAACCTCATCAGCTACGCGGACCCTTCCGATACGAGCAGCGAGATCATCGTCGCGCACTTCGAGGATTTCACCGGCTACAAGAATCGCAACGGCGCGATCTGGGGCCGCGGCGAGCTGCACCTGTACACGAATCTGAAGCTGGCCGACAACGCGATCGGCTTCACTCACGCGTCGGGCGCGCCCGGCGCCGCGCGTTATACGTCGCGCGTCGTCGACTCGTTGTTCGTCGGGGAGACCGATAACATCGGCAATCCCACGAGGCCAGAGGAGATCGCTTACGGTCGCAGCCTGCCGGCCGACGCTCCGGATTTCCCGATTCGCGGCTACGAGTTCTACGATTTTCTCCACGAGGTGGAGAACGTTACGTTTGTGAACTTCGAGCCGAACGAGCTTCGCGATGCAGGCGCGCTCTCGTATCTGCTGTTCACGAGCTTCGGGATGAGCACCTACAACTGGGTCAAAGGCCTTGAGTTCATCAATGCGAAGCCGGTCAGCTTCCCGCCGATCCAGCGCCGCTGGGCGTCCGACTACGGACGCAGCGCCGCGTACAAGAGCGCTGCGTTCCACGACGTCGACGGCTCGGTCAGCGGGACGCCGGGCGCGTACATCGTCATCGACAACGGCATTGCGGCCGACGAGGAGACCTGCGAGATGAAGCCGTCGTGGAATGCGGCGGTCTGCACCGGGGATATGGGCCGTCTCAGCATCGCCGGCAATTTCAGCGGATTCGATACGAGCCCGATCACGAATCCGATCATCCTCCAGCGCCACGGCAAGCGGTTCGAATATGTCGGGGGAACGACGATAGGCAGCGGGGCCGAGCTCAGGGTCGAGACGGCGCGGGAGACGCTGACCTTGGCGTTACAGGAGATGGATCCCGGCTCGTTCGTAATCTTCGAGTTTCCCGAGTTCACGACGGCCGCGAGGGGCGTGAAGCAGAGCAGCCTGGACGCGCTGCGCAACGCGAGCGAGACGTCGTACTACCGCGACGACGAGTCGCTGTGGGTCAAGCTCGTCGTCGCGGAGGGCGACGGTCCGGCCCCGCTCGACGGGCCCGGCGGTCCGGGCTCGGGCGGTCCGGGCGGGAATACCAGCATTACCGTCAGCCGATAGATTCCGCTCGGCACGAACGAATGCCCCCGGCGCGCGCCGGGGGCTTTGGCATTCGGGGCTTGCCGACCGCTCGGCGAGCTCCCGGGGCGTTCTCGCCGCAGGCGTTGCGCCGCCGAGCCCCGTCAGCACCGGCGAGCGCACCGCCTGCCGTCAGCGGCAAGAAAAGCTCGCCGCGGAGGTCGGGTCGCCGCCGTCGTAGCGGGCCACTTGCGGATAGGGGCATAGCGGCCGCGTCACCCCGGGGAATGCGTCGCCGGACGCGATGACCCGATCGGGCGCATTGTCTTCCTCGACCCATGCCTGAATCGCGCTCAGCATGTCGAAACGGTCGGTCGACTGTCCGCCGCCGCAGTGCGTCATCCCGGGCACGAAGAACAGCCGTGCCCAGTCCTGCGGGCCTTCGCGGTCACGCGGCGTGATCTTCCGGTACCAATCGATCAGCGCGCCGGCGGCCATACCCTGATCGGAAAGCCCGTGGTAGACGATGAGCTTGCCGCCGCGGCCGGCGAACGTCGAGTGGTGGGTCGCCGTCGCATCGTTGATGGCCGCCGTCTCGGCCGTGAGCACGATAGCGCGGTCGAAATCGACCTCGAGCGGATCGAGATCGGGGCGCGGCGGAGTCATCGCGAAAAGCCGCAGCGTATCGGCGCCGAGCGTCGCATTGGCCGGCGGCCTTTCGTCCGTGCCGAGGTGCATCGAGCGCCATGCCGGGCTTGCGATGCCGGTATCGAAGGGGAAAGCGCCGTACAGCGACTCGCCGCGCGAGTCTCGCGCGCCGGCGAAGAGATCTTGCAACGCCTGGACTTGGCTCTCGGCGAGGCATTGCGGGCCGCTGCCGTCGCGAACCGCTGGGCATTGCAGCGACGCCGGATCGAAGCCGCAGCCTTCGAAGTCGTTGATCATGCCGTCCGCGAGGCCGTCGAGCGCATCGCATTCGGCGGTGACGGCGCGCGCGACGGCAGCGAGCTGCGTATCCGTGAATGCGCGGAAAAGCTCGGGCTGCCCATTGTCGCCCCTCGGTGCGATGCGTGTGATGGTTTGCAGGCTGTACACCTGGTTCAGCGCGATCCTGGTCAGGTTGAACGCCGGGTTGCCCGCGACGATGCCGTCGAACTCGAGCGGCAGCCGCTGGGCGGCGAGCATCGCCTCTCGGCCGCCCGTGGAGCAGCCCAGGAAATAGGAGAACTCGGGCGGACGACCATAGAAGCCGCTGACGATCTCCTTCGCTTCGTACGTCGTGCGTTGCACGGCCTGGTACGCGAAATCGAGCTTCGCCTGCTGGTCCGCAGCAAAGCTCGAGTCGAGAATGCTTCGGCCCCGGTGGCCGCCATCGGTGCTGACGACGGCGAAACCGCGCCCGAGCGCCGACGGCGCACCGGAGACGTTGCCGAGGGCCGGATTCAGCACGCCGTTCATGCCGCCGCCGCCCTGAAACAGGAACCGGCCGTTCCAATCGAGCGGCAACCGCAGCTCGAAGCCCGTGCCGAGGCTGACGCCCTCGATCGGCGATGGACGGGCGTCGAGCGTGATACGCAACACACAGTGCGCGGGCACCGCGTTGGGGGCGGTCGCTTGCGAAGCCGGCTGCCATTCGACGGCGTCCACCCGAAACGTCGGGTCGGCCGGATCGTCGAGCGCCGCAAGCGCCTCGCAGGCGCTTCGGGAGGCTGCCTCGTCGGCGGTCGCGATACGAGCGGAGAAAGTCAGGAGCCCGAGCGCGACCAAAAATGGGATGATCGAGTAGTGCATTGCCGTTCTCGTTGGCATCATGTTCCGCGATTCGGAGAGTGTCCTCGAACTATCGCCTGACGGAAGCATATGAGCAATGCGATTGCGGATCTCGTCGACCTTGCGCACGGGCACATCGCCGCGCGCTGCCTGCACGTCATCGCGGAGTACGGCGTCGCCGACGCGCTCGGCGACGCGCCTGCGTCGGCCGCGGCGCTCGCCGAGCGAACGGGGCTCGATGCCGATGCGCTGAACCGCATACTGAGGCTGCTCGCCGCGCACGGCGTTTTCGCTCGCGTGGACGACGGCTACGTGCATACTGCAGCCTCGCGTCTGCTGCGCACCGATCATCCCGAGTCACTCCGTTCGTTCGCGCGGATGCACGGGCTCGAGCCGATGTGGGGAGGCTTCACTTCGCTCGGGCACGCGGCGAGAACCGGACAGCCCGCGGGCGGCTGGCCCGCAATGCTCGAGCATCTTCGCGCGCATCCGGCCGACGGCGCCGTGTTCAACGAGGCGATGGTCGGCAAGTCGCGAAGGGTCGTGCCGGCACTGATCGACGCATACGATTTCGGCCATTGCGAGCGGATCGTCGACGTCGGCGGAGGGCACGGCCATCTGCTTCGCGCGATCCTCGAGCACGTGCCGCACGTCACGGGCGTGGTGTTCGACCTGCCGCAGGTCGTCGCCGAAATCGCGGATCCCCCGTCTTCGCGCTTCGAGGTCGCCGCTGGCAGTTTCTTCACGGACCCGCTGCCGAGCGCGGATACCTACGTGCTGATGGATCTGCTGCACGACTGGCCGGATGATCGCGCTGCGCAGATTCTCGCGGCCGTGCGACGCGCGGCGTCCGACGGGGCGCGTGCGCTGATCATCGAGACGCTGATCGCGGAGGAGCCCGGCCGGCAAGCGGGGAAAGTCCTCGACGTGATCATGCTCGCTACGACCGGCGGCCGGGAAAGGACGGCTGCGGAGCACGATCGGCTGCTCGCGAACGCGGGCTTCCGACTCGAGCGTGTCGTTCCGACACGATCGCAGTATTCGATCGTCGAGGCCGTGGCCGACGCCTAGCGCCCGTCGAAGCGGCTTCGGCGGCCGGCTCGAAGCGCGAGGCTCGTGCGGCCCGCCGCGCAGTCGGTATCATTCTTCGTCGAAGCCGGCGGTTCGCTTCGACGCCGGCGGCGATAGGGGGGAGGACGAAGCATGACCGGCGGTGTAGCGCTCGCCGCGCAGTTCGATGCGGCGGGCGACCATGACGCAGCGATCAACGAGCTGGCGCGCGCGACGAAAGCGGGCGACATCGACGCGATGACGGAGCTCGGCAAGCGGCTCGTTGTCGGCGACCGCGGGCCTTTACTGCCGGAGCACGGTGCGCGCTTCCTGGCCGACGCGATGCAGGCCGGCAGCTCGGAGGCGGCGCTGCGCCTCGCTGCGATGGCTGCGCTCGGGGCGCACATGGAGCAGAGCTGGGGCGTCGCGCTCGGCTTGCTCGTGCGGGCCGCGGAGCAGGGCTCCGAGACGGCTCGAGGCCAGCTTCAGGTGCTCGCCGGCCGAGCGCCGTCGGACACAGAGCCCCCCGAAAGCTGGCGGGGCCTCGCGGAAAGCATCGATCTCGATGCGTGGATCGCGCCGGTTTCCGGCGTGACGCTGCACGAGGAGCCGGCGGTACGCCGCTTCCCCGGGTTCGTCACGGAGCAGGCGTGCGATTGGCTGATTGCGCGCGCCCGCGGCCGGCTGAAGCGCGCGCTGATCTACGATCCGGATTACGGCGGCGACGTCGCCGACGAGATGCGCAC
>CAYMAF010000076.1:0-13145 GCA_964388365.1 uncultured Gammaproteobacteria bacterium | reverse complement strand
AGCCGGCCGAGCGCATCACGATCGTGCCGAGCACGAACACGACGAAGATCTTCGGGTCCGGCGCGCCGTCGCTCGCGATCCAGAGCGCCCATAACGACGGCCAAAGCAGCAGCCAGATGCCGATCGGCCGATGGAGCCGCATCAGCCGGCCGTACTTGCCGTAGTGCTCGAGGACGAGCTCGACCTGGCGCATCAGCCAGCGGGTCCGCGCGCACGCGCGCTCCCACGCGGCCGATACCAGCCCGCCCCAATCGATCGTGCGTCTCATCGGACCGGGATTCTAGCGGGTTCGGCGCCGGGAAATGCGGCACCGCTTCACTCCGCGAAGCTCGCGGCCGCGGCGAAACCGGCCGGCGGAACGTGGCGCGCGGTCAGACCTTCGCGTACTCGCGCGCGCCGTGGACCCAGCGGCGGATCAAGGCGTCCGTGCGCTCGGGATGCTTCTCGAGCAGCTCGTCGGAGATCCGAATCACCTCCGGCAGCAGATCCGCGTCGCGCAAGAGGTCCGCGACGCGGAGCTGGACGACGCCGGTTTGCCGCGTGCCGAGCACCTCGCCCGGACCACGGAGCTCGAGATCCTTCTGCGCGACGGCGAAACCGTCGTTCGTCCGCCGCAACAGGTCGAGGCGCTGGCGCGCGATCTCCGACAGCGGCGGCCGGTAGAGCAGCACGCACGTCGATTCGAGCTGTCCGCGGCCGACGCGGCCGCGGAGCTGATGCAGCTGCGCGAGCCCCATCCGCTCGGAGTTCTCGATGACCATCAACGTCGCGCGCGGCACGTCGACGCCGACCTCGATCACGGTCGTCGCGACGAGCAGCGCGAGCTCGCCCTGCTTGAACGAGCGCATCACCGCTTCTTTGTCCGCCGATTTCATGCGCCCGTGCACGAGCCCGACCGAAAGCTCGGGCAACGCCGCTGAGAGCTCCTCGGCGAGCCTGACCGCGGCGCTCGACTCGACCGCTTCCGACTCGTCGATCAGCGGACAGACCCAGTACGCCTGATGCCCCGCGCGGCAATGCGCGCCGACGCGCTCGACGAGCTCCGCGCGGCGGCCCTCGGGCAGCACGACGGTGCGCACCGGACGCCGCCCAGCGGGCAGCTCATCGATGATCGAGCAGTCGAGGTCGGCATAGGCCGTCATCGCGAGCGTCCGCGGAATCGGTGTCGCCGTCATGATCAGCTGGTGCGGCACCGTCATGCCGTGCTTGCCCTTGCGCTTGAGCTCGAGCCGCTGCCGGACGCCGAACCGATGCTGCTCGTCGACGATCACCAACGCGAGCCGCTCGAAGCGCACGGCCTCCTGGAACAGCGCATGCGTGCCGACCGCGATGTCGGTCTCGCCCCGCTCGAGCCGGCGGAGCGCTTCGGCGCGCGCGGCGGCCGGGAGCGAGCCGGTCAGGAGCGAAACCTCGACGCCGAGCGGCTCGAGCCACGCCGAGAAGCTCGCGAAATGCTGCTCCGCGAGCAGCTCCGTCGGCGCCATCACCGCGGCCTGGAAGCCCGCCGATTTCGCCGCGAGCGCGGCCGCGGCCGCGACGACGGTCTTGCCGGAGCCGACGTCGCCCTGCAGCAGCCGATGCATCGGCCGCGTGCGGCCGAGATCCGCCATGATCTCGGCGAGCACGCGCTCTTGCGCGCCGGTCAGCGGAAACGGCAGCTGCGCGCGAAGCCGCGGCAGCAGGCCGTCGGCGTCGTCGATCCGCGGCGCACGCTCCGTCTCGACGCCTTGCGCGATGCGCCGCAGCGAGAGCCGCTGCGCGACGAGCTCCTCGAGCGCGATGCGCCGCTGCCACGGATGACGGCCCTCCGCGAGCAGCTTGAAATCCGAGCCCGGCGGCGGCTGATGCAGCGAGACGAGGGACTCGTTCAGCCCCGGCCAGTCCGCGGGCACCGCGCCGTCGAGATGATCGACGAGCGGCGTCCGCTCGACGATCGCGATCGCCTGCTGCACGACCTGCCGGAGGCGCTGCTGGCGCAGGCCTTCGGTCGACGGGTAGACGGGCGTCAGCGTCGTCTCGGCCGCCTCGTCGCGCTCGCCGAGCGCGCGCCACTCCGGGTGGACCATCTCGAGCCCGGTCGGCCCCGAGCGCACCTCGCCGAAGCAGCGCAGCCGCGTCCCGCGCGCGAGACGCTGCTGCTGGCTCGCCGAGAAATGGAAGAAGCGCAGCGTCAGGCTCCCGGTCCCGTCCGCGATCCGGCAGAGCAGCGAGCGCCGCCGGCGGAACACGACCTCGGCGACCTCGACGCGCCCCTCGACGAGCACCTTCTCTCCGGGGCGAAGGCTGCCGAGCGGCCGCACCTCGGTGCGGTCCTCATAGCGCTGCGGCAGCAGCGTCAATGCATCGCCGACGCGCTCGACGCCGAGGCGTTTGAGCTGTCCGGCGAGCGTCGGTCCGACGCCTTTCAGGGTCGCGACGGGCCGATCCAGTGGCTCGGGGCTGCGCCGCTGCAACGCTCGAGAAGCGAAAAGGTCGTCAGGAGGGCAGCATCAGGATCGCGTCGACCTCGACCGCGGCGTTGCGCGGAAGCTGAGCGACGCCGATCGCGGCCCTCGCGGGATAGGGCTCTTCGAAGAACTGCGCCATGATCTCGTTGACGATTGGAAAATTCGCGAGATCCGTCAAATAGATCGTGACGCGAACCGCATCCGCGAGCGAGCCGCCGCTCGCCTCGGCGACGGCCGCGAGATTCTCGAAAGCCTGACGGATCTGCGCGCGGACGTCGTCGCCGACGAGCTCCATCGTCTCGGGATCGAGCGGAATCTGTCCGGACAAGAACACGAGCGAGCCGCTCTTCACCGCCTGACTGTACGTACCGATCGCGGCCGGCGCCCGGGAAGTCCGAATGATTTCTCTCATGCTGAATCCTCAGCCGGTGCTCCGCATCACGCGGACGACACCGGGTATCGTTCTAATGCTGCGCAGCACCTGCGCGAGCTGCTTGCGGTCCTTGACCTTGAGCCGGAACAGGAGCGTCGACGCGTCGCCCTCGGTGTCGACGCGCACATGGTCGATATTCGCGCGAGTCGCGGAGATCTTGCCGGCGACCTCGGCGAGGAGGCCGACACGGTCGAGCGTCCGAACCTGGATCTCGGAGAGGAAGTCTCCCTCGACGTTGCGCTTCCAGTCGACCGGTATCCACTTCGACGGCTGCTTGCGGTACTCGGCGAGGTTGCCGCACGTCGTGCGGTGAATCACGATGCCGCGGCCGCTCGACATGAAGCCGACGATCTCGTCGCCGGGGATCGGATAGCAGCAGCGGGCGTAGTTCACGACGAGCCCTTCGGTGCCGGCGATCTCGAGCGGCTTACGCCGGCCGGCGAGCTCGGCCGCGTCGCCTTCGTGCTGCGCGAGAATGCCGGCGACGACGGGCGCGAGGCGCTCGCCGAGGCCGAGCTGCTCGTAGAGCGCGGCCATGTCCTCGACGTCGAGCTCCTCGAGAAGCGCGTCGACGCGGCTCTTCGGCAGCCGCCGCAAGCTGATCGAGTACGGACGAAGCGCCTGGCTCAGCAGCCGCCGCCCGAGCTCGCGCGCCTCGTCGCGCCGCAGGTTCTTGAGGTACGCGCGAATCGCGTTCCGCGCTTTCGCCGTCGCGACAAAGTTGACCCAGTTCGGGTTCGGCCGCGCGGCGCGCGCGGTGATGATCTCGACCGTCTGCCCGTTGCCGAGCGGCGTCTTCAACGGCACGAGCCGGCGGTCGATCTTCGCGGCGACGCAGCGATTGCCGACGTCGGTGTGCACCGCGTATGCGAAGTCGACGGCCGTCGCGCCGCGCGGCAGGCGCATGATGTCGCCCTTCGGTGTGAAGACGTAGACCTTGTCGGGGAAGAGGTCCACCTTGACCGCCTCGAGAAACTCCTCGGAGTTCGCCGAGTGCTGCATCTCCATCAGCCCCGCGAGCCACTCGCGTGCGCGCTCCTCCGTGCTGTACGTGCGCTTGTCGACGGCCTTGTACTGCCAATGCGCCGCGACGCCCCGCTCGGCGATCTTGTCCATGTCCTCGGTGCGGATCTGGACCTCGAGCGGCACCCCGTTCGGCCCGAACAGCGTCGTATGCAGCGACTGGTAGCCGTTCACGCGCGGAATCGCGATGTAATCCTTGAAGCGCCCGGGCATCGGCTTGTAGAGCTGATGGGCGAGCCCGAGCACCCGATAGCAGCTATCGACGTCCGGCACGACGACGCGGATCCCGAAGACGTCGACGATCTCGTTGAGGTGCACGTGCTTGCGCAGCATCTTCTTGTAGATGCTGTAGAGGTGCTTCTCGCGGCCCGTGACGCGCGCCGTGATCCCGCTCGCGGCGAGCTCGTCGACGAACCGCGCCTCGATCCGCCGGAGCGGTTGACGCTGCGTGCCGCGGGCGCGGCGCAGCGCACGCTCGAGCACGCGATAGCGGAACGGGTAGAGCGTCCTGAACCCGAGATCCTCGAGCTCGACCTTCAGACTGTAGATGCCGAGCCGGTTCGCGATGGGCGCGTAGATCTCGAGCGTCTCGCGCGCGATGCGCCGCTGCTTGTGGAGCGGCAGAGCGCCGATCGTGCGCATGTTGTGCGTGCGGTCGGCGAGCTTGACGAGCACGACCCGTAGGTCCTGCACCATCGCGAGGAGCATCTTGCGGAAGCTCTCGGCCTGCGCCTCGGCGGCGCTGTCGAAACGGAGCCGATCGAGCTTACTGACGCCGTCGACGAGGAGCGCGACGTCGTCGCCGAAGCGCGCCTTGATCTCGTCGATCGTCGCCGGCGTGTCCTCGAGCACGTCGTGGAGCAGCGCGGCCTTGATCGACCCCGCGTCGAGATAGAGCCCGGCGATGATCTCCGCGACGCGGATCGGGTGAGAGATATACGGTTCGCCGCTGCGGCGGTTCTGGCCCTCGTGGGCTTTCGCGGCGAAATCGTGCGCCTCGACGATTCCCTGCAGGTCTTCCGCGGGAAGATACGCGGCGAGGCGCTGGAGCAGCTGGCCAAAGCCGTGATCGTCAGCGCGCCGGACGACGGGCAACCGCCGCTCGCGAATCGCGCCGCCGATCATGGGTCACCTCCGCGGCCGCAGCCCAATCACTCTCCGCCGCCGAGCGGCGGCCGGGGCTGCAGCAGATCGTCCGGAATCAGCGCCGGGCCCTTGTCGAGATCGAGCAGGTCGTCGACCGGCTGATCGCGCTGGTCGAGGATCGACGCGTCGATATAGCCCTCCGCGATCTCGCGCAGCGCGACGACGGTCGGCTTGTCGTTCTCCCACTCGACCATCGGGTGGGCGCCGTTCGCGAGCTGCCGCGCACGCTTCGCCGCAACCAGGACGAGCTGGAACATGTTCGGCACGTGTTGTGTGCAGTCTTCGACGGTGATTCGAGCCATTCGGAATCTCCTTGGGTCTGGCGAATCAGTGTACTCCAATTGCCGATGCGGCGACCAAGCGCGGCCTCCGGGCCGACCGTTCCCCGCTGCCGGGCCGGGGAAGACCGGGCACCGATACCTCTTAGCCTCGAAATGGGGGCTCGAACCCCCTTTTGAAAGGCCTCAGGCCTTGCGCGCGCTCTCGGCGTCGGCGAACACGCGCGCGACCCGATCGGCGGTGCCGGGCGCGTCGGTGCGGTGCCGATCGCCGGCGCCGCGGACGATCTCCTCGAGCTCGTCCGCGGCCTTCTCGAGATCGTCATTGACCACGACGTAGTCGAATTCGTTCCAGTGCCCCATGTCCGCGAGCGAGTCGCGCAGCCGGCGTGCGATGACGTCCGGCGGATCGCTCGCGCGTCCTTTGAGCCGGGTCTCGAGCGCCGCGACGCACGGCGGCAGAATGAACACGGTCAACGCGTCCGGCGCCCGTGCGCGAACCTGCCGCGCCCCCTGCCAGTCGATCTCGAGCAGCACGGACGCGCCGGAGCGCAGCAGATCCTCGACGTGCTCGCGCGAGGTCCCGTACCAGTGGTCGAAGACCTGCGCGTACTCTAGAAACGCGTCGGCGCGCACCATCGCGTCGAATTCCTCGCGGCTCACGAAGTAGTAGTCGACGCCGTGAGTTTCGCTCGGGCGCGGCGGGCGGGTCGTATACGACACCGAGAAGCGCAGATCCGGCGCACGCTCGAGCAGCGCGCGCACGAGGGTCGTCTTGCCCGCGCCCGAAGGCGCGGCGAGCACGATCAAACGGCCGCGCGGCACGACGGTATCGGGCATCCGGCTACTCCAGATTCTGCACTTGCTCGCGCATCTGCTCGATCAGCACCTTGAGCTCGACCGCCGTGCGCGTCAGGTCCTCGTCCTGCGATTTCGAGCCGAGCGTGTTCGCCTCGCGATTCATTTCCTGCATCAGGAAATCGAGCCGCCGCCCGATCGGCTCGGCGCGTTTCAGCACCGAGCGCACCTCGGCGACGTGCGCTCCGAGGCGGTCGACCTCCTCGGCAACGTCGAAACGCTGAGCGACGAGCACGAGCTCTTGCTCGAGCCGCTCGGGCTGCGCCTGCACGTCGAGCTTCGCGAGCCGTTCCTCGAGCCTGCGCCGATAACGCTCCTGCGCACCTTCGACGCGCGGGCGCACGGTTTCGAGCAGCTCGACGATCGCGCGGGCGCGCTCCTCGAGCAGCGCCGCGAGCCGCTCGCCTTCGCGGGCACGCGCGGCTTCGAGCGCGTCCGCCGCCTCCGCGAGCGCACGCTTCGCCGGCGCCGCGAGCTCGGCCGCGTCGACGCGCCGTTCCTTCAGCACGCCGGGCCAGCGCAGCACGTCGGCGACCGACAGCGGCCTCGCATCGACGAAGCGCCGTCTGACCCGCTCGGCGAGCGCGTGAAGCCCGTCGAGCGCGTCCTCGTCGAGCTCGGCCGCCGCGGCAGCCTCTTCCGCTACGCCGATCTTCAGCGCGCAATCGACCTTCCCGCGGCGCACGCGGCCCGTGACGATCTCCCGGCATTCGGGCTCGAGCGCGCGCAGCTCGTCCGGCAGCCGGAAGCCGAGATCGAGAAAGCGATGGTTGACGCTGCGCAGCTCCCAAACGAGCCGGTATGGCGGAGCGAGCGCCTCCGCGCCCGCGAAGCCTGTCATGCTGTGCGGCAAGGTGTCGAATCCGTTCCTGCGACTTGCGAAGTGCGGGCAAGTCTAGCAGCTACCGGCCCCGGCTCGGGCACCGCGATGCTCGGGGCGACCCGGCCGACGCCGGCGCGCGGCTCGAAGGCCGTCGTCCGGGGCCGATTTCGCGTAGTATTCGGCGGAATTTCATTCTCTCTTGCCGGACAATTCGCGCAGTCCGTCCGACCCGAAAGCCCACGCCACGACCAGAAACGACGCCCAGCATCGCCGTGCGGATCGAGTGTGCCAAGCTGAGTCTGCCGGGCAACCGGCAAGACAACCAGGACCGAGTGGACGTTCTGACGAACGGCTCCTCGGCGCTGCTCGTCGTCGTCGACGGGATGGGCGGTCATGCGGAAGGGGCTAAAGCCGCCGAGGTCACAGTCGCGACCGTTGCCGAGCGATTTGCGGCCGAGCGCGGCGTCGTCCTCGATCCGCAGGGCTTTCTGACGCTCGCGCTGACCTTCGCGCACGCGCGCGTCGCGGCGCTCGGCGGCGACGTCGCGATCGGCCACAAGCCGCGCGCGACGTGCGCGCTATGCCTCGTTCAGGACGCGTCGGCGTATTGGGCGCACATCGGCGATAGCCGCATCTATCAGCTTCGCGGCGGCCGCGTCGTGCAGCGCACGCGCGATCACAGCCACGTCGAGCTGCTGCGCCGCGAAGGGCTGATCGCCGAGCGCGAGATGCGCTCGCACCCGATGCGCAACTATGTCGAGTGCTGCCTCGGCGGCGATTGGCCGCTGCCGAACATGAGCATCGCCGGCCGAAAGAAGCTCGAGCCCGGCGACGTGCTGATGGCATGCACCGACGGGCTGTGGTCCGGCGTCGAGGACGCCGAGATCGCCGCGCTGTCCGATCCCGACGAGCCGGTCGCGCGCGCGCTGCCGTTGCTCGCGCAGCGTGCCGTTGCGCGCAATCATCCCCACAGCGACAACACCAGCGCCGTCGCGCTCCGCTGGCTCGGCCCCTGACGTATTCCTTGCGGCCGGAGCGGCCCGCAGTGCAGCATCGAGCGGGCGCGACCCGACTCGACAACCAAGAGGTGACTTTTCGATGCGCCCCAGCAAACGTAAGCCCGACGAGATGCGGCCCGTGCGGTTCGTCACGGATTACATCCGCCATGCGGAGGGTTCGGTCCTCGTCGAGTTCGGCGGGACGCGCGTCCTCTGCACCGCGTCGGTCGAAGCGAAGGTCCCGCCGTTCTTGAAAGGCAAGCAGGAAGGCTGGGTCACGGCCGAGTACGGCATGCTGCCGGGCTCGACGCATACCCGCACGCCGCGCGAGGCGGCGCGCGGCAAGCAGAGCGGGCGAACGCTCGAGATCCAACGGCTGATCGGTCGGAGCCTGCGGGCCGTCGTCGACCGGCGGGCCCTCGGCGAACGCACCGTGACCGTCGACTGCGACGTGATCCAGGCCGACGGCGGCACGCGCACCGCTGCGATCTCGGGCGGCTATGTCGCGCTCGCGCTCGCTGCGGAGCGGCTCGTTGCGCGGCAGGAGATCTCGAGCAATCCGATCTACGGCCAGATCGCCGCGGTATCGGTCGGAATCTTCCGCGGCACCCCGGTGCTCGATCTCGACTATGCCGAGGACGTCGAGGCCGAGACCGACATGAACGTCGTGATGAACGAGGCCGGCGGCTTCGTCGAGATTCAAGGGACCGCGGAGGGCCACGCGTTTCTGCGAACCGAGCTCGACGCGCTGCTCGGCCTCGCCGAGACCGGGATCCGGCAGCTTCTCGATGCGCAGCGCGAGGCGCTGTCACGATGACCGTGGGCCGCGAGCGGTGGGTCGTCGCGACCGCGAACCGAGGCAAGCTCGCGGAGATCGAGGCGATCCTCGAAGGCGAGCGGCTGTCGCTCGTCGCGCAGAGCGAGCTCGGCATCGAGCCGGCCGAGGAATCGGCGGCGACTTTCGTCGAGAACGCGCTGCTGAAGGCGCGTCATGCGTCGCGGGCCGCGGCGTTGCCGGCGATCGCCGACGATTCCGGTCTCGTCGTCGACGCGCTCGGCGGCCTGCCGGGCGTACGCTCCGCGCGGTTCGCCGGCGCCGGCGCGAACGACACGGCGAACGTCGAGCGGCTTTTGAATGCGCTCGAAGGCGTGCCCGGACCGCAGCGCACCGCCCGGTTCCATTGCGTGATCGTCGCGATGCGCAGCCCCGACGATCCCGCTCCGCTGATCGCATCCGGGACGTGGGACGGCAGGATCGCCGAGCGGCCCGCGGGGTCGGGCGGCTTCGGGTATGACCCGGTCTTTTTCGTTCCGGAGCGCGGCTGCACCGCGGCCGAGCTGCCGCCGGGCGTGAAGAACGAGCTGAGTCATCGCGCCGCGGCGCTACGAGAGCTCGCACGGCTGCTGCGCCGCTGAGCCTCGCGCGTAGGCCGCCGGCTCGCGACGCGCAGGGCCCAGCGCCGCCGTGCCGAGCGCCGCAGCCGGTCCGGTACGCTTATGCACAGGCCGGCTGCGGCGACGGCAAATCAATCCCGTTGCGTCACAAACCTGTCACGCACGATCCACATGGACTCGTAAGTCCCTGAAAGTTGCCTAAAATCGACGCGTGATCGTTTTTTGACCAAAGTGACGGAAATCACATTGGCGAAGCGCTAGCCCGACGGATTCCTGCGCGTTTCCACAAAGTTATCCACAGATTCTGTGGATAACCGTTGCGGCACGGCCCCCATGCGATGCGGGCAGGCTCGGGCCGGCACCGCGCCCGCTTGTGTCCCAGGCGGGGGGGCAGTATTCTCACGCGCCCCCGCTTTGGACCCGTAAAGCGCAATGAAGCCAGATATCCATCCCGAGTACCGGGAGATCACGATCACGTGCAGCTGCGGCAACGTCATCGAGACGCGCTCGACGCATACCGACGACATGCACGTCGAAGTCTGCTCGGCCTGCCATCCGTTCTATACCGGAAAGCAGAAGATCGTCGATACCGGTGGCCGAGTCGACAAGTTCCGACGCCGCTACGGGCTCGCGTCCACGAAGTAACGGCCCGCGTCCGCCGCGCTTCCTGGGTGCCGGCACTGATATAATGTGGCGGCCGCGCGCCGGCAGCAGCCCGGCTGCGCCCACATCGTGTGCGTCCGCCCTGGCCCGGGGCCGGAACTGCTCTACTTTGCCACTGCCAGGTGCTATGGATGACAGATAAGCGCTTGACCTTGACGGACCCGGAGACGGGCGAATCGCTCGAGCTTCCGGTACGCGAGCCGACGGTGGGCCCGAAGGTCGTGGATGTCACGCAACTCTACGCGCAGCGCGGCATGTTCACGTTCGACCCGGGCTACACGTCGACCGCGAGCTGCGAGAGCAGCATCACCTATATCGACGGCGAAGCCGGGACGCTGCTCTACCGCGGGTATCCGATCGAGCAGCTCGCGAAGCAATCGAGCTTCATCGAGGTTGCGTATCTGCTGCTCCACGGCGAGCTGCCGACGGAGGAGCAGCTCGAGGAATTCGACCATTCGATCCGCACGCATACGATGATCAACGAGTCGTTGCTGCGGTTCTTCAACGGCTTCCATCACAACGCCCACCCGATGGCGATGGTCGCCGGCGTCGTCGCATCGATGGCGGCGTTCTATCACGACAGCACCGACATCCACAATCCGAGGGATCGCGACATCTTCGCGTACCGCATCATCGCGAAGATCCCGACGATAGCGGCCGCGGCATACAAGCACATGCGCGGTCAGCCGTTCGTCTACCCGCAGAACCGGCTCGATTACTGCAGCAACCTGCTGCACATGTTCTTCGCGGTCCCGTCCGACGACTATGAGGTCGATCCGGTCGCGGCCGAGGCGCTCGACCTGTTGTTCATCCTGCACGCGGACCATGAGCAGAACTGCAGCACTTCGACGGTGCGGCTCGCGGGCAGCTCGGGTACGAATCCTTATGCGGCGATCGCGGCCGGCATGTCGGCGCTGTGGGGCCCGGCGCACGGCGGCGCGAACGAGGCCGTGATCAACATGCTCGAGGAGATCGGCACCGTCGACCGAATCGGGGAGTACCTCGCGCGGGCGAAGGACAAGCGGGATCCGTTCCGGCTGATGGGCTTCGGCCACCGCGTGTACAAGAGCTACGATCCGCGCGCCGCGATCATTCGCGAGATGTGCCACCGCGTGCTCGAGCGGCTCGGCCAGAACGACACGCCGCTTTTCGAGCTCGCGCTGAAGCTCGAGGAGATCGCGCTGAAGGACGAGTACTTCATCGAGAAGAATCTCTATCCGAACGTCGACTTCTACTCGGGCATCATCTACCGGGCGCTCGGCATCCCGAAGTCGATGTTCACGGTGATGTTCGCGATCGCGCGCTGCGTCGGCTGGGTCAGCCACTGGCGGGAAATGGTCGTCGACCCGGGCACGCGGATCGGCCGTCCGCGGCAGCTCTACGTCGGTCCGGCGCGCCGCGACTACCGGCCGATCTCCGAGCGCTGACGACGCGGGAAACTCTGCGCGTCAGCCGTCCTCGGCCATCAGCGCCGCGACCTCGCTGCGCGCCGCTCGCCGCATCGGCCGCTGGTCGACCGGGCAGAGCGGGGCTTCGCGCAGCCCGTTCTCAGGAAACGTGACGACGACGACGTCGGCGCCGTGGTGCACGAACCGATATCCGGGCACGAGCGACGCCCGCTTCGCGCTGTAGCGGTACCTGCGCTGACAGTCGCGCACCATGACGCCGTGATCGACGAGATGCGCGGCGACGCTCTCGGGCGAATCCGCGAACGCGTGCAGCTCGATCGGCGAGCTGTCCGTCGCCGTGCCCGCGAGCACCGCGCCGACGAGCCGCGGCTGAAACGGCGCGAGCAGATCCATGATCGACAGCGCGGTCCGGCGCAGCGCCGTCACGCGCATGCGGTGCGTCTGCGGCTCGAAGATGCGCTGCCGCTCCGCGACGCTCGCGGCGATCTGAGCGTTGCTCGGCAGCGCGCCGAGATCCTTCACCCCGAGCCGCTCGGCGGCCTTGCGCTTCGCGAGGCCGTAATCCTCGATGCCGCCTTCGATCATCAGCCGCGCGGCGGTCTGCGCGAGCCGCTCGCGCAGCATCGTGAGAGCCGGTCCGTTGCTCCGTCTAGCCATCTCTTCGCGCTCAGAATATTTCGGACGGCGACACGATCGGCGGATCGTCGCCGTGCGGCAAACGTTCGCCCGGGTACGCGCAGTCCGGCTCGCGTTCCGGCACGTGCCCGTCGCGGAACTTCTCGAACACGGCGTCGCCGTTGCAGCCGCTCGCGACGAGCCCGTTCTTCGGGTTGATCCTCACGCTGACGATGCCGGGGGGCTCGGCCATCCACTCCTCGGGGAGGCCCTCGAGCGCCTCCTGCATGAACGGCGCCCAGATCGGAATCGCGGTCACGCCGCCCTGCTCGTTGCGGCCGAGCGAACGGTTCGTGTTGAAGCCGACCCACGCGACGCCGACGACCCGGCGGTGGAAGCCGGCGAACCAGGTGTCCCGGTTGTCGTTCGTCGTGCCGGTCTTCCCCGCGATATCGCTTCGGCCGACATCGCGGCGCGCACGCGCGCCGGTGCCCCTCGGGCCGACGACGTCGCGCAGCATGTCCGCGACGAGATACGCGTTCTGCGGAGAGATCGCGCGCGGCGCCTTCCGGAAGGTCGGATAGAGATCGGCCGGACCGGCGATCGACGCGAGCAGCTCCTCGCCGCTCGCCTCCTGCGGCGCCGCCTCGTCGCAGTCCGCGCACGCGAGCGCGGGCCGCGCGACGTACAGCGGCTCGCCGCGCGCATCGTCGATGCGGTCGATGTGATACGGCTCGACGAGGAAACCGCCGTTCGCGAACACCGCGTAGCCGACGGCGAGATCGAGCGGCGAGACGCCGCCGGAGCCGAGCGCGAGCGACAGGTTGCGCGGCAGCGCGGTATCGTCGAATCCGAAGCGCCGCAAATGACGGATCGAGCTCGGCACGCCGGCTCCCATCAGCACGCGGACCGTCGCCGCGTTCAGCGAGCGCATCAGCGCGTAGCGGAGGCTGACCGGGCCGTAGAAGCGATTCGTATAGTTCTCTGGCTTCCAGACCGTCTCGAGCGCCGCGTCCTGGATCGTCAACGGCGCGTCGTTGACGATCGACGCGACGGT
>CAYMAF010000075.1:0-13181 GCA_964388365.1 uncultured Gammaproteobacteria bacterium | reverse complement strand
CGTCGGCGCCGAAGGTCGGCCTCTGGGTCTTTCTCGCGATGGTGACGAGCCTGTTCCTCGTCTTCGTCGGCGCTTACGTGATGCGCAAAAATCACGGCCACGGCGGCGGGATGCACGAGTGGGTTCCGGTCGACGACCCTAGCGTGCTGTGGATCAACACCGCCGCGCTCGTGCTCGCGAGCGTCGCGATGCAAATCTCGAGAAACGCGATCGCGCGGCGCGCGCTCGCGCAGGCGAAGCGGACCTTCGCCGCCGGGGGGCTATTGACCGTGATGTTCCTCGTCGGCCAGGTCTGGGCATGGCGGGAGCTGTCGGCGACGGGGCTGTACACGGCCGAGACACCGGCATACGCGTTCTTCATTCTGCTGACCGCGGTCCACGGGCTGCATCTCGTCGGCGGACTTTTCGTGCTCGGGAGGGCGGGCCTTCGCCTGCGGGTACTCGATGCGAACGACGCCAATGCGCTCGTCCGAGCCGATACGAGCATCAGCTTATGCACGACGTACTGGCATTTTCTGCTCGTCGTCTGGATCGGCTTGTTCTGGCTGTTGCTGAGGACCTGAGCGCGCCCGCCGCGAAGCGAGGAACGACGCGCGGCACGAGCGCAGCACCGGCTCGGGCCGGCGAAGCGGGAGGATACGAGAGCCATGGCGCAACACGGGGTAAGCGCGATCGCGCACGAGGAGCCGGCCGAAGGCTGGCGCAGCATCGTCTCGGATTGGTCTGCCGACAAGCAGGCCTTCCACGTGCCGTGGGGCAAGGCGATGATGTGGATCTTCCTCGTCAGCGACACGTTCATCTTCACGTGCTTCCTGGTCTCGTACATGAACGTGCGCATCTCGACGGCGGTGCCATGGCCGAATCCGAGCGAAGTCTTCGCGCTGCAGGCTTTCGGCGTCGACGTTCCGTTGCTGCTGATCGCAATCATGACGTTCGTGCTCATCACGAGCAGCGGCACGATGGCGATGGCCGTGAACTTCGGCTACCGACGCGACCGCGCGAGAACCGCATCGTTGATGCTGATCACCGCGGCGTTCGGCACCGTGTTCGTTGGCATGCAAGCTTTCGAATGGACAAAGCTGATCATCGAGGGCGTCCGGCCATGGGAGAACCCGTTCGGCGCCGAGCAGTTCGGCGCCTCGTTCTTCATGATCACCGGCTTTCACGGGATGCACGTATCGATCGGCGTGATTTACCTCGTCGTCGTCGCGCTGAAAGTGCTCCGCGGCGACTACGAGCGCGCCGGAGGCAACTACGAGATCGTCGAGATCGCAGGTCTTTACTGGCACTTCGTCGACCTCGTCTGGGTCTTCATCTTCGCGTTCTTCTATCTCTGGTGAGGAGGGGGCATGGCGACCGTTGAGGAAACCCAAGCTCGAATGCACGGCGCAACGAGCCACGGCCAGCAGCACCCGATCAGCATCTACATCTGGATCTGGGCCCTGCTCTTCGTCTTGAGCGCGTTCTCCTATGCGACGGACTTCCTCGGCGACGGGCTGCTGCGCTGGGGCCTGATCCTGCTGTTCATGTTGCTGAAGGCCGGATTCATCGTCGCGATCTTCATGCACATGGCGTGGGAGCGGCTCGCGCTGATCTTCGCGATCCTAGGCCCGCCGACCGTGCTGCTGTTCCTGATCGGTCTGATGGCGATCGAGGGAGACTATACGCTGCTGAATCGGCTCGATTTCTTCTCCGAGCCGCCGCCGATCGCCGTGCCCGAGCACTGAGGAGAGAGCGATGCTTCTGTGGCTGATCGGGATCGTCGTCGCGCTCGCGGTCTGGGCGCGGATCTGGCAAGTCAACCCCAAGATGGCTTTCGGCATCCTGATCGGCTTGCCGATCGCCTGGGTCGTGTCGAAGCTCATCTCCCCCATTCTCACAGGAGCCGCTCCGGTGCCGGTCTGGCTTCCGCCCCTGCCCTTCGCGATCGTCGCGATCACGCTTTTCGTTTTCGGCGCGCTCGTCTGGATACGGGGAACAAGGGCGGAGCGCGCGCCGCGCAGCGAGGCCGACGCGGAGTGAGCCGCGCGGCCGCGGCTCACCGGCCGTAGACGACCTCGGGCAGCCAAGTCACGAGCTGGGGAACGGCGGCGATCGCGATCAGCACGAGCACCTGAAGCGCGACGAAAGGGATCGCGCCGCGGTAGATGTCGGCGGTCGCGATGCCGTCCGGCGCGACACCGCGCAAGTAGAACAGCGCGAAGCCGAACGGCGGCGTCAAGAACGACGTCTGCAGATTCAACGCGAGCATCACACCGAGCCAGATCGGATCGACGCCCATGGCAAGCAGGATCGGCCCGACGATCGGCACGACGACGAACGTGATCTCGATGAAGTCGAGCACGAAGCCGAGCAGGAACACGAGCACCATCACGATCAGCAGCGCGCCGAGCACGCCGCCCGGCAAGCCCATCAAGAGCTCGCGCACGAGATCGTCGCCGCCGTAGCCGCGGAAGACGAGCGAGAATACCGACGCGCCGATCAGGATCAAGAACACCATGCTGCTGATCCGCGTCGTGCTCCTCGCGACTTCGCCGAGGCGCGTGATCGAAAGCTGGCCCTTCAGCAGCGCGAGCAGAAGCGCGCCGACCGCGCCCACGCCCGCGGCCTCGGTCGGCGTCGCAAGACCGCCGATGATCGAACCGAGGACGGCGACGATCAGCACGAGCGGCGGCAACAGCGCGAGGAGCAGCGAGACGACGCTCGGCGGCTCGCCTTCGTGGACGTGACGCGGCATCGCGTCGGGCCTTGCGATCGCGACCGCGACGATGTAGACGATGTAGACTGCGACCAGCAGCAACCCGGGCAGCAGCGCGCCGACGAAGAGATCTCCGACGGAGACGGTGTCCGGGATGAAGTTCCCCTGCGCGAGCTGGGCCTCGCTGTACGCCGACGACATCACGTCGCCGAGCAGCACGAGGACGATCGACGGCGGAATGATCTGACCGAGCGTGCCGGCCGCGCAGATCGTTCCGGTCGCGATGCGGGGGTCGTAGCCGCGGCGCAGCATCGTCGGCAGCGACAGCAGCCCCATCGTCACGACCGTCGCGCCGACGATGCCCGTGCTCGCCGCGAGCAGCATGCCGACGAGCGTGACCGAGACGCCGAGACCCCCGCGGAGCTTCCCGAACAGCGCGCCGAGATTGTCGAGTAGGCTCTCGGCGAGACGGGCGCGCTCGAGCATCACGCCCATGAAGACGAATAGCGGCACGGCGAGCAGCGTCTCGTTGCTCATGATGCCGAAGATCCGATTCGGCATCGTCTCGAGGAAGATCGTGTCGAACGCGCCGAGCGCCGCACCGAGATACGCGAACCCGAGCGCGATTCCCCCGAGCGTGAACGCGACCGGATAGCCTGCCATCAGCAGCAGGACGACGGCGCCGAACATCGCGATCGAGAGCCATTCCATCGTGCAGGCCCCGCCGTCTAGCGCTCCGCCGCGCTCGTCCGCCCGCCCGCGTCGGCGGTCCGCGCCGCGGCGCGGTCATGGCCGGTCAGCACGAGGACGCGCGTCATCAGCCCCGCGACGCCTTCGATCACGAGCAGGAGCGCCGTCAAAGGTATCGCGCTCTTCAATAGCGGCACGAACGGGTACGGCAAACCGCCCGCTTCCCGCGACCCTTCGCGGATTCGCCACGACGCCTCGACGTAGTCCCAGCTCACCGACAAGATGAACGCCGAGACCGGCAGGAGCAGCAGCACGATGCCGAGGACGTCGACGAGCGCCTGGCGCCGCCGCGGCAGCCGGCGATAGAAAATATCGACGCGCACGTGCGCGTCGTGCCTCAGGGTATAAGCGGCGGCGAGCATGAAGACGAGCGCGTGCAGCCACACGACGCCCTCCTGCATCCAGATCCACCCGACGTCGAACAGATAGCGCAGCACGACGATGACGAACGTGCCGATGACCATCGGCAACGTCAGCCACGCGACGAGCGCACCGGTGATTTCGCTGATGCGATGAAGCCCGTCGCCCAGCCAGCGGAGCTTGTCGGCCGTCGTGTCGTTCAATGGGAGGCGGAAAGCCTTGGTCTAGTGATTATCCGGCTTGCGCGTGATCCGCTTCAGGAATACCCGCATTTCCTTCCCGGCCTGCTGATCTCCCCGCTTCTCGGCGGCCTCGATACCGCGACGGTAAGCCTCGGCGGCTTCGTGCTCGCGGCCCGAGTCGGCGAGAATTCGGCCGAGCAGTTTCCAGGCGGCAGAATAATCGGGGTCCTGCTCGACGGCAACCTGGGCATGCTCGAGCGCGCGCTCGAGCACGCCGTCCGCGTGGTATCGGGTCGCGAGCGCGAGGCGCGCGGCCGGCGAGTCTTTGCCGGAGGCGATCAGCGCCTCGAGCGTCTCGGTCATGCCCATCGGTCGCCCTCAGAACGTTATACCGACCTCGAACAGCCGCTCGACCTCGTCGATCTGGCGGCGGTCCGCCATGAACAGGATGACATGATCGTCCGCCTCGATCACGAGGTCGCGGTGCGCCATCAGCACTTGCTCGCCGCGAACGACCGCACTGATCGTCGCGCCGCGCGGCAACCGGATCTCGCCGATCGCGCGGCCGACGACCTTCGATTCCTTCGACGTTCCGTGCGCGACGGCCTCGATCGCCTCGGCGGCCCCGCGCCGCAGCGAGTGCACCTTGACGACGTCGCCGCGCCGGACGTGCGCGAGCAGCGTGCCGAGCGTGATCTGCTGAGGCGAGATCGCGATGTCGATCGTGCCGGATTCCACGAGCTCGGCATACGCGGGCTTGTTGATCAGCGCCATGACCTTGTGCGCGCCGAGCCGCTTCGCGAGCATCGCGGAAAGGATATTCGCCTCCTCAGCGTTCGTCACGGCGACGAACACGTCGGCGCTGTCGATATTCTCCTCGAGCAGGAGCTCCTCGTCCGCGGCGTCGCCGTGCAGCACGATCGCCTTGTCGAGCAGCTCCGCGATCTCGCGCGCACGCTGCCAGTTCCGCTCGATGACCTTGACGTTGTTGGTCTCCTCGAGCGCGCGGGCGAGCCGAAGCCCGATATTCCCGCCTCCGGCGATCACGACCCGGCGTACCGGCTCGTCAAGCTTGCGCACCTCCGACAGCACTGTGCGGATATCCTTGCGCGCCGCGATGAAGAAAACCTCGTCGCCCTCCTCGACGACCGTGTCGCCGTCCGGGATGATGCCGCGCCCACCGCGGTAGATCGCGACGACGCGGCTCTCGACGTTTGGCACGTGCTGCGGCAGCTCGCGCAGCGGCCGGCCGACGAGCGCGCCGCCGCGATGCGCCTCGGCCGCGACGAGCCGCACGCGGCCGTCGGCGAACTCGAGCACCTGAAGCGCGCCGGGAAAGTGGATCAGCTGCTCGATATGCTCGGTCACGAGCGCCTCCGGGCTCACGCGGACGTCGACCGCGAGGCAATCCGCCGAGAAAAGCTCCTCGCGGCGGATATATTCGTTCGCGCGGATCCGCGCGATCGTCGTCGGCGTGCCGAACAGCGTGTACGCGATCCGGCACGCGAGCATGTTGATCTCGTCGCTGTCCGTCAGCGCGACGATCATGTCCGCATCGCGCGCGCCGGCGCGCTCGAGCACGTCCGGATAGGCCGCATTACCGACGACGGTCCGCACGTCGAGCCGATCTTGCAGCTCTCTGAGCACCTCGGGATTGCGGTCGACGATCGTGACGTCGTTCGCCTCCTCCCGCGCGAGGCTATAAGCGACCGTGCTGCCGACCTGGCCCGCGCCGAGGATCAGGATGTTCATGCGCCGCGCATCACATCAGCTCGAGATTCGCGTACGCGAGCACGAGCCATTTCGTGCCGCCGCGCTCGAAGTTGACCTGCACTCGAGCGTGTGCGCCCGAGCCTTCGGCGTTCAGGACGACGCCCTCGCCGAACTTGCCGTGCCGCACCCGCTGGCCGAGCCGGATGCCGCCCGGCGCCGCGTCCCGGCCCGCTGACGCGCGTTGATACACGGGGCGCGCGACGGCCATCGTCGGCCGCACCTCCTCGAGCAGCTCCGGCGGAATCTCGCGAAGGAATCTCGACGGCGTCGCGTAGCTCTCGAGCCCGTGCAGCCGGCGCTGCTCCGCATAGGTCAGATACAGACGCCGCTTCGCACGGGTGATGCCGACGTAGCAGAGCCGGCGCTCCTCCTCGAGCCCCTCGGGGTCGTTCAGCGAGCGCTGATGCGGGAACAGCCCGTCCTCCATGCCGCAGATGAAGAGCCATTCGAACTCGAGGCCCTTCGCCGAGTGCATCGTCATCAGCTGCACGCTGTCCTCGTACGGGCCGGCCTGCGCGGCGCCCGACTCGAGCACCGCATATGCGAGGAAGCTCATCAGCGGCGGCATATCCGCTTCCTCGTCCGCGACGACGTCGCGCGCCGCGTTCACGAGCTCCTCGAGGTTCTCGACGCGCGCTTCGCCGCCGCCGTGCGGCTCCTTGCCGTGATGAGCGATCAGCCCGCTCCGCTCGACGACGTGCTCGACCTGCTCGTGCAGCGGCAGGCCGCGCGTGTCCTGATCGAGCCGGTCCACGAGTTTCAGGAACTCCCAGAGCGCGTTGCTCGAGCGCTTCGGCAACACCTCTTCCGCGATGACCGCGGCCGCGGCTCGCCACAGGCTCATGCCGGAATTTCGCGCCTCGTCCCGCACGACGTCGAGCGTGCGCGCGCCGATGCCGCGCGGCGGCGTGTTCACGACGCGCTCGAACGACGGATCGTCGTCGCGATTCGCGATGAGCCGGAGGTACGCGAGCGCGTCCTTGATCTCGGCTCGCTCGAAGAAGCGCATTCCGCCGTAGACCCGATACGGGATGCCCGCCTGCAACAGCGCCTCCTCGAAGACTCGGGACTGCGCGTTCGACCGATAGAGCACGGCGAGATCGCGGCGCCGCTCCCCGGCCGCGATCGCGTCCTGGATCCGATTCACGACGAACTCCGCCTCGTCGCGCTCGTTGAACGCGGCGTAGACGCGAATCGGCTCGCCGACGCTGCCGTCGGTCCACAGATTCTTGCCGAGACGCGCCGCGTTGTTCGCGATCACTGCATTCGCGGCGTTCAGGATCGTCGCCGTCGAGCGGTAGTTCTGCTCGAGCCGGACGATACGGGTGCCGGGGAAGTCGCGCTGGAAATGCTGCAGATTCTCGACGCGCGCGCCGCGCCAGCGGTAAATCGACTGATCGTCGTCGCCGACGATGAACGGCACGGTCCGGGGGCCCGCGAGAAGCCTGAGCCAGCGGTACTGGATCGCGTTCGTATCCTGGAACTCGTCGACGAGGAGGTGCTTGAAGCGCGCGCGGTAGTGCTCGAGCACGTCGGCGCGATCGCGCAGCAGCTCGAGCGTGCGGAGCAGGAGCTCGCCGAAGTCGACGAGCCCCGCGTCGTCGCAGAGCCGCTGATAGCGCGCGTAGAGGTCGATCATCCGCCGCCGGCCCGCGTTGCCCTCGTCGCCGAGATCCTTCGGGCGCAGGCCCTCGTCCTTCTGCGCATTGATGAACCATTGCACGTCGCGCGGCGACCACTCGTGCTCGTCGAGCTCGAGGGACTTGATCATCCGCCGGATCATCCGCAGCTGATCGTCCGAATCCATGATCTGGAACGTCTCGGGCAAACCCGCCTCGCGCGCATGGATGCGCAGCAAACGGTGCGCGAGGCCGTGGAACGTGCCGATCCAGAGGTTTCGGGTCGGATAGCCGAGAAGCGCCTCGATCCTCTGGCGCATCTCCGCGGCGGCCTTGTTCGTGAACGTGACGGCGAGGATGTGCTGCGGCGCGACGCCGTCGACGCGGACGAGCCACGCGACGCGGTGGACAAGCACGCGCGTCTTGCCGCTGCCCGCCCCCGCGAGCACGAGCGTCGGCTCCGCGCCGGCGGTGACCGCCTCGCGCTGGGCCTCGTTCAACGGATCGAGAATATCGGTGATATCCATGTCGGGGATCGGCTATCGCTTCCGCCGGAACGGGCCGGCGCCCGCTCCGGCGCGTATTGTCGCCGATCGGCGGCTCGGATTCCGCCGGCCAAAAGGCACGAAAGACAGAAGGAGCGGCACGAGCCGGGAATGCGGGCCGGCGTGCGCCCGGGAAGAGCGGAAACCGGCCGAATCTCGGGCCGCCTTCCGCCGCGGCGCAGGCCGGTCACTCCGGCCAGAACAGCGGGATATAGTGATCGACTAGCAGGAACGTGAACAGCGCCATCAGGTAGCTGATCGAGTACGCGAACGTCTTCATCGCCGTATCCGGGCGGGGCTTGACCTTCAGCCGGATGGCATAGCCGAGGAAGCCCGCGCCGAGCGCGATCGCGCCGAGGAGGTACAGCAGGCCGCTCATGCCGGTCAAATACGGCAGCAGCGTCACGACGACGAGCAGGATCGTGTAGTAGATCACGAACGACTTCGTCATGTCCTCGCCGTACGCGACCGGGAACATCGGAATCTCCGCCTTCTCGTAGTCCCTGCGCCGTGCGATCGCGAGGGCCCAGAAATGCGGCGGCGTCCACGTGAAGATGATCAGGAACAGCAGGAGCGCGTAGCCGTCGACCTGGTTCGTGACCGCGGCCCAGCCGAGCACCGGCGGCGCGGCGCCGGCCGCGCCGCCGATCACGATATTCTGCGGTGTCGCGCGCTTCAGGTAAGCGGTATAGATCACCGCATAGCCGATCAGCGACAGGAACGTCAGCGCCGCGGTCAGCGCATTCACGAAAAGCGCGAGGATGCCGAGCCCGGCGAGCCCGAGCGCGAGCGCGAACGCGAGCGCGTCGCGCTCGCCGACACGCCCGGACGGCAACGGACGCCGCCGCGTGCGGGCCATCTCCGCGTCGATCCGCTGATCGAGGACGTGGTTGATCGCGGCCGCGGAAGCCGACGCGAGCGCGATGCCCAAGCTGCCGAAGACGAGCACGTCCCAAGGGACCATCCCGGGCGTCGCGAGGAACATCCCGACGATCGCGGTGAACACGAGCAGCTGAACCACGCCCGGCTTCGTCAGGGCGTAGTAGTCCCGCCACGTCGTCGCGGGCCGCGCGTCAGTATCCGAGTAGTCTCTTGTGAGCATTGACGATCGTCAGCAGCAAGACCGCGGCCCCGCCGTTGTGGGCCACGGCGACCGATAGCGGCACTCCAAGAATGACGATACTCGCACCGAGCGCGAGTTGCACGGCGAGCGCCGCGAGCACGGCGCCGCCCGCGGCCCGGCCGCCGGGCCGCCGCACGAGCGCGGCCGCGAACGCGATCAGCAGCAGCGACGCGACGATCGCGCCGAGGCGATGCGTGAAATGCACGGCGACCCGCGCCGGATGGTCGAGCACTCCGCCTTCGTAATCGATGCCGATCCCGCGCCACAGCACGAAGGCCTCGTCGAAATCCGCAAGCTCCGGCCACCATTGGGTTTGGCACGTCGGGAAATCCGGGCACGCGAGCGCCGCATAGTTCGCGCTCGTCCAGCCGCCGAGCGCGATCTGCAGCACGAGCGCGGCGCCGGCGGCCGCCCCGAGCGTCTTGAGGCCGCGGCCCGCGGGCAGCGGGCGTGGACGGCCGCGCGCGAGCCAGAAGAGTAGCGAGAGCGTCGCGAGGCCGCCGAGCAGGTGCGCGACGACGACGATCGGCTTAAGGAGCAGCGTCACGGTCCACATCCCGAGCAGCCCCTGGAACACGACGAGGCCGACGAGCACGTACGGCATGACTCGCGGCTGCTCCGGATCCCGGCGGTTCAGCCACGCGACCACCGCGAGACCGATGCAGACGAGACCGAGCGTGCTCGCAAGATAGCGATGGAACATCTCGCGCCACGCCTTGCCGCTCTCGAGCGGACGCCCGTAGGCGGCTTCAACCTCGGGGTCGACCGTCAGGGATTCGGTGACGAGCAGTTGCCCGTAGCAGCCCGGCCAGTCCGGACAACCGAGCCCGGCGTCGGTGAGCCTGACCCAGGCGCCGACGGTGACGACGATCAGGGCGAGGGCGGCGCCGAAGCGGGCCAACCAGATGAAGAGCTTCGACATCAGCCTATCCGCGACACGGCGAGCAGCCGCTTGAGATCCTCGAGCAGACCCTCCTGCTCCGGATGCGGAGGATAGCTCAAGACGAGATTGCCGTGCGGATCGACGACATAAAGCCGTCCGTCCGCGGCCGGAGGCACGCCCGCCGATTCGAGGGCTTCGGCGAGCGCAGCGTACGACGGCAAGCCGCTCGGCACGGCCGTGAGCGTCGGATCCCCGGCCGCGAGCTCCGCGGGCTCCGGACCGATATAGACCCGCCGAACGCGCGACTGATCGCGCCCGAGGCGGACGTGGACCTGCGCGACGCGCACCAGATCCTCGCGGCACGTCTCGTCGCACGGCAGCGTGCGGACGTGCAGCAGCGACCAGCGGGGGCCCCAGCCGGCGGTCTCGGGATTCTCGCTCTCCGCCAAGCCGTCGACCCGCGGAAGCGGCACGGCCGGATGGATCAACGTCCTTTCTTCGTTCTGCGTCGGGCCGAGAGTCGACAAGTCGCCGTAGTAGTAGAGCAAATAGGCTGCGACGATCGGCGCGAGGCACGCGGCCGCGATCAGCAGCAGCTCGAGCCTGAAAGTGCGTTTCATGCGTTCCTCCGGCGCATCGCGCGCCATCCGACGGCCGCCGCGGCGCCGCCCGCGATCGAGCCGAACAACCACCATTGCACCGCATACGCGAGATGCCTCTCGGGCTCGAGCGCCGGCGCCGGAAGCTTGCGCACGTAGCCGTCGGGCTCGCCGTCCGCGAGCAAGAGCTGATAACCGAACAGCATGCGTCCGAGGACCGCCTCGAGGTCGCCGATCGTCGGAAAGCTCAGCACGATCAGCGGCGCCCGGTGCTCGCCCGCGGCCGCATCGCCGAGCCGTAACCCCGGAACCGGGAGCGCATCGAGAATCCCGGTGACGACCCGGCGCTCTCGGTCGACCGGCACATCCGGCAACACGCGCCTGTCCGGATCCGCCCGCACCCAGCCGCGATTCACGACCAGCCACGGACCGCCGTCGAGCGGCGCAAAGGGCGTCAGCACTTCGTAGCCGGCGACGCCGTCATGGACGATGTTGTCGATGAGGATCTGCCGTTCCGGCACGTAGCGGCCGGCGATCTCGACCGGCCGATAGCGCAGCGTCTCGTCGGCACGGCTCGACGTGCGGAGCGGAATCGTCGGCTCCGCCGACGCGCGCGCGATTCGCGCAGCGAGCGCGCGGCTCTCGTCTGCCCGACCGAGCTGCCAGAAGCCGAGCGAAATGCAGATCGCGGCCAACGCCGCGAGCAACGCGAACGCGAGCAACGGACGACGTATCCGATCGGGCTCGACCGGCGGCGGCGCGGTAGAATGTGTGGACTCGTCCATCGTTCAATCAACGCCGCGCAAGGCGCGGCCCGCCGGACCGAGACGCACGGAACGCCGAACGCCGTCTCTAGCGGCGATCGCAAGGCCGACCGAAAGCCGCCGCTGCTCGGCCGGGAGCTGACCATTGGAACGGATCGTGATCGTATTGTACTTTGCCGTTCTCGCGGCGCTCGCCGTGGCGCTGTGGTTTCTGCTGCGCTCCCGCGGCTCATCGCGGGGACTGGCGAACGCTCTGACGGTGCGGGTCGGACTATCCGTGCTGCTCTTCCTGCTGCTGATGGCCGCGTGGTACACGGGGGTCTTGGAGCCGCACGGGGTTTCCCCCATGCCGCCGCCTTCTCACTGATCCGGTCGTCGCGTGTCGACACGCCTGCCGGCACGCTCTTGCCCATCCGAGCCGCTTCACGCGGCGCGCGGCCGCCGACGCGCCCGGACGCGCATCGGCCGGCCGGTCAGCGGCGCCGTCAGAGCCAGTAGACGAAGATAAACAGGCCGAGCCAGACGACGTCGACGAAGTGCCAATACCAGGCGACCGCTTCGAACGCGAAGTGCCGCTCCGGCGTGAAATGGCCCCGCATCACGCGCAGCCAGACGACGAGCAGCATGACCGAGCCGATCAGCACGTGGACGCCGTGGAAGCCGGTCAGCATGAAGAACGTCGAGCCGTAGATACCGGCCGAGTCGAGCCGCAGGCCGAGATCCCGATACGCGTGCACGTACTCCTCGGCCTGGAATCCGAGGAAGATGAAGCCGAGCAGGAACGTCGCTGCGAGCCAGATCTTCAGCGGCAGGCGCTTGTTCGCGCGCAGCATGTGATGCGCGATCGTCAGCGTCACGCCGCTCGTCAGCAGGATCGCGGTGTTCAGCGCCGGCACGCCCCACGCCGGGATCGTCTCGAATTCGGCGCCGGCAGGCCCCGACGTCGGCCAGGCGTTCTCGAAGTCCTGCCAGATCAAGAGGTTCGTGTAGAAGTTGTTGCCCTCGCCCGCGAGCCAGGGCACGGCGAACTGCCGCGCATAGAACAGCGCGCCGAAGAACGCGCCGAAAAACGCGACCTCCGAAAAGATGAACCAGGCCATGCCCCAGCGAAAGGACTTATCGACCTGGTCGTTGTAGAAGCCTTTGACGCTCTCGCTGATGACCGTGCCGAACCAGCCGAAGAACATCACGGCGAGAATCGCGGCCCCGGTCCATGCGATCCAGGAGCCGACCGCGACCTGATTCAGCCACATGCTGAAGCCGCCGACGATGAGAAACAGCCCGATCGAGCCGAGGATCGGCCAGTGCGTGCCGTGCGGAACGTAATAGCGGTCAGACGGTTGGGTCGCGGCGCTCATGATTCAACTCGAAGCCTCGATGAAGCCTAATAACGAAATTCCCTACGAGCGCTGATCCAGCGCGAAGAAGGTATAACCGAGCGTAACGGTGTCGATGTGCGCGGGCAGGTTCGGGTCGACCATGAACAGCACCTGCATCTCTCGCCCCTCGTGCGGCTCGAACTCCTGCTGCGTAAAGCAGAAGCAGTGCACCTTCTTGAAATGCTTCGCGGCGACGCCCGGCGAGACGCTCGGCGTCGCGTGGCCGACGAGCGGCTGTCCGGTCAGGTTCCGCGCGAAATAATGCGTCTCGTACAGCTTGCCCGGATGGACCTCCATATGGCTCTCGGTCGGGCGGAACTCCCACGGAGCACCGCTCGCAAGCGCGCCGACGAACTCGACGCGAACGGTTCGGTCGAGATCTACGCTCTCCGTGACCTGCTGGGCCTCGTTGGCCGTCCGCCCGCCGAGCCCCGTGATCTTGCAGAAGACATCGTAGAGCGGCACGAGCGCGAACCCGAAGCCGAACATGCCGACGCAGAGCACGG
>CAYMAF010000074.1:0-13292 GCA_964388365.1 uncultured Gammaproteobacteria bacterium | reverse complement strand
GGGTCGTCGCGATCTCGGCCGTGCTGAAGACGCCGAACGACGTGCGCGTCTTCAGTCTCGGCTCCGAGCGCGAGCCCGAGGAAGAGATTCTGCGGCGCTTCTTCGACGGCCTCGAGCGCACGACGCCGGAGCTCGTCTCGTGGAACGGCTGCGGCTTCGACTTGCCGGTGCTGAACTATCGCTGCATGCGGCACGGCATCGATGCCTCGCGCTACTGGGAAACCGGCGACAATGATCCGAGCTTTCGCTTCAACAACTACGTGAACCGTTTCCACTGGCGGCACCTCGATCTGATGGACGTGCTGTCGGGCTATCAGGCGGGGGGACGCGCGTCGCTCGAGCTCGCGGCGCAGCTCTGCGGCTTTCCGGGGAAGCTCGGCATGAGCGGCGCGAAGGTATGGGAGTCGTGGCAGCGCGGCGATGTCGCGGCGATCTGCAACTACTGCGAGACTGACGTGCTCAACACCTATCTCTTGTATCTGCGCTTTCAGCTCGTGCGCGGGCTCTACGACCGCGCGCGCTACGAGGCCGAGACGGGGCAGCTCGAGTCGAAGCTCGAGCAGTCCGGCCGGCCGCACTTGCTCGAGTTCCTCGACGCGTGGCGAGCGTCTCGTGGCAGCCTCTGAGCGAATCTCGATCGACGCGACGATCGTCGATCTGACGCACGACGGTAAAGGCGTCGCCGATATCGACGGCCGCCGAGTCTTCGTGCCCGACGCGCTGCCGACGGAGCGCGTCGTCGTCGCGCCGCGCCGCCGGCGCCGGCGTTTCACCGAGGCGGCGCTCGTCGAGGTCATCGAGCCATCCCCTTCGCGCGTCGCGCCGGCTTGCGAGGTCTTCGGCCGCTGCGGCGGCTGCGCGCTGCAGCATCTCGAATACGCGGCGCAGGTGCGCTTCAAGCGGAAGGTCGTCGAGGATGCTTTCGCGCGGATCGCGGGCGTCGCTCCGGACGAATGGCTCGAGCCGATCGTCGGCCGCGAGTGGAATTACCGCCGGCGTGCGCGTCTCGGCGTGAAATACGTCGATGCGAAGGAGCGCGTGCTCGTCGGCTTTCGAGAGCGCGCCGCGCCGTACATCACGGAGATGTCGCGGTGCCCGGTCCTCGTGCCGCCGATGGATACGCTGATCGCCGAGCTCGCGGCCATGATCGGCGAGACGCGTGTGAAGCGGCGCCTGCCGCAAATCGAGGTCGCGGTCGGCGACCGCGCTGCGGCGATCGTGCTGCGCGTTCTCGATCTGCCCGGCCCCGAGGATCGGGCACGCTTCGAGGCGTTCGGCGCGAAGCACGGCATCGACGTCTATCTGCAGACGGGCGGTCCGGGCTCGATCGAGCCGCTCGCGCCGCCCCGGCGGCTCAGCTACGCGCTGCCGGAGTTCGACGTCGAGCTCGAGTTCGAGCCGACGGATTTCGTGCAGATCAATGCCGACGTCAACCGCCGCATGGTGTCGGCGGCGGTCGAGCTCGCGGCCGTCGAGCCCGGGGAACGGGTGCTAGATCTCTTCTGCGGGCTCGGCAACTTCACGCTGCCTTTCGCGCGCCGCGCGGCGGAGGTGCTAGGCGTCGAAGGGGAGGCGGGACTCGTCGCGCGCGGCGTCGGCAACGCGCAGCGGAACGGGATCGGCAACGCGCGCTTCGTCGCCGCCGATCTCGCCGAGCCCGACTGGCCGTTCTATCGCGAGCGCTGGGATATCGCCGTGCTTGATCCCCCGCGGACCGGCGCCGAGATTCCGGTGCGGCAGCTCGGCCGGGCGCGGCCGCGGCGAATCGTGTACGTCTCGTGCCATCCGGCGACGCTCGCGCGCGACGCGAAGATTCTCGTCGCCGAGCACGGTTACCGGCTGAGATCCGTGCGCGTCCTCGACATGTTCCCGCATACTCATCACGTCGAGGCGATGGCATTGTTCGAAGCCTGACGGTCGCGGGACGGAATCGGAACGATGGCGCAGGAGATCGAGCGGAAGTTTCTCGTGGTCGGCGACGCGTGGCGCGCGGAGGCCGTGCGCCGCGTGACGATGCGGCAGGGCTATATCGCGGGCTCGGAGCGGGCATCGGTGCGCGCGCGGATCGGCGGCGACCGCGCGTGGCTCAATATCAAGGTCGGCGGGCTCGCCGCGTCGCGGCTCGAGTTCGAGTACGAGATCCCGGTCGCCGATGCCGACGCGCTGCTCGCCGCGGCCGAAGGGCCGCTGATCGAGAAGACGCGCCACTACGTCCCGTACGGCGGCTTCGAATGGGAGATCGACGAGTTCCACGGCGCGAACGACGGGCTCGTCGTCGCGGAGATCGAGCTCGACGCCGAGGATCGGCCGTTCCCGCGGCCGCGGTGGCTCGGCACCGAGGTCACGCATCTTCCGCGCTATTACAACGTGCGGCTCGTCACGCATCCGTACTCGGCCTGGAGCGACGCCGAGCGCGCGCCATGAGCATCGAGCTTCGCGTCGATCTCGCAACGCAGCGACTGACGCTGCTCGACGGCGGCCGGGAGCGGCGGGTCTATCTCGTGTCGACGTCGAAACACGGCGCCGGCGAGCGAAACGGGAGCTTCCGCACCCCCCGCGGCCGGCATATCGTTCGCGCGAAGATCGGCGGCGGCGCGCCGCTCGGCGCGGTCTTTCGCGCGCGGCGCCCGACCGGGGAGATCTACTCGCCGGCGCTCGCGGCCGAGCACCCGGACCGGGACTGGGTGCTGACGCGGATCCTGTGGCTGTCCGGCACCGAGATCGGCCGGAATCGACTCGGCGAGGTCGACACGATGCGCCGCTACATCTACATTCACGGCGCACCCGACGAAGCGCCGATGGGCGTTCCGGGCTCGATCGGTTGCATCAGGATGCGCAACGCCGAGATCGTCGAGCTGTTCGATCTCGTCCCGGTCGGCACGCCGGTCGAGATCTCGTGAACCGAGGAGAAGCGGAAGTGTCGCTGGGTCCGCTGATGATCGACCTGAAGGGCACGTCGATCGACGCCGAGGAGCGCGAATGGCTGCGCTCGCCGCTCGTCGCCGGCGTCATTCTCTTCAAGCGAAACTTCGAAAGCCGCGAGCAGCTCGAGCGGCTCGTCGCGGAGATCCACGCCGTGCGCGAGCCGGCGCTGCTCGTCGCCGTCGATCAGGAGGGCGGCCGGGTGCAGCGCTTCCACGAGCCGTTCTTCCGCCTGCCGCCGGCGCGCACGCTCGGTTATCTGTACGACGAGGACGCGGCGGCCGGGCTCGACGCAGCGCATGCGTTCGGCTGGATGATGGCGGCGGAGCTGCGGGCGGTCGGCATCGATCTCTCGTTCGCGCCGGTCGTCGATCTCGACCGTAAGCTCGCGGACGTGATCGGCGATCGCGCGCTGCATCCCGATCCCGAGGTCACCGCGAAGCTCGCCCGCCGCTTCATGAAGGGCGCGGGCGATGCGGGCATGGCGGTCACGGCGAAGCACTTCCCTACGCACGCCGGCGTGCGGGCCGATTCGCATACCGAGGTCGCGGTCGATCGGCGCGATTACGCGGAGGTGCTCGACGATCTCCTGCCGTACCGCTCGCTGATCGCGGCCGGGCTGCCGTCGGTCATGGTCGCTCACGTGTGCTTCCCGGAGCTCGACGCGCTGCCGGCGAGCCTGTCGTCGTGGTGGATTCGCGACCAACTTCGCGGCGAGCTCGGTTTCAACGGCGCGATCGTTTCCGACGACGTCTCGATGGCGGGCGCGGCCGTCGGCGGCACGCATGCGGAGCGTGCGGTGCGTGCGCTCGAAGCGGGCTGCGATCTCGTCCTGCTCTGCAACGCCCCGTCCGAGGTGCCCGCGACGCTCGAGGCGCTCGCAGGCTACGTCGATCCGGCCGCGCAGGTCCGGCTGATGCGGCTGCGCGGACGGCGGCGCATCGATTGGGACGCGCTGCACCGCTCCGACGAATGGCGCCGCGCGCACGACCTGCTCGAGCCGCTCTGCCGCCGTCCCGAGCTCGAGCTGCACGGCTGATATGGATACCCGGCTCGACGACGCGATCACGGCGAGGCGCGACGCGCGGCGGCTGCTTTCGGCCGACGAGGTCGCGGCTGCGTACGACCGGATGGCGAGCTCGATCGCCCGCAAGCTCGCCGGCGCGAATCCGGTCGTGCTCGCGGTGATGCACGGCGGTGCGTTCACCGGCGTCGAGCTCTGCCGGCGCTTCGATTTCCCGTACGAGTTCGGCTACGTGCACGTGACCCGCTACGCGAACCGGCTCGAAGGCGGTGAGCTCGACTGGCACGTCGAGCCCCGTCCGGACCTCGAGGGGCGCACCGTGCTCGTCGTCGACGATATCCTCGACGTCGGGCTCACGCTCGCGGCGCTCGAGGCGGCGCTCGTCGAGCGCCGGGTCGCGCGTCTGTACAAAGCCGTGTTCGCCGTGAAAGAGCTCGCCGAGCCGGTCGACCGACCGAACGTCGATTTCGCGGGCACGCGCATTCCCGATGTCTACGTGTTCGGCTGCGGCATGGATTATCGCGGCTATTGGCGCGGCGTCCCGGAGCTTCTCGCGGTCGGGCCGTCCTCGACGGATCGAGGCTCGGAATGAGCGGCAAGCTGGGTCTGATCGTCGGCAGCGGCGCTCCGGCGCTCGGCCTCGACGCGATCGCCCGTTCGGGAACCCATACCCCGTACGGCCCGCCGAGCAGCCCGATCCTGACGAGCGAGATCGCCGGGCGACGCGTCGTCTGGATCGCGCGCCACGGCGAGGAGGGCGCGATCGCGCCGCACGAGGTCAACTATCGCGCGAATCTCTGGGCGCTTCATCAGCACGGCGTCCGACGCTGCGTCGGGATCAACGTCGTCGGCACGATCGAGCCGGATTTTGCGCCGGGCGATCTCGCGGTCCCGGAGCAGCTGATCGACTACACGTGGGGGCGGGAGTCGACGTTCGGCGGCGGCGAGCGCGGGGTCCTGCACGTCGAGTTCGCCGAGCCGTTCTCGCCGGAAATGACCGCGCGGCTCGTCGCGGCCGCGCGCGCCGCCGGGCACGAGCCGAAGCGCGGCGTCTACGGAGTGACCCAGGGGCCGCGGCTCGAGACCGTTGCGGAGATCGACCGGCTCGCGCGGGACGGCTGCACGATGGTCGGCATGACCGCGATGCCCGAAGCCGCTCTCGCGCGAGAGCTCGGCATCGACTACGCGATCTGCGCGCTCGGCGTGAACTACGCGGCCGGACGGGGGCCGTCGGGCGAGGGCGTGCACGCCCAGATTGACCGGCACCTGCGCGAAGGGATGCGGAAGATCGCCCGTCTGCTCGAAATTCTCGTGATCGACAAGGCCGGGTCGGCCACAGTGTGATTCACTTCATAGACTCGGCGCGCCGCGTTCCGAACATAATGCGCCCATGGAACCGGCGCTCGATACCCGCGACAGCTTCATCGATTCCCACTGCTTCGAGCAAATCGTCGAGCGCAGCACCGAAGGCATCTTGCTGCTCGACGCGGCCGATCGCGATCTGCCGGTCATCTACGTCAATCCGGCGTTCGAGTCGCTGACCGGATTCAAGGCCCGGGACGTCGTCGGCAAGCGCTGGCACGTGCTCGAGCGCGAACGGGGCGAGCATCCCGGCGTCGACGACCTGCTGTCGGCCGTCGAGCGGTCCGAGCCGATCGAGGTCGAGCTGCCGGATCGGCGCAAGGACGGCACGGTGTGGATCGCGAGCATCGGCTTCTCGAAGCTCGCGGACTCGCGCGGCGAGACGCGCTACTACCTGATCCAGCAGCGCCCGTCGCCTCGGCGTCTCGGGCTCGGCAAAAGCGATTCGTCGCCGCTCAAGGAGGCGTTGCGCCCGCGGCCGGAGCCCGTCGGTTTCGCGGGGCGTGTCGACCCGGTCACCGGCTTGCCGTGCTTCGAGCAGTTCGAGGCGGTGCTGAACCGAGATCTCGCGATCGCGCGGCGGGATCGCCGTCCGGTTACGTTGATGCTGTTCGAGATCCTCGAGCTCGATGTTTACCGCGCGACGTTCGGCGCGAAAGCCGCTGAGTCGTGCGTGCGAATGATCGGCGCGCAGATCGGCGGAACGCTGCGGCGCGCCGGCGACCTCTGTGCGCGGCTCGGCGACACGACGATCGTCGCGGCCGTGATCGGCCAGGACGAGGCGGAGGCGGCTCGGCTCGCGGAGCGCATCGTGGAGAATGTGCGCGGGCTCCGGCTCCATAATCCGCGGGCGAGGTCCGGGCGCTACGTCACGGTCGAAAGCACGCTGACCGGCGGCGTGCCGAGCCCCGAGGACGACGTCGAATCGCTGCTCGGCCGCGCGCAGCGTCTGCTCGATGCGAAGCTCGGCGCGCCGGCCGCGCGCTACGCCGCGGGTCCCGAGTCGGAAGCGGTCCTCGCCGGCGGCTCGTAAGGCCGGACGAGCACGAGCACGCCGAACATCGGGTGATCGAAATACTGCACGACGCCGCTGCCGATGCGCCGCTCGGCGCGCAGCACGTATCGTGCGGGCAGCGGCACGTCCGAGAGTGCTTGCGGGCTCGTCGGAAATGCGCTTCCCGCGGCCGGTTGCGGCGGACGCATCCCCGGACGATAGACGAGATCGACCGCGAGATGCAGGTACCGGCTCAAGTGCAGCCTGATCGTTCCGACCGGATTGCTCGCGCCGAGATACGCGAGATCGAAAGGCCGCGCGTCGCGCAGCGCTAGACCTTCCTGGACCCAGCCTCCGTGGACGAGCGGCGTATACGCATCGAGACGCTCGAGGCGTCGGCGCGCATCGACGAGCTCGAGCTCGTCGGGGGCGAGCAGCCTGAACCGGAAGCCCTCCGCCGCGTCGGCCGGCATCCTCCAGAACGGCTCCGCGGCGTCGGCTTCGTCCGCGCTCGTCTCGGACGCCGACGCATCATCGAGGGGCGTCTCGGCAGATGGGTCGGCGCCGCCGTCGGCTAGCGAGCCGGCGCCCGCCTCTTCACCGGCGGCCTCTTCCGCGCCGAGCAGCCGGCGATCGCGCCCGCGCTCGCTCGCGGCGTCGTCGCCGAACGCGTCGTCGCCCGACGGCGGCAGATACGGCGCGAAGTCGAACGTCTCGATCGCGGCGTCGCCTTCGACCGACTGCATCGCGGCGCGCGCCGCGGTATGCGCGAACAGCTCCTCGGTCGGATCGCCGGCCTCGTAGCCGAACACGATGACCTCGACGCGATAGAGCCGAGGCGCATCCGGCTCGCGCGCGCTCTGCCCGAGCGACGGCGTCGCGAACGCGGCGAGCGCCGTCGCGGCCGCGAGCGCGGCGGCAGGGCGGACGAAGCGGAGCCTGGTCATGAGCGGATTATAGCCGCCCCGTCAGGCCGCCGCCTCGAGCTCGCCCGCTCCGAGATCGAGCAGCAGCCTCTCGGCCTGGCTCACGCGCTCGGCCTCGCTTTTCACGGCCCACGAGAATTTGAGCTTGTACGGGCCATCGAGCTTGAAGCGCTCCGGGTGATCCGCGACGAGCGCGACGAGCACGGCCGGATCGACGTTCGACCGTTCCGCGAAGCGCAGCGTGCCGCCGGTCGCGCCGGCCTCGAGCTTCGAGGCGCCGAGCCGCTGCGCGAGCAGCTTCAGCCACGTGATCTCGAACAGCGTCTTCGTCGCCGGCGGCAGCAGCCCGAATCGGTCGATCAGCTCGACCTGCAGCTCGTCGAGCTCCTCGCGCGAGGCCGCATTCGCGATCCGTTTGTAGTGCACGAGCCGCGTGTGCACGTCCGGCATATAGTCTTCGGGGATCAGCGCCGCCAGCCCGAGCTCGATCTGCGGACCGTGCGTGAACGGATCGTCGAGATCGGGCTCGCGGCCCTCCTTCAGCTCCTCCACCGCGCGCGCGAGCAGCTCGTTGTAAAGCGTGAAGCCGACGCTCGCGATCTGACCGCTCTGTCCCTCGCCGAGGAGCTCGCCGGCGCCGCGGATCTCGAGATCGTGCGTCGCGAGCGTGAAGCCGACGCCGAGCGCCTCGAGCGATTCGATTGCCTCGAGGCGTTTCGCGGCCTCGGGCGTCAGCGCGCGTTTCGGCGGCGCGATCAGGTACGCGTACGCCTGATGATGCGACCGGCCGACGCGGCCGCGGAGCTGATGGAGCTGCGCGAGCCCGAGCCGGTCGGCGCGATTGATGATGATCGTGTTCGCCGTCGGGATGTCGATGCCGCTCTCGATGATCGTCGTGCAGACGAGAACGTTGAAGCGCCGGTGGTAGAAGTCGAGCATGACCTCCTCGAGCGCGCGCTCCGTCATCTGGCCGTGCGCGACGCGGATGCTCGCCTCCGGCAGCAGCTTCTCGAGCTCGTCGGCGATCTGCTCGATATTCTCGACGCGGTTGTGCACGAAGTAGACCTGGCCGCCGCGGCGCAGCTCGCGAAGCACCGCGTCGCGGATCTGCCGGTCGTGCCACTCGCCGACGAACGTCTTGACCGCGAGCCGCTCCGCGGGCGGCGTCGCGATGATCGAAAGGTCGCGCAGGCCGCCGAGCGTCATGTTCAGCGTCCTCGGGATCGGCGTCGCGGTCATCGTGAGGAGGTCGACCTCGGCGCGCAGCTTCTTCAGCTGCTCCTTGTGCTTCACGCCGAAGCGGTGTTCCTCGTCGACGATCACGAGGCCGAGCCGTTTGAACTCGACGTCGTCGCCGAGCAGCTTGTGCGTGCCGATCACGATGTCGACGCTGCCGTCGGCGAGGCCGTCGAGCACCTGGCGGCTCTGCTTCGCGCTGCGAAAGCGCGACAGGAGCTCGACGCGAACCGGCCAGTCCGCGAAGCGGTCCGCGAATGTGCGGTAATGCTGCTGCGCGAGCAGCGTCGTCGGCACGAGCACCGCGACCTGATGGCCGCCGTTCACCGCGACGAACGATGCGCGCAGCGCGACCTCGGTCTTGCCGAAGCCGACGTCGCCGCAGACGATGCGGTCCATCGGCTTGTCGCTCTTCAAATCCTCGAGCACCTGCTCGATCGCCGCGAGCTGGTCGTCGGTTTCCTCGAACGGGAACTCGAGCGCGAAGCGTTTGTAGCTCTCGTCGCCGAGCTCGTAGCGGATGCCGTTGCGTGCGGCCCGCTTCGCATAAAGGTGCAGCAGCTCGGCCGCGACGTCGCGCGCCTGCTGCGCGGCTTTCCGCTTCGCTTTCGCCCACTGGTCCGTGCCGAGGCGGTGCAGCGGCGCGTGCTCCGGGTCCGCGCCGGTATAGCGCGTAACGAGATGCAGGCTGTGCACCGGCACGTAGAGCTTGTCGCCGCCCGCGTACTCGAGCACGAGGAACTCGGTCAGGACGTCGTCCACCTCGAGCGTCTTCAGGCCCTGGTAGCGGCCGATGCCGTAGTCCTCGTGGACGACCGGCGCGCCGACGCGAAGGTCCGTGAGCTCGCGGATCACCGCCTCCGGATCTCGCGTCTGTCGGCGGCGGCGCTGGCGTTGCCGCGGCCGCTCCATGCCGAGCTGCTCGGCCGTCAGCACGCGCAGCTTCGCGTCCGGCAGCCTTAGGCCCTCCTCGAGCTCGCCGACCGCGATGCCGAGACGCTCGTTGCCGTCGACGAACGCGTCCCAGGACGCGACCGCTTTCGGCGAGTAGCCGCGTCCGCGCAGCAGCTCGAGCAGCATCTCGCGATGGCCGGGCGACGATGTCACGATCAGCGTTCGATCGTCGGGCGCGGTGTCGAGCCAGCGCGCGATCCGGTCGACGTCCTCGGCGACGCCGCCGGTCAGCACGTGCTCGACCGGCGCGTTCTCGCCGTCTCCGTCGACGCGGTGCTGCGACAGCGCGAGCATCGCGCGCTCGCCGAGCGCGGCGATCACGTCCTCGGGCGGCCAGAACGCGTCCGCGGGCGGCAGCACGGGCCGCTCGAGATCGCCGCGAAGCTGCTCGTAGCGTTCCTCGATCAGCTTCCAGCCTGAGTCGAGCCCTTCAGTCGCATCGTCGACGAGGATCACGAGCCCCGCGCGGTCGCCGTCCTTCGGCACGTAGTCGAGCAGCGACGCCGTCTCGTCGAAGAAGAGCGGCAGATAGTACTCGACGCCGGCCGGGAGCTGCGCCTCGGAGATATCGCGGTACAGCGGGCACTTCGTCGGATCGACCAGGAGCTTCGCGCGGAACCTTCGCCGAAAGCCCGCGATGCCTTCCTTGTCGAACGGGAACTCGCGCGCGGGCAGCACGCGCACCGCGTCGGTTTCCGCGCGCGTGCGCTGCGTCTCCGGATCGAACGTCCGAAGCGTTTCGATCTCGTCGTCGAAGAAGTCGATCCGCACGGGCTCCGCGGCGCCGGCCGGGAAGACGTCGAGCAGCGCGCCGCGCACCGCGAATTCTCCGGGCTCGGCGACTTGCTCGACGCGCATATAACCGTGGTCGGTCAGCTCGCGCACGAGCGCGTCGCGCTCGTAGACCTGCCCGACCGCGAGCTCGAGCGAGCGGCCGAGAATGAAGCTCGGCGGCGGCAGCCGGTTCAGCAGCGCGTCGGCATCGACGACGAAGACGCGCCGCTCGCCCCGTGCGAGGCGATAGAGCGCGGTCAGCCGCTCGGCGAGCAGATCCTGCGGCGGCGAGATCGGCTCGTACGGCAGCGTCTCGTAGTCCGGAAAGCGGTGCGCCGCGTCGCCGCCGGCGAAGAATGCGATCTCGCGCTCGAGCCGGTCGGCGCTCGCGGCGGACGGCGCGACGATCAGCACCGGACCGGGGTGGCGCGCAGCGGCTTCGGCCGCCGCGAGCGCCGCCGAGGCGCCCGGCAGATGTCCGATGTGGACGCGGCGGCGTTCGGCCGTCGGCAGCGCGAGATCGAGCAGAGAGGTCTTGAGCATCATCCGAGAGCGAAAACAGCGAATTATCTCACAGCGCGGCGGCGGCAGTCGGGTTCGACCCGGGGAGGCGGGCGGCGTTCCGCGAGTCGCGGCCTTCGACGCCTCAACGACGATCGCCGCGAACGAAATGGGGTGCGGCCGCCGATGCGGCACGGTGAATTATAGGCCGTGGGACAACGGCGCGAGGGGATCGGGCGGCCGATGGGCCGATAGCGGCCACGGGCGTGCGTCAGGCCGCGGCGCGTACCGCGGCCCCGAAAGCGCGGCGGATGCTCGGCGCGGTGCCGTGCCGCGCTCCGAGTCAGCGCCGCGCGACGGCGTGAATGACGCGGTCGTGCTCGAAGTAGACGCTGAAGTCCGCGTAGTCCCAGCGCGTGATCGGCGGCTCGCCGACCGGGCCGTCGCGCCTCGCGGGCGCGCCGAAGTCGCGCTCGACGCGCGCCATCGTCGCTCCGCGAGCGGGCCGCGCGGGCACGCGCAACGCCGCATTTTCCATGCTCTCGATGAGCAGGACGTCGCCGACCGCCGCCGGCGGCACCGCGCCGAGCACGAAGGCCGCCGCGGGGACGGCCGCCGCGAGCGCGAACGTTCTCTTCAACCGCATTGCGTGATTCTCCAGCCCAGCGAATGCGCGGAGCCGACTATAGCACCGCGCCGCCGCGCGTCGCGGAACCGGCCGCGCGTTCTGAGCAGTAGGTCACAGTTGCGTCCCGTGCTTTAATGCGCCGATGTTTCAGCCGCTCGAGCTCTTCATCGGCCTGCGTTACGTGCGGTCGCGCCGCCGCCGCGGAATCGTCTCGTTCATGAGCGGCGCGTCGCTCGTCGGCGTCGCGCTCGGCGTCGCTGCGCTGATCGTGATTCTCTCGGTGATGAACGGCCTCGAGTCCGAGCTCCGGAACCGCCTGCTGACGATGACGGCGCACCTGACGGTGCGAGCGGACGCGGGCCTCGAGGATTGGCGCACGCTTGCGGACCGGCTCGCCGCGCGCGACGGCGTCGACAGCGTCTCGCCGTACGTCGAGCTTCAGGCGATGCTCGCGTCCGGCGGGAATCTCGAGCCCGCGGTCGTGCGAGGCATCCTGCCGGAGCAGGAGAACGTCATCGTCGACGACGTGCGCGTCATCGGCGACGGCGGCATCGAGCGGCTCGAGCCCGGCGGGAACGGCCTCGTGCTCGGGCGGACGCTCGCCGCGCGCCTCGGCGTCGGCGGCGGCGACGCGCTCAGCGTGCTCGTGCCGCGATTCGACGAGCGCGGCATGCCGGCGCCTCGGCTCACGGGCTTCGTCGTCGCGGGCATCTTCGATGCGGGCGTGCCCGATCACAACAGCGGCCTCGCGCTGACGCACCTCGCCGACGCGAGCGCGCTCGACGGCCTGCGCGGCCGCGCCGAAGGCGTCGCCGTGCGTCTTCGAGACGCGCTCGGCGTCGGCGAGTTCCGGCGCGCGAACGCCGATCTGCTCGGCGAGCCCGGCCTTCGAGTATCGGACTGGACCGAGGAGCATGCGAGCTATTTCACCGCGATTCGGATCGAGAAGACGATGATGTCGATCATCCTGATGTTCATCGTCGGTGTCGCGGCGTTCAACATCGTCGCGTCGCTGATGATGGTCGTGACCGAGAAGAAGCGCGACGTCGCGATCCTGCGCACGAGCGGCCTCGAGCCGGCGCGGGTCGCGCGCATCTTCTTCGTGCAGGGCGCGGTGATCGGGCTGGCCGGGACGCTGATCGGCACCGGCCTCGGCCTCGTTCTGGCGCTCAACGTCGACGTGATCGTGCCGTGGCTCGAGCAGACGTTCGGCTTCCGGATCTTCCCGGGCGACGTCTATTACGTGACGCAAGTGCCGTCCGAGGTGCACGCGGCCGACGTCGCGCTGATTCCGATCGTCGCGTTCGCGCTGACCGTGCTCGCGACGCTCTATCCCGCTCGGCGCGCGGCGTCGATCGCGCCGGCCGAGGCGTTGCGCTACGAATGACGAAGGCCGGAGGCGAATGTTGAGGCAGCCTTACGAGCTTTCGGTCGCGCTGCGTTATCTGCGGGCGCGGCGGCGCGAGAGCTTTATCTCGTTCATCTCCCTCGTTTCGATGCTCGGCATCGGGCTTGCCGTCGCGGTACTCATCGTCGTGACGTCCGTGATGGACGGTTTCGAGTACGAGCTTCAACGGAGGATTCTCGGAGTGGCTTCGCATGCGTCGATCCACGCGTTCGACGGCACGCTCGACGAATGGCAGTCGCTTCGCGCTCGCGCGCTCGCGCGCGGCGACGTCGCGGGCGCGGCGCCGTTCGTCGAAGGGCAGGGCATGGCCTTCGTCGAGGATGCGGCCGCCGGCGGCGCGGCCGTCGGGCTCGTGATCCGCGGCATCGATCCGGAGCTCGAGCCGGAGGTATCCCGGCTCGCCGATCTCGTGACCGCGGGCAGCCTGCAAGCGCTCGAGCCCGGCGCGTACCGCATCGTGCTCGGCAAGGGCGCGGCGGATGCGCTCGGCGCCGGCGTCGGCAGCCGAATCGTGCTGCTGCTCGCGCAGGGCACGATCACGCCGGTCGGCATCCGTCCGCGGA